>JBAWVW010000011.1:0-38518 GCA_037147055.1 Actinomycetes bacterium
TGTTGCTGACCATTGTTGATGGTGCAGTGATCGCCATTGAAGGCATTCACTCTTCATAACTAACCTTCGGTGAGATGACCTCGACTACGCGCCTCATTGATCAATGTCTGCGTGTGTTGCCATAACGTCGTTGAGCCATCGCCGATGGGTGACAGTCGCTTCAGCGCCTGCGGGTAACTCACGCCATGACGTTTCCATGGTGACTCGTCTCCGGCGTGATGATTTAACATCGCTGGTTGCATACGATCAACGGCGTTGGCAAATTGACTCGCTGGTGTTTCTTGAGCTTCATATTCATCCCACAATGAACGCAAGCGGTCACGCTGATCGTCAGGTAATAAACCGAATAAACGGTCAGCGGCTTTTTGTTCACGAGCGTCTTTGTCGGCATAGCCCGTGGTGTCATAGGCAAAAGTGTCGCCCGCATCAATTTCTACGATGTCGTGTACTAAACACAAAGCTAAGACGTGAGCAATGTCAACATCAACATTGCTCCACTCTTGTAGAACTAAGGCGTACATCGCTAAATGCCACGAGTGTTCGGCAGTATTTTCTCGGCGCGAACCACCGGTGATGGCCGTCTGGCGTTCGACTTGCTTGAGTTGATCAATCTCCATCAGAAAATTGAGTTGTTGTTGAAGCCGTTGATCACTCATGCATCTGCTCCTTAAGCCACCAGTGAGGCCAGTGCCCACACGGCAGCAATAAAGCCGAGTGAGGCCATAAATATGCTGCGCTTGAGGGGCGCACGCGCAAGATCCCCTTCTTGTGGATTGGGGGGTGGTTTCACCATTGCCAGCACATTGCCAGCGAATAATGCCCCGCCTAAAGCCAACACCATCCACTTCAAGAGGTCATCGCCAAGGAACATACTGACCATTGTGCCATTGCCAGATGGGTCAACAAGTATCAACTTTGCCAGTTCTGGTCACTCTGGTCTTTCGCAGAGGGGATTCATCGGTAATACTTCGCTTATGGGTTTTCATCACGTCGCTATCGCCATTCATGACACTCAGGCCAATTACCAGTTCTATACCGAAGTCATGGGCTTTGAACTCGTGAAGACCGTGACCGCGCCCACCCCAGAAGGTGGATACAGCAAGCACTTCTTTTATTCCACTGGTCAGACTGGTTCGGGTGAGCAAGGGATGATCGCTTTTTGGGAGATTCACGTTGACTCTCTTGAAGGTTTCGAAACCAATCTCAATAAGGGCGCTGGTTTGCCATGGTGGGCCAATCACCTAGCTTTTGATGCGCCCACTGTTGCCGACTTTGAACGGCACCGCGAACGCTGGCGTGCACACGGTCAAACGGTGCTGGAAGTTGATCACGAATTTTGTCGGTCTATTTATATTCGCGATCCCGAAGGCAACACTGTGGAGTTCTGCCTCACAACCCGTGACTTTACGCCAGAAGAAAAAGCGCACGCTCTTGAATTGTTACTTGACCCGAATCCACCGATGGAAAAAGCATTCGGTGCCAAAATTTGGCAGCCAGAGGGTGACCCAATTTTACTGCCCTCGGGTTGAGGCATGTACTCGTCTAGGACGTTTCGCTGGCGGGTGGACCAGATTTGTAACCCTGGCCCATATTGTCGAAGCGCGTGAATTCGCCGGAGAATGCCAACTTGATCGTTCCTAAAGGTCCAGCACGATGCTTGCCGATAATCACTTCGGCCACACCTTTTTCGGCGTTCTCAGCACTGTCGCCTTTTTCATTGCGATAGACCTCTGGTCGATGGAGGAACATCACGATGTCGGCATCTTGTTCAAGAGAGCCCGACTCACGAAGGTCGGACAATTGTGGGCGCTTATCTTGACGCTCTTCAAGTTTTCGACTGAGCTGGCTGAGGGCCATCACTGGCACTTCTAATTCACGGGCCAAGATTTTTAGGTTTCGGCTGATCTCGCTGACCTCAAGTTGGCGACTCTCTGTTGTTGTACCACTCATCAATTGCAAGTAGTCAATAACAATCAGGCCGAGGCCACCGTACTTGGCTTTCAGACGCCGCGCCTTAGAGCGAATTTCAAGCACACTCACCGTGGCGTTATCGTCAAGGAATAATTTCAGATTGTCGAGTCGGCCGATCGCCGCATTAATTTTGCTCCACTCAGGTTCAGTGATTGCACCCGTGCGGAGGTTCTTCGGATTCACTCGCGCTTCACTAGATAAAAAGCGCATCGTTAATTCAGTGTGGCTCATTTCAAGTGAGAAAACTAATACTGGGAGATTGGAAGTTTGCGCTACGTGAGTCGCAATGTTCAATGCAAAAGCGGTTTTTCCCATCGCCGGGCGAGCACCAACAATGATTAGTGCGGACTTTTGTAGCCCAAGAATTGTGTCATCAAGTTCTGTGAAACCGGTGGCGACGCCTGCTAGGGAAGTCTTATTCTCAAAGCGCTTCTCAAGTTCAATAATTGACGTGATTAATAACTCGTTGATTTGTCGTGTTGAGTCAACAACTCTTTCTTCGGCCACCGCGAAAACACGGGCTTCTGCTTCATCAAGGGCCTTCGCCACATTGTCGGGTTCGGTATAAGCGATTTCTGCGATCTCGCTGGCCACACCAATGAGCCGTCGGAGCGCCGCAGTGTCCATAACGATTTTGGTGTAGCGAGCCACATTGCCGACGAGTGGGGTGGAGTTCTGAAGTCCCAATAGGAAAGGGAGTCCGCCAATTTCTTCAAGTAGTCCAGCGCGACGCAGTTCATCAGACACCGTGATGACATCAACACCATTGCCAGTCGCCATCAGTCCGCGAATGGCGTCAAAAATATGTTGATGTGCGGGTTTGTAAAAGTGCTCAACGTGCAGACCCAATTCTGCAATCAGGTCAAGTGCTTCTCTTGACAAAAGTATTGAACCTAAGACAGATTCTTCAGCACTCAAGTTATGTGGAGGCACGCGATTGACCATTGGACGTTGCGCCCTATCGCGGTCATCTCTGCCGCTGCGGGTTGAACTTCCTGAAAATCCGTCTGATGATCCGTTTGCCATTGCTCCTACTTTGACCTATCCACCCTGTTGATCGCTAGGGGTAAAACACTGTGAATTACTTGTGGACAACTTCACCAAACTGGGGATAAGTCATTCACCTGGATAACAAAAGGGCCCAGACCAGATGGTCTAGGCCCTCATGAACACTTGTTGCGGACCGAGTCCGCGATGATCACTTAGCGACGACGTTGATGTTGATCGCGAACTGCACATCATTGTGCAACTTTGCAGTCACGCTGTATTCGCCCACAGTCTTGAGGTGATCAGGCAACGTCAACTTTTTGCGATCAAGTTCAATGCCAGTCTGAGCCAGAACAGCAGTTGCAACATCGGCTGCCGTCACGGAACCAAATAAACGACCTTCTACACCAGCGGCCTTGGCCTTCACTTCGATGACCTTGGCAACCAATGTTGAGGCAATAGTTTGAGCCGAATCGCGGTCCGCTGCATCGCGTAGATCACGACGACGACGCATTGACGCAGCCTGTGCCACAGCACCATCGGAAGCATTGAGGCCTAAACCACGAGGCAGAAGGTAGTTGCGACCATGACCCTTAGCGACTTCAACGATGTCGCCGCGCTTGCCAAGACCACGAATATCAGAACGCAGAATAATCTTCATGGTCAGCCCTCCTCGGTGGTTGCTGTGTTTTCAATGGAATCGACTTCAATACCGGTATCGACAGCGTCAACCACGGCATCAACATTCTTCACTTGATCTTGGCCGCCGCCCTCGGAGTTGCGCGGCCCGCGAGGTCCACGAGGACCGCCGCGACCCGATGAAGCAACTCGCTTGGTGTAAGGCAATAAGGCCATCTCACGGGCGTTCTTGATGGCTGTTGCCAATTCACGCTGCTGCTGAACGGTGTTGCTGTTCAATGTCCGAGCCTTGATCTTGGATCGATCAGACATGAAACGCTGCAAGAGGTTGATGTCCTTGTAATCGATGTACTCGATCTTTTCAGCCGCAAGAAGGTTGCCCTTTTTCTTGATCTTGCGACCATTGTCTTTCGGAGCACGGCCCCGAACTGGCTTCTTTGAAGTGCTATTTCCCATGATTGTTTCCTTATGTCGATATGTGAGTTGCGAATTAAGTAGTGGTTAATGCGAAAAACCGCAGGTCAGAATGGCTCTTCGTCGCCATATTGCGAATCGTTGCCTGCGTTTGATGTAGGCGCTGAACTTGTTCCACGAGCCGCTTGACGAGGAGCTGATCCGCCTTCACCGCCGCCTTTTGGTGGTGTGCGCTCAACGCTGACGGTGGCCCAACGCAAGGTCGGTCCAACTTCGTCAGCAACGATGTCAACCGAGGTCCGCTTGCCGCCCTCTTTGGCTTCATATTCACGAACATCAAGGCGACCCGATACCAAAACTCTGGTTCCTTTGGTGAGTGAAGCAGCAATATTTTCGGCGAGTTGATCCCATGCCACAACATTCATAAAAGTGGTGGCTTCTTGCCATTCACCATTGAGTTGATAGCGACGATTAACGGCGATACCCACTGTGCACGTGGCCTTGCCCGCTTGGGTGTAACGGAGTTCGGGATCGCGGGTCAGGTTGCCAACGACTGTGATGTTATTAGATGTCATGTTTTCCTCCTAGGAGTTTGAAAAGAACAGGTCCGAAGACAAGGCTCAAGCTGCGACGAGGCCACGACGGGCCGCTTCACCGTCGGGGAGACGCATCAACTTGTGCCGAAGGACGTCATCGGCGATACGCATTGCTCGCTCGAGTTCGTCAAGAGCTCCACCTGGAGCAAGAACATTAAGAATGGCATAGTAGCCATCTTCTTTTTTATTGATTGGGTACGCCAAACGACGCTTGCCCCAGAAATCAACCTTGCCGTGGACGGATCCACCAGCGGCCACGACATCTTTAGAGATGTTGGCAATCCACTGTTGAGCGACAACATCATCTACTGATCCGTCGATAATGACCATTAACTCGTATGCACGCATCATGAGCGTGTGACTCCCTTCGGACACGATGACGGCGTTTCCGGCATCGGGGCCCCTGCTTGGGGCAGGGTATTTACTGACCTCAGGAGTGTATCGGGAGAAACAAGGAACCTCACACGGACAACTATTTCAGAGGGGTGTGACGCGGATGATCTGAACGGACAATGGTCTCTAGCGGCGGGTCAGACGCACCATTGACGCCGCCGATAAGGACAGCCCAAAAGAAACCGCCCCCTCGCGCACCGTCATGGCGCCTCCGGAACGCAGATAGCCGGTTATCGATCCTGGACGAAAACCCTGAAAAACCAAAGCTGGGGAGTCCCCGGTCAGACCCCATCGGATCGCGACCAAACCCAACACAACTGTTACGACAGTCACCGGCACAGCCAAGGTCTCACGCGGCATACGAGAGGCCAAGAGCAAAGTAAAAATTGCACTCATCAGCAACAAAACTCCCACCGCTAGGACAGCGATGAATAAATACTGCACGACTCCGGGGAAACCAAGACCACTGTGATCGCCACAGTCGACCATCGCCCGAGTGGGAGCCGTTGGGTTGTCATACGGAAAAACCTGCAACAACTGGCAGGGCGAGCCATCACTCATCTGCGGCAACCCGTCCACGAACTTCACACTGAATTCGTGAGTTGCTGACCCAGAGACAAGAAGTCCGAGCGCGCTTGCGAGCACCATTCCCAAACCAATGACCGTGTCGCGCTGCATGCGGCGACTGACTTCGTAAGGTAACCAACTACTCCGCTTGCGTCCACGACGATTTCCCCCACCCATCTTCAACATCGCCTAACCCACTTTCCGGTCCGGTCGTTGTCCGCCGATGGGGAGCACACGAACTAAGTGATGCCACTGACAACCGCAACAAGCTTCGACGACATAGGCGGTGTACTCCTCTGGACGACGATGAAACTCAGCAAGTTCCTGATTATCAACGACGACTTTTCCATGGGACTGTAAACGAGGTCCAAAAACATACGTCACCAAACTCAATTCACTGGCATCGCAAATAGGACACTTTGTCTGAATCCGTTTGCCAATACCGCGCGCCGCGCGCATCAATTCAGGGTGAGCATCACATACCTCTTCACGACCTAAACGGCCACGATGATATTCGTTGATGAGATGGCGGCGTTCAAGACGGTGGTCAACTAATCCAGCACGAAACGAAGCCACGCCGCGTAATGATCCAGATCCAAAGGTCTCCTTATTCGCAGTCATCGGATGTAGATTAGCCCGCGATCAGCCCAGCGTGTCTTAACCAACTGCAGATTGCTCGGACCACCATGCGTCCAGTCGCCGCCCGATTTCCTCATCACCGATCAGACCTTCTTCAAGCCGAATCTCCAATAAAAACGCTAAAGCCTTACCCACTATGGGACCAGCGGGTAGCCCAAGGCGGTTCATCACTGCCAAACCATCCAATTCTGGCCGCATGGACTTGAGTTCTTCCTTGGCGGCAAGTTCAATAATGCGTTCTTCGAGTTCGTCCATACGTTGCGATAGACGAGCGGCCTTGCGTTCATTACGCGTCGTGCAGTCACAGCGAGTGAGCACATTGAGTTCGTTTAATAACACGCCAGCGTCATTGACATAACGCCGGACCGCCGAGTCGCTCCAGCCCATTTCATAGGTATGAAAACGCAAATGCAGGCGTACCAGTTCCGTGATCGCCACAACATCTTCATTAGGGAATCGCAGAGCCACGAGGCGCTTACGGGTCATCTTGGCGCCTTTGACATCGTGCATATGAAAAGTGGTGCCCTTGCCCTCAATAAATCCACGGGTTGCAGGCTTACCAACGTCATGAAACAAGGCCGCCAACCGAGTGATGCGGAAATCAAAAGATTCATTGGCGTCGGCGTGTACGTTCTCGATTACCGCAAGTGTGTGAGTCAGGACATCTTTGTGGCGATGAATGGGATCATGCTCAAGACGCATCGCCGGAAGTTCGGGGAGGAAATTATCTGCCAAACCTGTATCCACTAAAAACCACAGGCCAGCGCTCGGGGAATCAACGGTGATGAGTTTATTTATTTCGTCGCGAATCCGTTCTGCTGAAACAATCTCCAAACGGTCTTTGTATTGCTTGACCGCTTCAACTAACTCGGGAACGGGCTTCATGTTGAAACGAGCAATAAATCGCGCGGCACGAATCATTCGCAATGGGTCATCACTAAAACTGATGTCTGGATCGAGGGGCGTGCGCAAAGTGCGTGTCATCAAGTCACTCGCGCCGTTAAATGGATCAACCAAAGTTGGTGAATCACTCGTCAGTTCGAGAGCCATAGCGTTGATCGTAAAATCGCGACGCGACAAATCAATCTCAATGGCATCAGAAAACTCAACATCTGGTTTGCGCGTATCGGGGTGATAGGCCTCGGCGCGATGCGTGGTGATTTCGTAAACCCGATCGCCTTTGCGTGCTCCGATCGTGCCGAATTTTTCTCCTTGAGTCCACATCGCGTCGGCCCAGCCACTCAGTAGACGCTTGATCTCGTCTGGACGCGCGTTTGTCGTGGCATCGAAGTCAATGGCTGTGCTGGTATGGCCTCCAAGCAGGTCACGGACAGTGCCACCCACCAAGTACAAACGCTTATCAGCAGCACGAAATAACTCACTGACCTCGGCTAATTCTGCGAGTACTGGGGCAAAGCGATCGGGAACCACGGGTGTCAGGCTATGAGGTCGGCTGGATAGTTAGGGGGTTCTTTTCGTCGACATGTGGTGGATTTGACTCGTTCATCCGTCTACTCCGAATATATGTAGGCGTTAGGGTGACCCGATGGCTGAAATAGATCGCGAATCTCTATTGGCGACCCACCCACTCATTGACGAAATCGCCCAGCAATGCGTCAACGAGATGCACTTGCCAGGTATGCAATGGGGAGTCGTCCTAGACGGAGAACTTGTACTTGTCGGGTCAGCTGGCGTGATCACCAATCAATCCACTCGTTACCGCATTGCGTCAATGACCAAAAGTTTTACTGCGGCAGCCGTTCTCAGTTTGCGCGATGAAGGTGTTCTCGCTCTGGACGTTCCTGTGGGTCTATACGCCCCCGAATTGGCACCTGTTGTCGGTCCAGATTCTTCGCCACCAATCACGCTGCGCCACCTCTTGTCAATGTCATCAGGGTTGGCAACTGACGATGCTTGGGCCGACCGCCACCTTGACGCTACGGCTGAGGAAATGAATCGAATCTATGCCGACGGTCCCGAGTTTGCTTTCGCTACTGGCACGAACTTCGAATATTCAAATCTCGGATTTGCTCTCATTGGTCGGGTCGTCGAACGCCTCACAGGCCGAAAAGTCCGTGATCATGTTGATGAACGTTTTCTCCGCCCCCTCTCAATGTCGGCCACGACTTGGGATCAACCACATCATGCTCCTTGGGCAGAACCTTTGCGCTTCGCCGATGACACACACATTGCTGATGGCGCACCACTTTTAGGCGACGGTGAGATTTCTCCGATGGGAGGATTATGGAGCACTGTTGCCGATATCGCACGTTGGATGTGTTGGCTTGATGAAGCAAACGCTGGGCAAGATTCACTCACTGGGCAACTCAGTATTGCCTCACGCCGAGAGATGCAATCTGTACATACATTTATTAGTGACGTTGAACTTGATGGCCACAGTGCCCCAGGCGGATATGGCTTTGGACTTCTCTTGCGAGATGATCCGCTTTTAGGAATGACCGTTTCTCATTCGGGTGGTTTGCCTGGGTATGGCAGCAATATGCGTTGGCTGTCTGGACGCAGTCTCGGTGTTGTTGGCTTATCAAATGTGACCTATGCGCCTATGGGAGTCTTTACTCAACGAGTCTTGAAGTTGTTTCATTCGGCTGATTTCATTCATCAACCCATGACACCACTCACACCCCTGCTACGACAGCGCATCACGCAATTGATTGAGTTACTCAATGACTGGAACGACGATCAAGCACGAGCGTTATTTGCTGACAATGTAGAACTCGATGCCTCATTCACGATTCGACAGATGGCCACTGAGCGAATTGTCGCCGAGTGTGGTCGTCTACATGTCGAGGAGATTCAAGCACAAAGTCGCACCTCGGCAATTATTATCTTGCGTGGCGCAACGGGCCAGCAAAGAATAAAACTTGAACTCTCCCCCGAACACGGTGGTCTCGTGCAGTGGTACGGGACAAGTGCCTAGAGTTCGGCGCTTGTACAAGTCACCAAAGTTCGTTGGATGACCAATGAGATTCAATCGTGGTAATCATCTCTCGGGCTTCATCGTTGCTACCGCTACTCGGTTTCTCATCGGTGTGTGACTCCCCCACCATTGCCGACAAAGTGCTCGCTGCTGACATGCGTAATGCATCCAGGTCGTAACCACCTTCAAGCATGACTAAGCGCCGACCCGCTGGAACTAATTGCAAAATACGCTGCATCATCAGCGGATAATCGCCGGCCGTTAATCCCATCTCGGTGATCGGATCACTGCGATGGGCATCAAAACCAGCAGAGACAATCAGCCAGGTCGGTGCAAACTTTTCACTGATCGGAAGAACCAAACGATCAAACGCAGCAAGGTACACATCACCCCTTGAATCGGGTGGCAATGGAATATTCATTGTGTATCCCACGCCCGCACCAACACCAGTTTCGTCATACCAACCAGTTCCTGGGTACAACGGCCATTGATGCAAAGAAATAAACATCACTCGTGGGTCATCATAAAAAACATCTTGCGTTCCATTTCCGTGATGTGCGTCAAAGTCCACGATGAGAACCCGTTCACCCGCGTCGGCAAGAGCCGCAGCAGCCACGGCCACATTAGAAAACAAACAAAACCCCATCGTCTCACTACGTGTGGCGTGATGGCCCGGTGGACGCACAGCGCAAAACGCCGAATCTGCTTGTCCACTTTGCAGAGCGCGAATCGCCGTCAAACCCGCGCCAGCAGCCAGAGTCGCAGCCGTCCACGAACCACTTGAGGCACGAGTATCGGGGTCTAAGCGACCTCCACCTTGTTGAACGACTTGCTCAATGCGATTCACGTGCTCTTGTGTATGAACCCTCAGTAATTGCTCTCGCGTCGCCGCCTGTGGAACAAGTGGAACCAAAGCTTGACCGAGACCAGCCTCACGGGCTCCATCAATGACCGCACCCAAACGCTCGGGACGTTCTTGATGGCGCGGGCCATTGAGGTGATCGAGATAGGCCGCGTGAGTAGCGAAGAGAATTGCCATTGCTGAGAACGCTAACAAAAACCACTTCGGGCGACTACCGTCAACAGAGTGATGGGCGCCTTTCGACGATCAAAAAGCACCGCTCAACCGCGTTTACTGGATGATGGACATATCTCGGCGCGCGTGCGACATTGGCCGGGACGACCAGATATCGCCCACTTGGTCCTCGTTGATCACACCGTTGCCCCATCAACTTCATCGCTCCATGAGTGGATGAAAACCTTGCGGACCGAGGGATATACATCTATCCGCACAGGTGCCCTGTCAGGCGAAGCCGCAAAACAATTTGAAGTGATGGATTTTTATGAAATTCAGCAATTAGCCCTCTTGCGTTTGGGCACTCCAGCCCGCAACAAGGTTGACAGCCCCGCGCCACATCATGAAATGCGCGCCTTGCGCTCAGTTCGCTCAATGGACATAGCGGCGCGCATTGACCAGGACGCCTTTGACTTTGGCTGGCAACTTGATGCCCTAGGCATTCGCGAAGCCTGTCGGGCGACACCGACCCATCGCATCCGCCTCGCGCTCACCTCAGCCGATGAACCTGTTGGCTACATGATCACAGGGCGTAATGGTTCTGCTGGTTTCATTCAAAGGTTGGCAGTCTCACCAACACACGCCGGTCAAGGTGTCGCCACCTCGTTATTGCAGGACGGTTTAAAGTGGTTGAGCAGAGCTGGCGTCAACGATATTTTAGTAAACACCCATCTCGACAACCAACGGGCTTTAGATTTGTACCATCGGTTGGGATTCGCAACACTTCCTGAAACTCTGCGAGTGATGCAGTGGGACGCGTAGGTTGTGTCATGAATAGTCGCCTGCTCCTCGCTTGTGGCATCTTTGGGTTGAGTTTGACAGGAATCCAAAACACAATGCCGGCACACGCTGCCATCAATCGATCAATCAATAGCGTGATCAGCCAAGACCAATTTGTGCCTGGCAATGAAGGAAGTATTTTCCATGTTTCCCTATCTCTCAGTGGTGGTGACGCAGACAGCGGTCAACCAACAGAGATAGTGGTCACCTCTTATCAGCCTGTCAAAACTCGCCACGATGTTCGAGACGCCGTCAATGGCTCGCTTCCTCAAACTATTGACACCGTTGTCGTTGACATCTCGTCTCTGTGGGACCCGATCACTGGACGCGTCAATCTTGCTGTTCCTATTGAGATCAACACCCGAACCACGAATGCTCTCCAAATGTCCGCCACTGGGCTATACCCAATCACCATTGGATTACAACAAAACAAAACCGTTGTCAGTCAATTGGTAACTTTTGTTGAGCGTCTTGGTACGAAAATCACGACACCTAACACCCAAGACGATCTGCGGGTGGCGTTGATTGGCTCACTAGATGGAGATGTCACTCGGCAAAATGACTCATCAACACTGATCAGCAACAGCGACCGCGAAGCAACAGCACAAACTATTGCCACCCTTGAAGACTTGTCGACTACTCCGATAACTCTGGCAATACGCCCCGAGTTCATTGAGGGCCTTGATCGTTCAACACTCGAGGATGGTGATCTTTTGGCTCGCCTGCAGTCAGCACAGTCTCTCAATATTCTGAGCAATACATATGTTGATGTCAACCAAGCACTCACAGATCAATCTGAGTCAATCTTTACTGACCAATTACGTCTGGGGGAAGATACTCTGCGACAGCTTTTGCCGACCTTTAAAACCAATCGCGAGATCTGGTTCCAACAAACTCCATTGTTTGGAGGTGGGGCGCAGACATTGCGTAATCTAGGTTTCCGCAACATCGTCATGCTGAGAAAAGCCTCACAGGAAACCAAAGGTGCAGATGCAAATCATCCTCCAACTAGCCTTGCTGAATTGCAATTGCCCGATGGTGGAGTCATTGACGCGGCCTTTGTTGATGTGAATCTGAGCGCAGCACTCACTCGTGGTTCGCAAAATCCACGCGGTGGCGCATACCTTGTTGCTCAGCAGATATTGGCCGAACTCAAGATGCTGGGCGCTGAGTTAACCGCTGACAATTTCTCCACTCGCGATCACGGTGTCATTCTCAGCACGGACTCTGGAATGTTGCCGTCAACGGCCATGCTGACTGCGTTAAAAGCAACTCTTAACGCAAACTCGGCGATCACCTTTGTTTCACTTGATGATCTATTAAGCACTATGACCCATGAAATAAAAGACGGCTCACGCCTCACCCTAGACCTTGCACAAGATGCAGACGTTCCCCCAATAAGTCATCAACTTTTTGCGCAAACTCAGGAACGAGTTGATGCCTACGCTTCGATGCTGACACCTGGTGATGCGCAAGCAGCACAGTGGAAAGACTTGCTGAGCGTTATGTCGGCGCGCACTCTCAGTAATACACAGCGACAGTCGTATGTCGACGCTATTTGGTTGCAGACTTTTCTCTTAGGAGAAGCTATATCCACCCCAACTTCAACTACCTTCACCCTCGGAGGTCGGCAGAGTTCGCTACGGATCTCACTGCGCAATGACAATGACTATGACGTGCGAGTGCGAGTACGACTCACGAGTTCAAAACTCGCCTTCACCGCCGCGGAACAAGTTGTGCTGCTGCCCTCAGGGATGACGACATCAATTGAGGTTCCAGTCGTAGCAAAGAGCAACGGAAGTTTTCCTGTCAGTCTGCAATTATTCAGCCCGAGTGGGAATGTAACTATCGGTCGCTCCATCACGTCGACGGCGCGAGTCAACGCACTGGCAGGATTAGGGCAATTAGTCACAGGTCTAGCGCTCCTACTTTTGATCATTTGGTGGATATTTCACCTGCGTAGAGCCTCGCGACGGAGGCTGAATCTCACACACTCCGCTTAACACCGCGACTCATACTCATACTGCCTCCGCGGAGTAATCTTTCCATGTGAACTCCTGCGTACGAATTATCACCGACAGTGCCTGTGACTTACCCGACGCTCTCGTGCAACAACTTGGTATTGAAGTCGTTCCACTCTTCATTCGCTTCGGTGACGATGAACTGATTGATCGTGAGCAACTCACAACCAGCCAGTTCTGGGAGCGATGCCTCACCGAATCTGATTTACCAACAACTGCTGCCCCGTCACATGGACGCTTCAAGGAATCAATTGAACGACTCAGAGGCGAGGGAGCTACTGGAGTTGTGATCATCAACTTGTCATCGGCAATGTCTGGGACGATGCAAAGCGCTGAGCTTGCCGCTCAAGAATTGAAAGAATCACTTGACATCCGCGTCGTTGATAGTCGGACGGTCACGATGGGACTCGGATCAATCGTGATCGCCTGTGCCCGTGCGGCTCAAGGTGGCGCCTCGATCGACGAAGTTGAGGCCATGGCTCGGGATCTTGCAATTCGCAGTAAAGTGTGGGGGGCACTCGATACCCTCGAAAATCTCCGCAAAGGTGGTCGCATCGGCGGGGCCAAGGCAATGTTGGGGTCGGTTCTTTCAGTCAAACCGATCATTGAGGTGCGCGACGGCAGCGTCCAAGAGGGTGGCAAAGTCCGCACTCGCTCAAAGGCTCTGACTTTTCTAGTTGACAAAGTTCGTGAAGCAATGATCCACCCTGGAATCAGTCAGTTGTCGGTTCTCACTGCCGCAAGTTCAGATGTTGATGCATTCATAGCTCAACTGAAGACCGTCTACGAAGGTGAAATCATTGTCGGTGAAATTGGAGCGGTCGTTGGTTCCCATGCCGGACGCGGAACTATCGGCGTTGCCTACTTCGAAAACCCATAGCAACGCTGTCATCATGCCAAGATCTTGCTTGGTCTCGGTATTACCTTGAGGAACTAGTCGTGAGAACTATCGTTACCTCTCAAGTATGTCTTCGTCCTCTCACCCCTCTAGTCCGCAACCTGGAACTGTTCTCGCGAGTCGCTATCGTCTCGAAGAGATTCGCGCCCATGGTGGAATGGCAGACGTGTGGCGGGCCACCGATTTGCAACTTGGTCGTATTGTCGCTATCAAGCTTCTGAAGCCTCATTTAGCCAATGAATCAACGCTTTCTCAGCGTTTTCGTCGAGAGGCAATTGCTGCCGCGAAGCTAGATCACAGCAGTATCGTCACCGTTCACGATGCGATCGAAGATGATGGTCGCCTGGCAGTGATCATGGCCTTCATCGACGGGCGGTCCCTCCGTGAAGAACTAGATCATGATCAAACATTAAGTGTCAGCAAGGTCTTACATATCGGCCTCTATGTGCTTGCCGCTCTGAACGCCGCACATCAACAAGACCTCATTCACCGTGACGTTAAGCCCGGGAACATCCTCATTAGTAAACGAAATGAAGTGTTGCTCACTGATTTTGGAATCGCAAAAATTTTGGATGGTGATGAAGATCTGACAAGTGAGAACATCATGATGGGCACAGCGAAGTACCTCTCACCTGAACAAGTCCGCGGCGATCAATTGGATGGACGCGCTGATCTGTACTCACTGGGGCTGGTGCTCTATGAATGCCTCGCTGGCAAGGTGCCCTTTGTCGGTAAAAATGACACCGATATCGCCCTCGCTCGCCTGCACCGCGATCCAACCGACTTAGCCACCTTGCGGCCAGATGTTGACCCAGTAGTGACCTCAATTATCCACAAATTGTTGGCCCGCGAACCCGAAGATCGCTACGCAAACGCTCGAGAAGCCGGCGAAGCGATTCAAAAAGTCATCAATGCCCGCAAATCCCAACCCACAACCAGTGCACCTCGGGCCGAACGCGACCGCACCCCAACACCAGGCAAGGTGATTCGCCCGAAAAACCATACGCCGACGGGCACAATCCGCACGCCGACCCCCAGTCACCCGTCCCAGTTGCCAGAAGGTAAAAAACCGACGCCTCCAGCAGACCAACAGAAGAGGTGGAGGCCATCGCCGTTGTTGATTGGCGGTGGAGTCGTCTCCTTACTTCTTGCATTGCTGATCATTCCTAAAATCCTCGACAGCGGCAACCCAGAGATCATTGCGCCTGTCACCACGATGGGCGATGTGACGACCAACAACGATCCCATTAAAATAACTGGAATTCAGTCATTTGACCCTCAAGGTGATGATGGTGAAGAGAACCCAGATCTCCTGCCCAACATGACTGATGGCGACCCAAGCACCGCATGGTCCACCGATTGCTACCAATCTTCAACCTTTGGTAGTAAAAGTGGCGTCGGAATAGTTGTGCAAATCAACGCTTCAGTGTTGGCCCAACTACAGGTTGGGGTTCTCGGCAGTGATTGGAAGGCTGAGGTATACGCCTCAAACACAAATAATGACGATTTGGCCCTATGGGGCTCGCCGATTTGGGAAGGGACTGACTCAACGGGTTCGACAATCTCGGCTACATTCAGCACGCCGAACCAATATGCATTGATCTATCTGAGGAAAGTTGGCGCCAGTGGCTTTTGCAGCAACAAAAACCCATACCGCGGCGACATCAGTGAAATCAGCGTCACAAACGCGCCC
This sequence comes from Actinomycetes bacterium, assembly GCA_037147055.1. GTDB lineage: Bacteria > Actinomycetota > Acidimicrobiia > Acidimicrobiales > Ilumatobacteraceae > Casp-actino8. The sequence continues at coordinate 15,612 of JBAWVW010000011.1, forward strand.
TGAAAAAGACGGCCATGGCCTCCCTTGAGCAATTATTGCACGACAATTATTCAATGATGCGCGCCGTCTGCTGGCGAATTTTGAGCAACGAATCTGATGCAGATGATGCAACCCAAAACGCGATGATAGCGATAGCCAAAAACTTTTCTTCCTTTGATGAGCGTTCGGCGTTTTCAACTTGGGCTTATCGCATCGCCACCAATGCCGCCCTTGACGAATTGCGAAGACGACGACGACGCCCACTCACACTCCTCGGGCAAGACAACGGCGAAGCCCCGGATATTGCCGATCCGCGGTCTGAGGATCAATTTTCACACGTTGATGCCCACGATGAACTCTCCTCAGCCCTAGCGCTCATCCCCGAGGAATACCGCGTTGCGCTGGTACTTCGCGATGTAGCCGATTTGGATTACGAAGAAATTGGCCGAGTCCTTGATGTCCCCATTGGCACCGTACGTTCGCGTATCGCTCGCGGCCGAGCACGATTAACGGAGATTCTTGGGAACCAAAACCCCGGTGACGAACGTCAAACACCCGACAGCGAAAGCCCTTCATGAACGACGACCTCAACACCATTGACCCCAACAGTCCGGAATATATCGACGGCCTCGCGAGTCTGTGTCTTGACGCAGAAATGACCCTTGAGCAGGTTCCTGAAGAGTTTCGTTCGGCGGTGCAACAGCGAATCGCACAATTCGCCGAGCAACGCCTGCGCCTGCAGTCATCGGTCGTGGCTATTGATCAAAGAACGATCAAGGCAGCAGTGGAGGCAGTTTTCTCAAGGTCGCAAGGGCGAGTTGTTGCTCTGCGTCGGCGACGCTTGGTCGTGTTTATCGGATCATTGGCCGCGGCGGCGGCCTGTGTGGCCATCGTCGGCGTAGCGATCAATCAAAATTCGCCCTCTGAACAGGCTGACCAGTCTTCGTCAAAAGTCCGTCTTGTCAGCGACAGTCCTGTCAGTGACAGTCTTGCAACAGACAGCGCCGCACCCGAGAGTGCTGCGCCGATGGCCGACGCGACGGCTCCAGAGACCGAAGGTGTCGACACAAAGGCTGACCCCTCATCGTTCAAGGTCATCAGTAATGAAGGCGAACTGAAAACATTGCTCGACGAATGGCTTGCGCCAGGCGCATTGCCCCCAACCGTCATGGACGCCCTGTGTGTTGATGATCTACGTCCAGCAGTTGCTGTCGGGTCGCCGATTTCCATATTTGCTGATCAACCAGCAGAAATTCACTTTGATGTGACCCAAGGTATTGCTATTTATCGCCTCAGTGATTGCACTCTGCTGGCGACAATCGTGCCTTAACTCAGGTTCGTGGCTAGCCTCAATCCCATGGCTGGCAACCCACTCACCGACCCAAATTGGGCTACAGAGTTCACGCAGACGATTGTCGAGAGCATCGATAAGGTTCGCAATCGTACGACTAAGCCGATTGTGATGATCGCCCGCGGTTTGGTATTCGGATTATTGATTGCTTTCCTCGGAGTCATGGCCCTTGTATTACTTCTGGTTGGGCTTTCGCGGGGACTCATCAATCTTCTTGAGTGGCCTTTTGATCACGACACAGCGGTATGGATGTCCCATCTCATCGTTGGTTCTTTATTAGTACTCCTCGGCGCCATCTTGATGATCAAGCGCCAACGCAAGGAAGGCGTGTAAGTGTCCACTCATCACCATCTCATCATTATTGGTTCGGGTCCCGCTGGATTGACTGCGGCCATCTATGCCGCACGCGCCAACCTCGCCCCATTTGTTATTGAAGGTGAACCGAGCAGCACGAGCGATCAACCTGGTGGTCAACTGATGCTGACAACAGATGTTGAAAACTTTCCCGGATTTCCCGAAGGCATTATGGGTCCCGAATTAATGATGCGCTTTAGAGATCAGGCAGCGCGCTTTGGGGCCACATTTTTGTCGGGCAAGGCAACGTCGATTGAGTTCGGCGAACGCCCACTCAAAGTTCATGTTCGCGATGAAGTTTTCACAGCCGATTCAGTGATTATTTCCACTGGTGCGCAAAGTTTGATGCTTGGCCTAGAAGCCGAAGAACGCCTGATAGGACACGGTGTTTCAACCTGTGCAACATGTGACGGATTCTTTTTCCGAGGTAAGGAAATCGCTGTCGTCGGCGGCGGAGATTCCGCCATTGAGGAAGCAAACTTTCTCACAAAATTCGCTTCAAAAGTGACGCTCATTCACCGACGCGATTCGTTACGGGCAAGCAAAATTATGCAAGACCGAGCTCTCAATAATCCGAAGATTGAAATGTTGTGGAACACCGCCGTCACTGAAATTGTCGGCAAAGATCAACTTGAATCAATTTCATTACAGAACACTGTGACCGCAGAGCGCAGCAGTTTGGCTGTGGCTGGATTATTCATTGCCATTGGACATCGCCCGAATACGGATGTTTTTAAAGGTGTGCTTGACATGGAAGACAATGGTTATTTAATCACTCGACCAGATAGCACATATACCAATATTCCTGGAGTCTTTGCCTGCGGAGATGTGAAGGATCACGTTTATCGTCAAGCCATTACCGCTGCTGGATCAGGTTGCATGGCGGCCCTTGATGCTGAACGTTGGCTTGAACAGCAGCACTGAAACAATCGCGGTAGGATCAGTTCTCTCGCAACATCAATGAAAGGACACGACATGGCCGATGGCATCGTGACACTCACTTCTGGAACCTTTGATGAAACAGTCAACTCATCAACAACCCCAATCGTTGTTGACTTTTGGGCTGAATGGTGCGGACCATGCAAGATGATCGCTCCCATCCTTGGTGAAATCGCTTCTGAAAAAGCTGGGCAAGTGACCATTGCCAAACTCAATGTTGATGAGCATGGCGATATCGCGCAGCGTTACGGAGTGATGAGTATTCCTACACTGTTGGTTTTCAAAGACGGCGAAATTGTTAAGCGCCTAGTGGGTGCTAAAGGCAAAGGACAGCTTCTTTCGGAGCTGGAGGAATTTCTCGTCTAATGGCTCTAGCCCCCGGAGATTCGGGTGAGGCTGTTCGTCAACTACAACGGCGCCTCGGTGTTGCAGGCTATTTGCCAGCAAACATCGCGTCCGCTGATGTGTACTGCGCTCATACACAACAGGCGGTGGTTGATTTTCAAACAGAGAGCGGTCTTCCCGCAACTGGTCTGTGTGATGAAGATACATGGACTGCCTTAGTAGAGGCGTGGTGGAATCTAGGTGATCGACCGCTCGTCCTGCGTAGCCCACACTTACGAGGCGATGATGTCACAGAATTACAACGAATCTTGTCCCGCTTGGGTTTTGATTGCGGGCGCATTGACGGAATTTTCGGTCAAAAACTCGATCGTGCATTGAATCATTTCCAATTAAATGCGGGCCTTGAAGTTGATGGTGTGTGCCATCAAAGTACGGTCGCCGTTTTGCGCCGTCTGTCGCGCATGACTGGTGACGGACCTGGTATTGCCCATGTTCGCGATGCCGAAGAGGCGCGTTACGGTCAGCCTTTAGTCGGGCGGCGCGTTGCTGTCGGGCAGTTTGGGGAATTTGATGAGTTGCGCCAATCCCTCAACGGAGCATTGCGAGAACACGGCGCAATGCTCATTGAATTGCCTGACGGCCACGCCTCTGACCAAAGTCGAACTGCCAATCTCCTCGGAGCTGATGTGTACGTGGGTTTTGAATCTTCACCCGAACGCGAATCGCGCATTTCTTATTACGCGGTCCCCTCTTTTGAATCTGCCGGTGGTCGTTCGTTAGCACAACTGATGGAAAGACACTTACGCGATGTGGTTCCACGTATCGCTGTCGAAGGCATGCGCTTACCAATTTTGCGAGAAACAAAAATGCCAGCAGTTTTAGTGACCTTGGGCCCCGTGCGGATGATGACTGCGAAAAGTGCTCGGATCGCCGAGGCTATTTTCTTAGCGTTATCGGCTTGGGCTCCTTAAAGAGACATATCCAATATGTTATCCACAGTCTTTTCCCCACCTTGTGCGAAACCTTCTTTCGCGACTAGAGGGTTATCCCCCACACTCAAAGTCTCAACTAGTTGTTGAGACTTTTCTTAATCTAAGGGCTGGACGCCCATCATTAAGTAATACAGGCGCTCAAGATCCTCAAGACCTGCGAATTCGACAGTGATTGCGCCCTTCTTGGCGCTCATCTTTACCGACACTCGGGTTGCGAGATACTCCGAGATTCTGCTTTCCAGTTCTAGAAGTCCAGCCGGAGGAAGTTTGCGAGGCTTAGTTTCAGTCCCCGTTCCTGAGGTCCCAGTTTCTGATTTTTCGCGCTCCCCCGCATCAATGTCACCGCCGCGATCACGAATGGCATCCTCCACGGCTCGAACCGACCACCCTTCGGTGACAGCTCGCCGTGCTAACTGTTCTTGGAATGATCGATCCGGCGTTCCGAGAAGTGCTTTGGCGTGTCCGGCTGACAACTTGCCATCAGCTAAAAATGCCTGAATGGCTGCTGGGAGTCCAAGAAGTCGCAAGGAGTTGGAAATTGAACTTCGGCTTTTGCCGACTCGTTTGGCCACGGCATCGTGAGTTAAAGAAAAATCGTCAATCAGTTGCTGATAGGCCGAGGCTTCTTCCAATGGAGCAAGGTCTTGTCGGTGGAGGTTTTCTACTAGGGCCTGTTCAACCGAGGACATATCGTCAGTGGTCTTGACTATCGCTGGGACGCTTGTCAACCCCGCACGCTTGGCCGCTCGGAGACGACGCTCACCAGCAATGAGTTGATAGGAGCCATCCGACAGCAAGCGCACCAGGAGTGGCTGCAGAACGCCAATCTCGCGTATTGAGGCAGACAACTCAGTCAATGATTCCTCATCAAAATGCACTCGCGGCTGGTGCGGGTTGGGGGACAAATCCCCTATTGGGATATCTACCAGACCAGTTTTAGCGTGAGCGCTATCTGTGCTCGGATCGCCGAACCCACTAGGGATCAGCGCATCGAGTCCTTTACCGAGCCCTGGGCGACGTGCCACCAGATACCTCCTTGGCCACTGAGCGATAGGCAATGCAGCCTTTTGACGATGGGTCGTACAAGTTAATGGGCTGATGATGGCTTGGAGCCTCAGATAGCCGGACATCACGGGGGACCATGGTGTTGCAGACTTTGTCGCCGAAGTGCTCTCGCACTTGATCAACAACAGCTTTAGACAACTTGGTTCGAGCGTCGTACATCACACAAACGATGGTGCTCACCTGGAGTTCTTGGTTGAGGTTCTTCTTCACTTTGTCAACATTTCGCAAAAGTTGCCCCAACCCCTCAAGGGCGTAATACTCGCATTGAATGGGTACTAGGACCTCGCGGGCCGCCACGAGAGCATTCACCGTCAGGAGCCCGAGCGAGGGTGGACAATCGATAATGATGTAGTCGTATCGATCAAGTTCCTGGTCAATTGCCCGCTTGAGGCGATGCTCTCGGGCCATTTCGTTAACTAGTTCAATTTCTGCTCCAGCCAAATCAAGGTTGGCTGGTGCCACGAACAGGTTCTTTACCGTTGCTGGCTCAACACAGTCCTCCATCGCCGCATCATTGAGGAGGACATCGTAAATTGACGTTTCTATGCCGCGGGTTTCAATACCCACGCCCGAGGAGGCGTTTCCTTGGGGATCAAGATCAATCAGAAGAGTTCGAAAGCCCAATTCAGCCAAACAGGCCGACAAGTTGACCGATGTAGTGGTTTTGCCCACGCCGCCTTTTTGGTTAGCGACTGCAATCACTCGAGGGAGTGGGATGTGATGCGGGGAGATGGGGGATTCGGTCATGACGGGTTTTCCTCAACACTCAAAGGATGCTTGGGCAAATCGTACCTGAAGGGTGTGGTACTCGGAGGGATAGCCGATGTGTTCCACGTGGAACATCAACCAACTCTCAGCAAAGGATCAGTCGTACATGTTCCACGTGGAACACTGCGTCTGGATAAGCGCTAGTCCTTCAGCAGCACGGCGACACCGAAGCGCGCCTCTTGCAGGCTTAATCCGAATGTGGCAACGGTCGGGTCAACCCAACGAGTTCCGTCCCCCTCTGGTGGTTCACTGACCACAAACAGTCCACCCGGAAGCAAAAGAGGGCCAGCATGCTGTGCTGTATAGGTCGGAGAGCCAAACCCACGAGATGTCACCGCCCCCCAAGTTCGACCTGGGAAACGAATGGGAAGATCAGCCACATCAGCCTCGATGATTTCCACCTGAGCCTGAATACCCATTCGTCCCACAAGGCGAACGAGCAGGTCTGTGCGCTTGGATCGACGATCAACCAGCGTCACCTGAATATCAGGGCAGGCCAAGGCGATCACTAAGCCTGGGTCCCCACCGCCCGAACCGAGATCAATCACGGTTTTGACCTTGCCATTGAGGGCCTCAGCGAAGCCCATTGAATGATCAATCACCTGTTCAAGTGGTCTATTGCCCAACATGCCGATGCGCTGAGCATCGCCCAGCGCATCCAACAACTTCTTTCGATTTTCTGGACTTAAGGCAGGAACCGAAGACATCAGCCCCACCTTACGCTTAGGGGACTATTCAGCAGTAGTTGCTGCTGCGGGGGAGATCACAACGCGTCGGTTGGGATCTTCGCCTTCAGAATGAGTGACAATGTCCGTGCGTCCAGTCAATGCGTCGTGGACGATCTTGCGATCGGGCGATGGCATCGCTTCCAAGGCACGTGCTGAACCACTGGCCACGACTTCATCGGCCACTTGAGTGACGAAACGGCTCAACGCTTCTTTGCGCTTGGCCCTATATCCGCCAATATCAATGCGTAAACGCGTGTCATGATCGCCCATCCGTCGTTGGCTAACAACGCGAGTGATGTCCTGAACTGCCTGCAAAGTGCTGCCACGTGGGCCAACCAGGAGACCGAGGTCGCTGCCGTTCAACTGGACTTCGATGTCATTGCCATCAATATTCACCGCTGTTTCGCCAGTGGCGCCCAAAGAGGCCGCTAAACCAATCAGGAACTTCTCGGCCTCCGCTGCTACCTGTGCTGGGTCGGCTGGGGGACCTTCAGGTCGTTCCCGGCGAGGACGGTCATTGTTGTCGCTGCTGTCGCTCATTTTCTTCTCCTGTTGACGTGGTTGTTTTGCACGAGGGGCACGAGGTGCTTCTTCCGCCGATGGGGTGTCGTCCTTGCGTGGACGGCGGTCACGGCGTTCGACTTTGGCCCGTGGAATACGTGGCTTAACTCGAGCGCGAACTCGGGCTTCTCCTCGAGTGCGCCCAAATAGCCCCGCTTTGGGCTCCTCTAAGACTTCAAATTCTGCTTCTTCGTCTGCAACACCGAGACGATCGAGCGCGACGCTCTTAGCTTCTTCAATGGACTTACCGGTTGTTTCTACCCATTCCATGGGATTCCTGCTTTCTTTTCTGACGTGAGATCGTTTGAGGAGGGATGTGCTCAGCCGCGTGGCGGCTTGGGATGACGTGACGTGCCCGAAGGTTTCGGACGATTAGGTGGCGTGGCCTTACCTTTAGCTGGAGTTGACCCACCCTTGGGCGGGGTAACGCGTTTGCTAACGATCGGCTTGGGGCCATCCTTTTGTTGGTCCTTGGCTTTGGCGAGGTCTTTTTTCATTTGACCGAACATGCCGCCACCGCCACCGCCAACGTCGTCTTTGGCTAATTCGCGGGCTTTGGCACCAGCAGCTTGGGCTTGACGACCAAGCGAATTCTCCCCCTTGTAAAAGCGGCGGGTGATGTACGACTGCTGAGCAATACGCACAATCGTCTGCGCAAAGTAGTAAATGACCAGCGCTACGGGGAAAAAGAATTGGAAAACACCGAAAAATACTGGCAGATACTGCATCAATTTCTGTTGCGAGGCCGACATTGTCGGGGACACCGTACGACTAGCGATCATCCGCTGTTGGACGAAATACAGACCCATCAAAGCCACGACTAGTAGGGCATAGATAATCCCTTTGGTGGCATTGTCCTGAATCGCCTTCACTGGAGTGAGGGCCAGGTCCAGACCAAGAGATTTCATTTCAAACTTGCCCTGAAGGCTTTTGTACAATTCGCTCGTTTTAGAAAGATAAGAGGGAATGAAACTGCCGTCAGCCGCGCGATTACGAGTCAAGCCACGAAGAACACGGAACATGATCAAGAAAATCGGCATTTGCGCCAATAGTGGCAGGCATGATGCCAGCGGATTGACCTTATGCTCCTGGTAAAGCTTCATCATTTCTTCGTTGAGTTTCTGGCGGTCATTGCGATATTGCTGTTGCAGCCGCTTCATTTCTGGCTGAACCTTCTGCATTTCCAACATGGACTTTGTGCTCTTCAGGGTGAGCGGGAAAATCAACATCATGATCACTACTGCAACTAGGGCAATAGCGGATATGTAGTCCGATGTGAAACTATAAAACTGGGTTAATAGCCAGGCTGCTGCTTGGAACATGTCACGACACCTTTCCGGTGGGCTGAATATGGTTTATCTGTGCACAATCGGCATCATGTTGATGCCAGGATTCGGGAACTGGATCAAAGCCTGAGGCACCAAATGGGCGGCAGCGCACAAGTCGCCGCACCGCCAACCATGACCCGCGGCGCGCCCCATGAATATCAATCGCCTCTTTGGCGTACTGCGAACAACTGGGGGTAAATCGACAGGGCGAAGGACGACCTTCACGAACTTGTTGATACCAATTTATGCCTTTTAACAGGTAGGATTTCATAACGGAATCACTCTTTAACGCTCCATTTGCTGGCTAAACCGTTAATCGCAGAGCGTAGGTCGACCAAGGTAATCGACTCCGCTGGACGAGTTAAGCCGATGAGATACAGACCAGGTCTCATTGTTGGAGTTGCGTGCCGCAACACTTCGCGCAACTGTCGACGGACGCGATTGCGCTTCACTGCTGTTCCAGCAGTGCGACCAATAGCGAAGGCCACATGGGGCCCATCAAGAGCAGAGTCCGACAACATCACGCACCAAACAACTCCACTCCGAACTCGGACTCCTTGACGACGTAATCGCGCAAATCCGGCTCGACCGTGAAGTGGTTTGATCAAGCCGACAGCTTCTTGCGGCCCTTCAGGCGACGGGCTTTCAAAACTGCTCGCCCGGCGCGGGTGGACATACGGGCGCGGAAGCCATGTTTGGCTGAACGGCGCTTCTGATTAGGTTGGTACGTACGCTTCATGCAAAATCCTCAATTCCTGGTGGCGCCCCATCCGGGCGAGAAACACCTGGTAGTGACTACTATTCAGCCTCCTTGACAACCTTCGCACCACACAGGTGGAACGCAGTTCGTCAAGCGCTTATGGGCAGGCTACGGCCTAAAGGCCAATGGGGGCAACCCTGACACGCGAATCCCCTGTTTGCGGATTATCCACAGCCTGCTAAGGTGTCCATTCCCTAACGATTCCTTTCTTGTTCAACCTTCACTGGTTGGCCATTAAGGCAGGTCAGGGTATCTAAAATCACGCCACTGCATTGTCCACACGTTGTGGATTGATCTGTGGACAACATACCTATTTTTTGAAGGAGTAGCAGGTGGAACATACTGACGACTTGTGGACAGCGGTTTCGCAACTGCTTCGCGCCCAAGTCTCGGATGCAGTCTGGTACTCCACGTTCAACGATGTGCACTCACTGCCCGACGATGAGAGCACGCTACGTTTGGCCGTTCCAAGCGGAACCGTACGTGACAAAATCACCTCGCGTTATCTTCCCATTGTCCTTGATGCATTGACTGAAATCGGCGCAGGGTCAATGAAGTTGATTGTGGATGTTGTTGCAACCGAACAAGCAGTGCCGGACGCACCCAACAACACCGACGGCGTTCAACCTCCGCTCTCAAAGAACCCTCCAAAGGGCTCGGCCAAAAACACCGCAACCACGGTTGCCAGTGTCGAAGAAATGGCTAACCGCGCTGGATTAAACCCGCGCTACACCTTTGAAACTTTCGTTAAAGGAGCCTCCAACAGTTTCGCTTTGGCGGCAGCTCAACGGGTTGCCGAAACTCCCGCTCGATCGTATAACCCACTCTTCGTCTATGGGTCCGCTGGGCTCGGTAAAACCCACCTTTTGCATGCCATCGGCCACTACGTGCTCCAGAATTACAGCCACTACCAGGTGAGATACATCACCACCGAAACTTTCCTGAACGAGTATGTAGACGGAATTCGTAACAACACGATCGCCAATTTCAAGCGTCGCTATCGCGATATCGACGTCTTACTGATTGACGACATCCAGTTCATGGAAGCAAAAGAAGGGCTCCAGGAAGAGTTCTTCCACACCTTCAACACCCTTCACGGGGCAAACAAACAAATCGTTATTTCTTCCGACCGGGTCCCTGACGCCATACCAAACTTAGAAGATCGGCTCATTGGCCGTTTCCGCTGGGGTTTGATTACAGATGTTCAACCCCCAGACCTAGAAACTCGGTTGGCGATTTTGCGTAATAAAGCTGAACGTGACGGCACGTTCGTGCCAGCAGATGTACTCGAGCACATAGCCTCCCGAGTCAGCACCAACATCCGCGAACTTGAGGGTGCGCTCATTCGAGTAGCTGCTTATTCAAGTTTGAATCGCGTAGACATGACTGTCGCGCAAGCTGAGCGGCTCCTCGAGGATCTCCTGCCTAGTAGTTCTCCGAAAAACCGCACCGATGATGAACTGCTCGCCGAAATCGCACGGTTTCTTGGTTTTACTGTTGAGGCCTTACGAGGGAAAAGTCGTCAAAGGCCTCTGGTGTCGGCGCGACAGGAAGCGATGTATGTCTTTCGGGAACTTACTGACCTCTCATATCCAGCCATTGCCCGACTCTTTGGCGGCCGTGACCACACCACGGTGATTCATGCCGTTGACAAAATCACTCGCTTGATGGTCGAACGTAACGAGACCTATGACCAGGTAACAAGTCTGGTCAAGACGTTGAAGTTGGGTTAATCAGATGTCTCTAACTGGCAATATCAACAACATGTTCACAACCCATGTGAATGACGATGATCTACGTGTGGAGAACTCAAAGTTATCCACCACCGCACCCGTGCGTCATACTTTAAGTGCACGTACTTGTGGACAGCCACGCGCGGGCAAATACCTTTGTCACGCTGGGCAAAGAACTGGTTATCCACAATCCACAGTTCTTATTACTAGAACTATCTTAAATCATCATCAAGCCGTGTTAACAAGTAGGGAGTCTCGTTGTGAAATTTCGTTGTGAAAAAGAAGTTCTCGCAGAAGCACTGGGTGCCGCGAGCCGCGCATCAACAGGTCGCTCAACAAATCCAACAATGTCGTGCTTGCGATTGGTTCTCGCTGGAGATCAATTGCGCATCACTGGAACAGATGGTGATTTAACAATTGATGCAAGCATCATTGTCGCCGGGGCGAAAGACGGAGTGGTTTTAGTTCCTGCAAAATTAACAAGCGACATTGTTCGTTCTCTGCAAGCTGGAGCAGTTGAATTTGACTTAGGAGAAGACAGTGTTGAGATTTCTGCTAGTCGAGCAAACTTCACCGTTCCCATCGGCGTCGGCGATGATTTCCCGAAATGGTCCGGAACTGTTGGTCAGGGTGCCTCAATGAGCGCCAAAGATTTCTCGGAAGCCCTTCGTCAAGTCGTGCGTTCAGCAAGCACCGATGACACTCGCGGTGTTTTCACTGGCGTTTTATTAAGCGGCATTGGTGGACGTTTACGCCTAGTCGCAACGGACTCTTATCGCATGTCTGTGCGTGATATCAACGCCAACGTTCTCCCTGATGGAACTAGCGTTGTGATTCCGGCGCGAGCACTGGGCGAACTACAAAAGTTATTAAGCATCGCTGAGCAGGTGTCAATCAATATTACGGACAATGATGCAACTTTTGAAGTCGGATCAGTGCGTTTGGTGACCCGTTTATTGACCGGAGCGTTCGCTGACTATCAACGTCTCATTCCAGCAAACTCACCCAATAAACTAGTCATTTCACGAGACGTAATGTTAGAAGCGATTCGTCGAGTCAAGCATGTGGCTCGGGACCCGATTGGCACGCCTCTGCGTTTGGAAATTAAAGCAAATACCGTGACGCTTCGAATGGTGACTCCAGATAACGGAGAAGCGGTTGAACAAATCGACGCTGTGGTTCATGGCAACGATATTGAAATTCGCTTTAACAACGAATTACTCACGCAGGGACTAGATGCATCAGGTACCGAAGAAATCTCTATTCAAACCAGCGAGCCCGGAAAACTGGCTTTAATCCGTGGCGTTGGCCAAGATGATTTCACATATTTGTTGATGCCTCTGAAGTCGTGACAGCGAGATGATCGTCGAGCAACTTGAGCTCGTCGATTTTCGCAACTATCTCCACGCCTCGTTTTCCCTCACACCAGGCGTGACTGCCATTGTGGGTCGTAATGCTCAAGGAAAAACCAACGTCGCAGAGGCGATGGCCTTCTTGGCGACACTCGAAAGCTTTCGTCAGGTTCCTGTTGTTGCCCTAGTGCGAGAAGGGGCAGAACTTGCAACTATACGAGCCGTAGTTCGTCATGAAGACGGGCGCGAGATACAAGTAGAGGTGCAGATCCAGCGTCAAGGACGCACCGTTGTGCAAGTGAATAAACAACGATTGGCGCGCACACGTGACCTCCTGGGAGTTTTACGTGTGTCAGTATTTTCCCCTGACGATTTAGAACTCGTGAAGGGTGCGCCTAGCGAACGTCGACGTTTCATTGATGAAACATTGGTCAGTTTGGCGCTTAAAAATGATGCCCGACGTTTAGAACTAGATCGCGTCTTGCGGCAGCGAAACACATTATTGCGCCAGGCAAATGGACGATTGACGCAGGAGATTGAGTTCACTTTGGACGTGTGGGACGAAAAACTCGCTGCCGTCGGCGACGAGATAGGCCACGAACGAGCCACTGTTTTAGCGCAACTGCAACCCCTTGTCGAAGACGCATATCAGCATCTCGCTGGTGCGCCACTGGCTGTTGGTATCACCTACGAGCCGGCTTGGCGGCGCGCAGGCCTAGCACATGCCCTCAGGGCGGCGCGTACGGACGATCTCCGTCGGGGCGTGTCAACTGTTGGTCCGCATCGCGACGACATTGACCTATTTTTGGGGACACTTCCATCCAGAACCCACGCAAGTCAGGGTGAAATGCGTTGTTTGGCGCTTTCACTACGTCTCGGCGCTCACCAATTAGTGGCTGAGAGGACCGACATGACCCCATTGCTCGTTTTGGATGACGTTCTTTCCGAGCTTGATCCCGATAGGTGTACTGCTTTACTCAGTCACCTACCTCGCGGGCAAGTGGTGATCACAACAGCTAGCGCACTTCCAGAGACGGCCAAACCAGAGAGAATTTTGCGGATTGATGGAGGCAGAGTTGTCAGTGATGAATCCTGAACCAACACCAATTTCAAGCAGTATTGAAAAACTATTAAAATCGCTAAGAGGGGGGGATCGACTGACGACCGTCACGGTCTTTAGTCGCTGGGAGGAACTGGTTGGAGAATCAGTTTCAAGTCATGTGCGACCCTTAAAACTGGACAACGGAACACTCATCGTTGAAGTTGACGAACCGATGTGGGCGACCCAGATGAAGTTCCTCGAAGCCGACGTACTGAAGCGCCTCAATGAGGGCGCGGCGATGCCCATAAAAACTTTGGAGATACGGGTCAAAAAGCGTCGCTAGGAGCGTCTTTTTGGGACGCTAAAAAGCCTTTGCTTTTGGTGTCAAAAAATGGTGTATTTCCCCTGCATATAACCCCCAGTGGGTCACCAAAACTACTACCCCCAGCGAGTAGGATTTGAGTGTTGTGTTGAGCCATTGTGTCGCCCCAAATTCCACCCCCGCGCACACAGTTGTGATGGCCTTCTAAACCCACCTAAAAAGGAACTCGTGTCCAACAAAAGCACTACCACCACAGCCGACTATGGCGCCAAAGATATCCAGGTTCTTGAAGGTCTTGACCCTGTTCGCAAACGTCCCGGTATGTACATCGGATCAACTGGTCTCACGGGCCTTCACCACCTTATTTGGGAAGTTGTTGACAACTCTGTTGACGAAGCCATGGCAGGTCATTGCACCACGATCAGCGTGACACTCTTAGAAGGTGGCGGTTGCCGTGTTGAGGACAATGGTCGCGGCATTCCTGTTGATCCCTATCCTTCAGGTCCCCACAAAGGTAAAAGCGCTGCTGAGGTCGTGCTAACCGTGCTTCATGCCGGAGGAAAATTCGGCGGTGAGGGCTACAAAGTGTCAGGCGGACTTCACGGTGTGGGTGTTTCGGTTGTGAACGCATTGTCAGATCGACTGAAGTTAGAAATTGATCGCGGTGGTAAGCGTTATGAACTTGAATTTCAGAATGGCGGAAAGCCACAAGGAAAGATTCAGATTACGGGCGACACGCCAGCACGTGGTCGGAAAAACGGTACATCGGTCACTTTTTGGCCAGATGAAACCATCTTCGCTTCAGAAGGCACAGAGTTCGTGGCGCGCACAGTGCTTGAGCGCCTACAAACGATGGCTTTTCTAAATCGTGGCTTAGAAATTGTTTTCAAGGATGAACGAGTCGGTAAAGGGCAAAACGTCACCTTCCAATACAAGGGCGGGATTATTGACTTCGTTAAGCACCTCAATCAATCCAAGGATGCTCTGTTCACCAAGGTTGCCTCCTACGAAGAAGAAGACGATGGCCAGATGTTGGACATCGCCATTCAGTGGAATACCGGATACCACGAAGGAATTCACGGGTATGCCAACGGCATCAGCACCGTTGAAGGTGGAATGCATGTTGAAGGTTTCAAAACTGCATTAACTAGCGTCATTAATAAGTACGCAAAAAACCGTGGACTACTCAAAGAGAAAGATGATAATTTTCTTGGCGAAGACATCCGTGAGGGAATCACAGCGATCATTTCTGTGAAATTGGGTGAACCCCAATTCGAAGGTCAGACCAAAGCCAAATTAGGCAACGTGTCAATCCGCTCATTTGTGCAAAAGGCGACTAACGACCGTTTGGCTGAATGGTTAGATGAAAATCCAACTGAGGCAAACAAGATTGTTAAAAAAGCTCAATCGGCGGCGCAAGCACGAGTCGCCGCCAAGAATGCGCGTAACGCTGTTCGCCGAAAGACAGCGCTTGCTGGAGCCGGCATGCCCGACAAGTTAAAGGATTGCAGTAGCGGCAACCCATCAGAAAGTGAAATCTTTATTGTTGAAGGCGACTCTGCCGGTGGCACGGCACTCGATGCGCGCGATCCTCGGACACAAGCAATTTTACCGATTCGCGGAAAGATCCTCAATGTTGAGCGAGCCCGCCTTGACAAGATGTTGAAGAACACCGAAGTGATTGCCTTGGTGACAGCAATCGGCGGCGGCGTCGGTGATGAATTTGACGCGGCCAAAGCGCGCTATCACAAAATTATTATTTTGGCCGATGCCGATGTTGATGGTAGCCATATTCGGACCTTGCTTCTAACTTTCTTCTTCCGCCAGATGAGACCCTTGGTTGAAGCTGGCTTTGTGTACATTGCACAACCACCGTTGTACTCAACAGAGATTGGTAAAGAAAAGATCTACCTCAAAGATGATGTAGCTAAAACGCGTTTCTTGGAAGAACATCCGAATCACAAAAAAGATTTCCAGCGCCTCAAAGGTCTTGGAGAAATGGACTGGGAGGAGCTGCGTTCAACCACCATGTCAGATGGTTCACGAACTCTTTTGCAAGTGACCGTAGACGAAGCCGCATTAGCCGATGAAGTCATGGGCGTGTTGATGGGTGACGACGTTGAAAGCCGTAAGCACTTCATTCAGACGAATGCTAAAGACGTAAGGTTCCTTGATATCTGATGGCCAGTAAAAAAACACCACCCACCACGCCCGACGAAGGTGCAACACCAGCCGAACCCAATGTCCCTGTACAGCCTGTGGCTTTGCAAGATGAAATGGAACGGTCGTTTCTTGATTACGCGATGTCGGTCATCATGGCGCGTGCGCTTCCTGATGTACGTGACGGACTCAAGCCAGTGCACCGCCGCATTATTTGGGATATGGAAGAACAAGGTTTTAGGCCTGATCGTCCTTTCGTCAAATCAGCGCGCGTTAGTGGCGACACGATGGCCAAATATCACCCTCACGGAGATACGGCGATTTACGATGCTTTGGTTCGCATGGCGCAACCATTCTCCCTGCGGCACCCACTTATTGCCTTCCACGGCAACTACGGATCTCCGGACTTTGGTCCAGCTGCGAGTCGTTATACCGAATGTCGTCTGCATCCGTTAGCGATGCATCTATTGGCTGACATCGACGAGAACACCGTCGACATGGTTGATACCTATGACGGTTCGCGCGAAGAGCCAGTCGTTCTTCCATCGCGCTTTCCTAACTTGCTTGTCAATGGTTGTCAGGGCATCGCTGTTGGAATGGCCACCAATATTCCACCCCACAACCTGGGTGAAGTGATTGACGCATGTATTCATTTGTTGATGAACCCCGAGGCCACAACGGATGATCTGATGGCCTTTGTCAAGGGCCCAGATTTTCCAACAGGTGGATCAATTTTGGGTCGCTCCGGAATTCTGGATGCTTATCGCACAGGACGCGGCAGTATCAAAATGCGTGCCACCGCTGCGATTGAGGAAACAAAGCGCGGAGGCATGCAGATTGTTGTCACGGAGTTGCCGTATCAGACGAGTTGCTCGGCAATCGCTGGACGCATCCAAGAACTTGTGGATAACGGAGAACTTGACGGCATTGCCGATGTCAACGACGGTTCATCGGGCGGAAAGACCTATCTCACCATTCAGTTAAAGCGCGATGCCAATGCCAATGTGGTGTTAAACAATCTCTTTAAGCAGACACAATTACAGACAAGTTTCGGCGTCAACATGGTGGCTCTTGTGGATGGCGTGCCACGACAGTTGACTCTGGTCGATGCGTTAAATGGCTACATCCGTCACCAGATTGAAGTGCTCACGCGGCGCACCAAGTTCCGTCTTGATAAAGCGCAACGACGACTACACCTCCTAGAGGGTCGAGTTAAGGCACTGAACGTCATTGATCAAATCATTAAGTTGATTCGTGAAAGTGATGACGCTGGTGCCGCTAAAGCTTCACTTATGAATCCCCCCTATGAATTCAGTGAAGTTCAGGCCATCGACATTCTTGATATGCAGTTGCGCCAATTGACGCGGTTGTCGCGTATTGACCTTGAGGCTGAGATGGGTCAACTCAACGAACGCATCGCCGAACTTGAAGGAATTTTGGCCGACGATGCAAAGTTGCGAGCCGTCATTTCCGAAGAAATGTTGGCCATTCGCTCAGAGTTCGCAACTCCTCGCGTATGTCCAATCACCTTTGATTCCGGCGACATGAGCATTGAAGACTTGGTTGATGACACCGAGTTGGTCGTGGTGATGACCGAAGCTCAGTACGTCAAGACGGTTCTGGCATCAAACTTTAGAAGCCAGGGTCGTGGTGGCAAAGGTGTCACCGGCGCCAAGTTGAAAACTGATGACATCGTCAAACGAGTGATATTCACTTCGGCTCATGCATATTTATTGTTCTTCTCTAATAGGGGGCGTGTTTATCGTTTGCGTGCTCATGAACTTCCTGAACGAGAGCGAGCAACCAAGGGCGTTCCAATTGTCAACCTTTTACCGTTGCAATTGGGCGAGACTATTGAAGCGATCATTGATACTCGCAATTTTGATGCTGAACGTTTCTTGTTCTTTGCAACTCGCGATGGAGTCGTCAAAAAAACAGCCTTCAATGAATACGACAATGGACGACGAGACGGATTGATTGCCCTCAACCTGCGCGATAATGATGAACTAGTGCGAGTCATTGAAACAAGTGGCTCCGACGAGATTTTTATGGTCAGTAAGTCGGGTATGACAATTCGTTTTTCAGAAACCGAAGTTCGACCGATGGGTCGTGCTGCCGCTGGCGTGCGCGGAATGAAGTTGCGGACAACCGACAAAGTTGTCAGCGTTGACGTAGCGCGTGATGACGCCGCCATCTTGATGGTCACCGAAGCTGGTTATGGTAAGCGCACCCAACTTGACAAGTTCCGTAGCCAGACTCGCGGAGGCATCGGTGTTCGTGGAATTCAGATTGGTGAAAAGAAGGGCGCGGTCGTGTCGGCGTTTATGGCTGGGCTTGACGATGAGATTGTGGCGGTTACTTCTGGCGGCTCCACTATTCGGACGGACGTGCGTAATATTTCGTCCCAGGGTCGTACTGCAACTGGAGTTCGCGTGATGAGCGTTGAACCTGGTCAGAGCGTCACTTCGGTGGCGTTAATTTTGTCCACCAACGACGAGTGAAACAGCGGGGTCACCGTGATCGAGGCAATGTCAGCATCCTGATGATCGGGGTGGTGGCTTTATCGTTGATCTCTGGTGTTGCTCTAGCGGACGCTGATGTGCATTTGAGTGATTCGTTGGGTGCCCAAACGGTGGCCGATGCGGTGGCCCTTGCGGTCATCAACTTTGGGGCACGGGTGGCGCACGACGTTGCGCACCGTAATAACGCGGTGATTGAAACGATGCACACGGCCGATAGTGGTGCGGTGACAGTGACGGTGCGCTTGGGGGATGCTGTAGCAACCGCTAGCGCCAGCGACGCACCCTGAATAACGGAGCGTTGAAGCCCAAGCGACACCTGTGATGAGGGTGCGTGCTCTACGCTGACGGTGTGGCCGAAACCAACGACCCCTTTTTCATTGTGCCGGCCGATGTGCCCGATGATGTCCCGACTCAACGCATCAATACACAGCCTGTTGCGCATACCCAATCCCCGCCGGCAGCCAGGAAAACAGTTACCCCATCGTCAGGACTTACGCAAAGGGTGACCTTTGAGCGATCAAATTTGAAGCGTAAGACGCGAACATTGCGCCATATCGACCCGTGGAGCGTTTTTAGGGTCACTTTGGTATTCCACTTCGTTTTGTACCTGACGTTGTTGCTGGCGGGCGTTTTGCTATGGAATGTGGCCAATGCAACGGGTACGGTCGACAACGTCGAGCGGTTCATGGAAAGTTTCGGTTGGGATACCTTCCAATTCCATGGTGGCGAACTCTTTCATCAAGCATGGATTCTTGGCCTCTTTGCTGTCGTCGGGATGACCGGGGTGGCGGTTCTCGGGGTGACGACCTTCAACCTGATTACGGATTTGGTGGGCGGAATCACAATGACTGTTCTTGAAGGACCACAAGAACCCGAAAAAGTGTCAAAAAAACCCTTAATCGTCCGACAAAGACGAACATCTCGCATGGATCATCCGTAACAGTTGAGCCGGGGCTTTCTCGCCGATAGGGTTCTCAACCGCCGGGGCTATAGCTCAGTCGGTTAGAGCGCATCCCTGATAAGGATGAGGTCACAAGTTCGATTCTTGTTAGCCCCACGGTGAAAATGCTCAGACGCGCCATAGGGGCACTGACTCTGGCCTGTCTGTTCACAGCCGGGTTACGACTTCGCGGGCGAGGTGGGATTCCGCCCGAGCGTGGTGGATGGCGCGAATTAACCCGACCCAAACCATGATCGGAGCCGAGAGATGAGTCAGTCGGTAGCCATCGTCGGAGTGGGTGTGGTTGGTTCGCGAGTTGCGAGACAACTTACCGCTAGTCAAATTCCTGTGTGGGTCCACGATGTACGCCGAGATATGCAAACGATGGTGGCTAAGACGCTGCGCGCTCAGGAACTTGTTGAGATCGCTGATCTCCGAGTGGAGACAACGCCCGTGGTGGTCATCGCCACACGTTCTTCTCAGGCGGCAATGGCCAAACTGCTTCTAGAACTTGGTCATCATGTGATCAGCACCAGCGATGATGTGCGGGATACGCATGAACTTTTGGCTCTTGATGGATTGGCACGCACGATGGGTCAAGCACTTGTTATCGGGGCCACAGCGAGTCCAGGGCTGAGTGGTTTATTAGTTGCGGAATTAGCAACGCGGGTTGATGCGATTGATGAGATTCATGTGGCGTTCCACGGCACTGGTGGTCCGGAATGCGCGCGTCAGCACCACCGAGCTCTCGCAGGTGATGCAGTTGGTTGGTATGACGGGGAATGGATGAATCGACCCAGTGGAAGTGGGCGCGAACTGCTGTGGTTCCCTGAACCCATTGGTGGCAAGGATTGTTATCGCGCTGAGTTACCTGACCCCGTGCTGATGCATGCGGTGTACCCAGATGTTACGCGAATCAGCGCGCGCTTGTCGGCAAATAGACGTGATCGCCTCACGGCACGATTACCGATGTTGGCTCCACCTCATGCTGAAGGAGGCATTGGTGGAGTGCGCGTAGAGATTCGTGGTTCGCTGAACGGCGAACGCTGCACAGAAGTTGCAGGCGCAGCAGAACGAACAGGGATCATCGCTGGGGCGGTAGTGGCCACCATGGCGCAAGAGTTGTTGAATAAAAATTGTGGACTTGTGGGAGCGGTAGTACTTGGCGATCCTGCGCTTGATAATCGCTCGTTGCTTGACTCAGTCATTGGCCGTGGAGTCACGGTGTATGAATATTTTGGTTCACGGGCGTAGATTCTCGTTATGAGTCGCGTTGATATTCACGATATTGCTGCGCAAAAATTGCATTCCATCAACCAGCGCTATTCAGCGCGTCGGCGCCGTCTCGTTGAGGCCCTAGAAAAATCACCTCACCCCCTTGTGGCCACTGACATTGTTTCTCTTGACGAAGAACTTCCTCAAAGCAGTGTGTATCGAAATCTTTCCGTGCTTGAATCGGCTGGCATCGTTGTCAAGGTGCTCACTAACGGGGATCGCGCAGCTTTTGAACTTGCTGAAGAACTCAAAGGTCATCATCATCATTTGGTCTGTGTGCAGTGTGGACTTGTTCTTGATATTGAGATTCCCGCCAAAGTTGAGCAATTGCTTGACTCAGGCGTTTCGAGCGTTGTTCAAGCCGCCGGCTTTATTCTCCTGGGACATCGACTTGATTTGATGGGCCGTTGCTCTGAGTGTGAAAACGCAGCGGTCGGTCTCTAGTCGCTCAGCGCTTGTCCAGTCCATCAATGCGTGCAGAGAGTTGTTCCACAACATCGGTCAAGCGGGTGATGGCTTGAGTCATGGCGTCTGCATCAACATGATCGCGTAAATCTTCTGTAGTGACGATGTCACTGAGTGACACTCGGACACTGGCGATTTCGCGGGCGAGAAATTCGGTGTCAGCCTGAGTTCGTTCAGCAACGCGACGATCAACTTCTGCTTGAGTTCGGTCACGACCCTCCTGACGATTCTGTGAAAGCAGAATGAGAGGCGCTGCGTAGGAAGCTTGCAGCGATAGCACCAATGTCAAAAGCACGAGTCCACGATCCCATGGGTCAAACTGCCAGGACTCGGGAAGAACAAAGTTGTAGATGATCCACACGATGATCAAGAAGGATTGCCACACCAAAAACCGCGCGGTCCCCAAGGTGCGAGCGATTGATTCGGAGAACTGACCAAAGGCATCAGTGTCGTAATGAACACCAATGCGCCGACGCTGACGGGGAACGGCCAAGTCTTCTTTACGCTTCATGGCGGCTCCTTTCGATCGGTGGACCTTACGTTGGTGGTTTCATTTCGCAGACAGTATGCCCGCTAAATGGGCATTAGCGGACGGGAGCATCTTGTCTTCGTCGTTGTCGCCACCCGGCAGGCAGTGTTCGGTCGAGAACGTCGTCCACGGTGATAGCTCCCAAGAGACGTCCCGCTTCGTCACAGACACCGATCGCCAACATGTTGTACGAGGCCAATCTTTCGGCAACTTCACGGTCGCTGATATCGGGGGTAATGGAAGGTTCGGGCTCTAAACAGTTACCGAGTTCCATACTTGGTGGCTCACGTAACAGGCGCTGGAAATGCACGATTCCGAGATATTTGCCCGTAGGAGATTTATATGGGGGACGACAAATAAATACTTGGGCGGCAATTGAGACCATCCATTCGGGGTCACGTATGCGGGCCAATGCTTCGGCAACCGTATCTGTGGGTCCCAAAATAATAATTTCTGGGGTCATCAATCCACCAGCAGTGCCCTCTTCGTAGGACAAAAGTCGGCGCATCATGGCGGCATCTTCATCGTCCATTGCATCGAGAATTTTTGTGCGTTGTTCGCCAGGCATTTCTGCAAGAAGGTCAGCAAGGTCGTCAACTTCCATTTCGTCCAGAACATCCAATAGACGTTCCATGTCTAGACCTTCAATGAGACCGACCTGCTCTTCTTCTGGCAGTTCTTCCAGCACATCAGCCAGACGGTCGTCATCCATTGCTTCGGCGAGTTGTCGGCGTTGTGCAATGGGCAATGAGCGAACGACGGCAGCCACATCAGTGGGGTGCATGTCGTGAAGACGCGCCGCTTCAGCAGCCATTTCGGTGACAGCAGCGAAGAGGTGAGCAACCTCGCGCCAATCAACGAGGCGGTGTGTCGGCCGACGACGTAAGGCACTGCGCGTGGCTAGTCGGACCTGCGCGACTTCCCAACCGCCCGACTTTGAATCACTTCGCTCACGCAAAGCCACATCACTGACATGTTCCTGACCAACTTTGCTGTCAATGACATCTCGCCCGAGAAGACGTTCGCCCTTTTTAATTTTAAAAGGGTTGAGGTCAATGTCCCATGAACGCAAGCGGGCGCCGTCAATACCCAGGTCGCTGATGCGTCCAGCGTTGACGAAGATCCGTCGGCGCTGACTAGTCGCCGTGAAACCCACCACTCGCGGGGCGCTTCCCGCTCGACCAGGGACGATGACGATGTCATCAAGACGGCCAATGTTCGCTCCGCCCGCGTCAAGTAAGGGCAAACGCGTGATTCGAAATGCATAGATCAGGTCTGCGGCCATATGGGCAGGCTACCTCCGAGCCCAACGGCGCCGACGGCAACTGGCGTAGGAGGTATGTACAGGCTAGACATAGTCAACAAGAAACAAATTGGGGGTTTGTGATGACGATGTC
>JBAWVW010000012.1:0-37658 GCA_037147055.1 Actinomycetes bacterium
GCCAAGCACTTCAAAAGAGGACTCTGCACTATGAGATGAGTTGATCAATTCAATGAAACGGTCAGGAGTTCGCACATTCCATGAACGCCGCCCATCGTGATGAGCGTGGGCTGCGCTCCCGAACCCGGCGTAGTTACCCTGCAGCCAATACAAACGATTGTGCTGACATTCACGATCGGGTAGCGACCAGTTGGAGACCTCATAGTTCTCTAACCCAGCGGCAACCAACAAGTCATCGGCAATCTCATACATTTCTGCCTGAAGATCGTTATCTGGGTGACGCGCTGGATCATCGGCCAACGGGGTGCCCGCTTCAACCGTCAGTCCATACGCCGACACATGAGTTGGTTGCAATTCGAGGACTGAACGCACAGTCGCCGACCAATCGGCGGCTGATTCGCCGTGGACTCCATAGATGATGTCCAGATTGATATCCACAAAACCAGCTCGACGGGCCATTTCAATTGAACGATGCACATTGTCTGGATCATGCGTGCGCCCCAGTGATTTCAGGACATGGGTTTGCATTGATTGCACACCGAAACTCAAACGATTGACCCCGCCTTCGATAAATCGCGTCATCATTTCTTCGGTGACATCATCAGGATTGCATTCGATGGTTATCTCGGCATCACTCGTGACCGGAATTCCCGCTAAGACCCGAACCAAGTCCTCTGGTGGGACGCGGGTGGGGGTACCACCTCCGACAAAGATCGACGTTGCCCTCGGCATCGCGGCAGATACCGCTCGCTCAATCTCTGTTGAAAGCGCTCTTAAATAATCTTCAATAATGTGATCGCGGTCCGTGAATGTTGCGAATGCGCAATAATCACAACGATGTCGACAGAAAGGGATGTGTACATACACCCCATAGCCGGCGTTTTCGGTGACTCCCATCAGTTTTGCTGCGATGTCTTAAAGAGTATGCCGAGGCCTTCAAGGCGTTTGCCTACATCGTCAGTTGGCGCATTGATCATCGCCGCAATCGCTCGTACATCATCGTTGCGAACGGTGAGAACCTTGCCATTAAAGTCACCGCGTTGGACTTGAATCAGAGTTAAAAAGCGCGACAGCATGTCAAACTCCTGGCCCTCGAGCATCGCTAACTTCTGCAAATCAATCACTATTTTTTCGCTGACAACGACTACCGATGCATCGCCCGTTGAGTCATCTCGCGGTAGTAATTGCTCAATGGCCACAGCGTAAAACGTGGCTAAGCGTCGCAGGCGGGGCAATGAAATCGCTCTTTCTCCGCGCTCATATGCACCCACTACCGACGCTTTGAACTCTTCGTGTGACTGAAGTTCAACTTCTTGAAGCGACATCTTCTTTTGCCGACGAATTGATCGCAAGCGCTCACCAACTTGGACATTAAAGGCAATTGACTCTGCATCATGTTCGTCAAAACTTCTCTCCCTAGCCATGTTGCGCCCTTTGCTGGCTCATCAATACTGCAGCGGCCACGGCGGCGGTTTCTGACCGCAAAATACCACCAGGCAAACTCACACGTTGTTGGCTCAGGGCTAACTCTTGATGAGTGAATCCACCTTCTGGTCCGATCACGATCACAGAAATCGCTGAGTCAATGCTTTGACCACCAGGTTCAGCGAAGGCCACATCTGCTCCCTGTGTTGCAACGAAGGCTTCTAAGGAAAGAAATACTTTGTGTACCTGTGGAATCGTCACACTTCGACTTTGCATTGCTGCCTCGCGAGCGATCTTTTGCCAGCGGATTTGATTCTTAGATCCTTTGTCTTCGTCCCAGCGCACAATGCATCGCTCAGTGATGAGTGGCACGATGTGCTCAATGCCTAGTTCGGTCAATTTCTGCACCACGAGGTCAGGTTTATCGCCCTTGGTTACTGCGAACGCCACTGTCAAATCACGCGATTGTTGAGGTGCCTCACGAAGTTCCGAAGCCTCACTATCCAAAATTGTTGACTGGCGATATTGGCACAGACGCCACGAGCCACGACCATCGCTGGCTGAAACGACCTCGCCTCCTCTCAAGCGCAGGACTTTACTGAGGTGATACATGTCCTCTTCGCTCAAGACTGGTTGGGTGAGGTCAGCCACAAAAACGTGGGCAGCGGCTTGCCGCCGCTCGTTCATGAGAAAGCCGATTTTATTTTTGAAAACAAACTCTTATCGGCTGGTGCGACTTCTTCACCACGCTGCTGAGCAAACAAGCGTAAAACTTGCGCCTCGTCATCGGTCAATTTGCTTGGCACGACAACCTTGATGATCACTCGCAGATCACCGCGTCCAGAAGCTTGCAGGCGTGGCACGCCACGACGACGCAACATGAATTCACGTCCTGGTTGCGTTCCAGCGGGAATCACTAAAGTTTCATCTCCATCTAGAGTTGCCAATTCAAGTGACACTCCAAGAGTCGCTTGGGCAATTGAAATTTCAACTTCAGTGATCAGATCAAAACCATTGCGCACGTATCGGGCGTGTGGCTTGACTCGCAGGCGAACAAATAAATCCCCTGCTCCCCCGCCCCGCTCACCGACTGCTCCGCGACCCGTGAGACGCATCGTTGAACCAGAATCAACTCCCGCAGGTACATCAACTGCATAGTTTTTTTCGGTGATCACACGACCTTTACCCGAACACGGTGCGCACGGAGTGACAACCACTTTGCCGAAACCGCCGCAACGGGGGCAGGCCGACATGGTGACCATCTGTCCTAACAAACTTTGGCGCACGCGTTGCACTTGACCCACACCATTACATTGCGAACAAGTAACTGCTTGGGTTCCTGAACCTGCTCCGCTACCTGAGCAGTCCTCACATACCAAAGCAGTGCGCACATCAACCGAGATGTTGGCTCCAAAAACAGCCTCTTCAAATGTCAGATCGGCAGTAGTTTCCAAGTCTTCACCGCGTGGCGGACCCGTTGGACCGCGCTGTGCACCAAAAGGGCTTCCACCAAAGAAATTCTCGAAGATATCCCCGAGGCCACCTCCGCCGCCAAAGAAATCACCGCCGCCACCACCACCGCCGGAAACACCGGCTTCACCGAAGCGGTCATAACGAGCCCGTGAGTCGCCATCAGATAAGACTTCGTACGCTTGAGCCACTTGCTTGAACTGCTCTTCAGCGGCCGAATCACCAGGGTTCGCATCCGGATGCAATTGACGTGCCTTGACTCGATAGGCCTTTTTGATTTCATCGGCAGATGCGTTGCGCTGGACGCCCAAAAGTTCGTAGTAATCAGCCATCATCGTTCTTTTTCTGTCCTGCCTCGTCAGCCTTCGCCGAGTCGACGCCCCAATCGATCTGAGACCACTGCAACGGTAGCGAGGGCTTGACGGTAATCCATACGAGTGGGCCCTAAGACACCGACAGTTCCCATCTGTTCACCGTCAACAACGACGGGCGATACAACGACCGAGCAACTTGCCAAAGGCTCAATGCCATGTTCGGCACCAATTGACACGCTCAACCCACGATCCAGAATATCGCGCACGAGTGTCACTACTAAATATTGCTGCTCCAAAGTTTGCAGAACCTGACGTACGACATCAACGGCATCAAAAGCTGAGGCCATCGAGGCGGCACCACCAACATAAACAGAATCATCTGCGCCGACATGACTCAGTGCCAACATCGCTCGACGGCAAATATCATCCACACCTTCATCACCACTCAAGGAGATATCGTTGCTCCCTGACAGTCCGTGTCCCATCATCGCCTGACGAAGATGCACAGTCGCCGCGAGTAGACGCGACTCTGGGATCTCAGTATCAAACTCGAGATGTTCACTTTCAACGGCCCCATTTGACATGACGGCGACGACCATTGCTTGACGCGCTGACAAGCCCACAACTTGCACCGAACGAACTTCGGCCCGCTCAACTTTTGGTCCAACAACGACCGAGGCATAGTTCGTCAGGCCAGCCACGAGATGCGATGTGCGCGCCAATAATTCTTCCATGCGACCGTGCGCTCCGTTAAAGAAATCACGGACTTGGCTGACTTTGAGATCGTCTAGTTGACCTGGCTGACTGAGATGGTCAACGAAAAAGCGATACCCCTGATCGGTTGGGATACGGCCAGCCGAGGTATGGGGTTGAGCAAGAAAACCTTCTTGTTCCAAAAATGCCATTTCGTGGCGCACGGTGGCCGAGGAGACGTTAATTTCATGCGCGTTGGCGATATGCGATGAGCCCACGGGCTGCCCAGTACCGATGTACTCCTGAACGACAGCACGCAAGATTGCAGTTTTTCGATCATCCAACATGACCCTCACAATCTAGCCTGCCGATGCCCGCTGATTGGGCGTAAAAACGGCCACTTGTGGCAGGCTTGCGCGCCCAAGGGGTTGGGTTACTCCCGTGCTTTGTATCGCGCTAGGGCTTCGTCACGTTCCACGCCATGATCAACAATCGGTGCCACATAACCAAGCGGGACACCAGATCCTTTGCGCTTGCTATCAAATGGAGCATGAATGACCGCCGCTGAAAGACCTGCTAATTCGGGCACGAAACGTCGCACATAATCACCTGCAGCGTCGTAACGCTCGCCCTGCAAAATAGGGTTGAAGACGCGGAAGTACGGTGAAGCATCGGTGCCAGTTCCCGCTGTCCACTGCCAACCGTGGGCATTACTGGCGAGATCTCCGTCAACTAAATGTTTCATAAAGAAACGCGCTCCCCATTGCCACGGTAGATGCAAGTCCTTAACTAAGAAACTCGCCACAATCATCCGCACGCGATTATGCATCCAACCCGTCTGCACCAATTCGCGCATTCCAGCGTCAACGATCGGATACCCCGTCTCGCCGCGACACCATGCAGCAAAGCGAGCCTCAGCGATTGGCCCAGAATCATGTACGAGCCCGTCAAGCTTCCGATTGAGGTTGCGCCACCCCGTATCGGGAAAACGAAACAGGACATCAGCATAAAACTCGCGCCATGCCAACTCGCTGCGAAAAACATCATGCGAACGATCGGGAAGCAAATCGGCGATGAGTTGACGCGGATGCACTATTCCCCAACGCAAAGCAGCCGACAGGCGACTTGAACCGGCAACTCCTGGTTCGTTGCGTCGTTGCCCATAGCCGTCAAGACCCTCTGCGCCCCGCAGGCGGAACTCATTCCATTGATCGTGGACACTCTCCTCGTCATGGGGAGGCAAGACGAAATCAATCTCTGGCCGCAGCGGTGCACCATCAGATCTCACGACTGGAACTCCCAGCCACTGGGGATCACGTGGCGCAGCTTGCGGACCATCCCATCCAAGTGCCAACCAGCGTTTTGAAAACGGCGTGAAAACCGAATACGAGGTCCCGTCATCTTTCATCACTCGACCCGGTGCAACAGCGTACGGAGAACCAACTCCGCGAAGACGCCTTCCCTGTGACACCAATCGTTCAGCAATTTCAATGTCGCGTCTGCGACCATAGGGCGCAAAGTCTCGCGCTATGTAAACATCTGCGGCATCAAGTTCTTTGGCTAACTCAACGATGACATCAACTGGATCTCCATGACGAAACACCAAGGCCCCGCCCATTGATGCGTTTAGTGCGGCCAATGCGTCGCACATATAAGCCACTCGCGGAGCACCAGCATTTTTCATCAAATGCGGATCAACAACGAAAACAGGAATCACATCGCTGTGTTCGGCCAAGGCCGCTAGCACAGCCGAGTTATCCGTCAAACGCAGGTCTCTTCTGAACCACATGATCGCCCGTGTCATCGTGGATCCCTACAAATCTGGAAAACGAAGACGAATGGCGTTGGCGTGAGCAGGAAAACCTTCAATATCAGCAAGGGTGATGACCGTTGGTGCTAATCGTCGCAAAGCGTCGTTACTCGCGCGCGCTACTGCAGTGCGCTTGAGGAAGGATTCAACCGTGACCCCACCTGTGACTCGCGCAAAACGGTTTGTGGGCAACGAAGCGGGAGCGCCGATGACAAAATTGCCAGCAGAAAATGGAGTGTCTTGCCCAAGCAGAATCTCTCCCGCATGAATCAACAAGCTGATGACCATTTCTTCACTCTCTGGTCGCACCACTAACTGCACATGTTCAGGTGCGAACTCGTTCGCAACCTGCGTTGCCTCACGCAAATCATCAACGAGCACACAACCACCGTTGATACCTAATGAGGCCGCAGCAGCCGCAGCGCGCACCTCAGGTAATGCGGCGATCTGCTTGACCAATTCAATCTCAGTAGCACGCGCAAGGTCGCTGCTGGTCGTGATCAACAAAGTGCAACTATCCGTACCGTGTTCCGCCTCAATCAACAAGTCAGCAGCAAGGCGCACAGGATCCGCCGAGTCATCAGCAATGACAACACTCTCGGTAGGTCCAAGAGCCATCTGAATCGTCGTACCGTAACGTTGCACTTCCAACTGCGCCACGGTCACAGGTAACGAACCAGGACCCATAACTTTGACAACTCGTGGAATGCTCTGCGTGCCAAAAGCCAAAGCAGCGATACCTGCGGGGCCATTCGCGCGGAATATCTCACGCACTCCAAGTTCACGGGCCACGCAAATGACAACGGGATCGACAGCGCCGTGTGCGCCTGGTTGTGGCGGGACAACAACCGCAATCTGCTGTACACCAGCGACCACCGCAGGCGTAGCGAGTTGAGCCAAGACACTTGGATAACTGGCTTTACCGCTCGGGCAAAACAAACCCGCCGAGGCAATAGCAGAGACTCGTTCTCCGACAGTTAAACCCGGCTCGCTTTCAAAACTCCAGTTGCCAAGACGGCTTAATAACTCGTCGTTGAAACGACGGATGTGATCAACCATGTCAGTGATCGCCACTTTCAAAGCGGCGTCAATCTTTGCAGGCGCCGACTCCCACTCGTCATCGCTGACGCGTAGACCCGACGGCTCCACCGAGACCTTGTCAAATGTCGCCAAGGCATCACATACTGCGGCATCACCACGATCACGAACATCAAGCACGAGGTCCGATATTTGCTGACGCAATTCAGGCGAGATCACCTTATTTAAGTCGCGGTCAACCAATGCCAGACGTTGAGCCGCATCCATCTTGGACCATGTCAAATTGCGCAATACAGCCTGTCGAGACATCGCTATCTACAGTACTCGCACCGATGCGGCGAGGGGAGATCGTTTAACGAGCCCACGGCTCAGTCGTCCAGTTTTAAGGCAGAAATGAAAACGTCCCCAGGCACCTCAACGCGCCCAATCGCCTTCATCTTCTTCTTGCCTTCCTTCTGCTTGTCAAGCAATTTGCGCTTACGCGAAATGTCACCTCCGTAACACTTGGCAAGAACATCTTTACGTTTTGCTTTCACGGTCTCGCGAGCAATGACCTTGCCCCCGATTGCGGCCTGAATCGGCACATCAAACATCTGCCGCGGGATGAGCTCTTTCAACTTCTCACACATCCGCTGACCGTAATGAAAGGCTTTATCGCGATGCACAATCATTGAAAACGCATCGGCGACGATTCCGTTGAGAACAATGTCCACTTTGGCTAAGTTGCTGCGCTGATAACCAGCCAGTTCATAGTCCAAACTGGCGTAGCCCTGCGAGCGACTTTTCATTTGATCAAAGAAGTCAACGACGACCTCGGCTAGGGGAATGACATAGTGCAATTCAACGCGCTCAGGTGAAAGATATTCCAACTTTGACATATCGCCGCGACGCGACTGACAGAGTTCCATCAGGGTTCCGGTGTATTCCTTTGGAGTGATGATGCTCACTCGGAAATACGGCTCTTCAATGTAGTCAATATTTTGCGGCGCTGGAAGATCTGCTGGATTATCTACTTTCTCCACTTCGCCGTTGGTCTTCATCACCCGATATTCAACGCTCGGAGCGGTGGCAATGAGAGCCAAAGCGAATTCACGCTCAAGGCGTTCCTTGACGATCTCCATGTGTAAAAGCCCAAGGAATCCACAACGAAATCCGAAGCCCAAAGCGCCCGATGATTCAGGTTCATAGGTCACGCTGGCGTCATTGAGTTTCAGTTTTTCCAAACTCTCACGCAAATTTTCAAAGTCATCGCCGTCAATGGGATACAGACCGCAAAACACCATCGGCTTAGGATCGCTGTAACCCGGCAGTGGTTCGGCCGCAGCCTTACCAAAGATGGTCACGGTCTCACCCGAGCGGGCTTGAGCAACATCTTTAATTCCCGCAATCAGGTATCCCACTTCACCTGGTCCCAATTCCGCGACCGGTGTCGGCACTGGACGACGAACACCGATCTCGATGGCTTCCAACTGAGAGCCCGCTTGCATAAATTGCACCCGCGATCCAGTCGCAAGACGACCATTCATCACCCGAATCGAAGACACTACGCCGCGATATTGGTCGTACTGGCTGTCAAAAATCAGGGCCTGCAAGGGCGCTTCGGGATCCCCCGATGGCGCTGGAATGCGTTCACAAACAGCATCGAGAAGTTCGGGAACCCCGTGACCAGTCTTGGCCGAGATGCGCAAAATATCCGAAGCCTTGATGCCCAAAACATTCTCAATTTCTTGGGCGTAACGATCAGGATCAGCGGCTGGAAGGTCAATCTTGTTCAGAACAGCCACGATCTCCAGATCGCTTTCCAGCGCCAGGTAACAGTTCGCCAAAGTCTGAGCCTCAATACCTTGAGCGGCGTCCACCACCAGGACAACCCCTTCGCAGGCGGCTAACGAACGGCTGACCTCATAACCGAAGTCCACGTGACCAGGGGTGTCAATGAGATGCAGGGTGTGCCCATTCCAATCCACACGCACGTTTTGGGCCTTGATGGTGATGCCCCGTTCACGCTCAAGGTCCATCGAATCCAAGTATTGTGCGCGCATGTCACGCACTTCTACAGCGTGGGTAATCTCCAAAATTCGATCTGAAAGAGTCGACTTGCCGTGATCAATATGGGCAATGATCGAGAAGTTTCTAATGCGGGAGATGTCCATGGGGGTCTTTGACAGCGATTCAACCCCCGAAAAAGGAGTGAAGGTGCTCTTCAGACACTATCGTTTCAGGGAACCTAAGAGGGTAAACAGCGGTGGTGAGATACGCCTGGTGCTGGTAACCTCCTAGGGCTGTTTCAATCGCATATGAGGTCCCCGTGGCAAATATCAAAAGTCAAAAGAAGCGAATTCTTACTAACGCCAAGAGCGCTGAGCGCAACAAGGCTATGAAGAGCGAGTTGAAGACTCGCGTCAAGACTGCCCGAGCGACTCTCGGCACCGAGACAAGCGACGAAGATGTTCGTCTTGCCGTGAAGCGCATTGACATGGCTGCTGCCAAAGGGATCATTCACAAAAACACGGCTGCTCGTCGTAAGAGCCGCCTGATGAAGCACGTCAACGTCGCTGGCTGACGACTCCGTTCAACTTTGCCAATCTGGCAATCAGAACGTCCATCACAACATCTTCATCAAGGCCAGTCGAGCCGCGCAGATCCAAATCAGCAGCGGCAAGTAGTTCGAAGGCCCGCCGAACACCGGCCCCAGTTAATGATCGAAAAGTCCTCAGTGCTTTTTCTGCGGCAAAGCCTTTCGCTCCTAAGAGCGCCTCGGCCTCAGCCAGCGTCGGGACATCAGAACCGTCAAGTTTCGCCAAACGGGAATAATGGCCGTGTAACTGGGCCATAATTTGCAGCGGGTGACGCTCCCCCGCATTCATCAAACGGCGCGCTGCGAGAAGCGCTTTAGCGGCGTTACCCGAATCAATCCCATCAGTTAAATCCCACGGCTTAGTGTCCCCACGCTCCCCCAAAAATGGCTCGAGTTTTTCTCTATTGATGCGTTGATCGCCGTATGTCGATTTCAAGGTGGCGGCGAGCCCACCTAGACGCGTCACATCTTCGCCCAGCCAATCAATTAATAGGGCAACTGCGGGTGCATCAAGGACCAGACCGAGACCTGACAATTGTGTTTCCCACCAGTCGCGGCGTTCATTGGCACGAGTCGGCGGAGATGGATCAATCGTTTGCCCACCACATACCTTGAGTGCAGCCACGATGACCTTGCTCACTCGACCACTGCCCCACTCAATCACCATGTCGGTGAAATCTGACGCCACGTGCAGGTAGGTGGCCAAGACATCGAGGTCATCAGCTCCGAATGCTGACACTTTGCGCAACACTATGGTGCGCCGCTCGGTGAGAAACGGTGGGGTCATCGCCGATTCAGTCGCGCCCGCCATGATGTAATCACCATCAAATTCTTCAAGCACGAGTGAACGATCTTGATCACCAACAAGTTCGCGAGCCTTATCCGACACGGCCTCACTGACGAGGACATCGTCAGAACCATGAAACAAATACACACTCATATCTCTAGGTTGTCACATCGGTGTCGGGGCAACATCGCCCAAAGTCCCAGGAATACCAAACCAGCACTCCCCAAAACGTTCATTCCCGTCGGGGGACGCAGACGCTCGCCAATTGCCGCCACTGTGTCCACCCAGCGCACACCGATGCCGAGTGGCCACATCAGCACATGCGCCCACGAAACTGGAATGAATCCTGCCGCGAGAGCCACTGGCACGCCCAATAACATCACGATTCCGGCCACTGGGACGGCTAGCAAATTGCAGGGTACGGAAAGCGCACTCGGCCACCCAAAAATCATGACCGACACCGGAAGGACCCCGAGTTGGGCGGCGAGAGATGGCACCATCCAAACCAGCAACCACGGATGGGCGCCCAATCTCGTGTGTTGCAAAGCGCGCTGTATCGGTTGCGAGAGAAAAATTAAGCCCCCGCTACCACCGACAGATAGCCACCATCCAACTGACCACACGAGGAAGGGGTCAATGACGAATAGTCCCAACATCGTTGCCGCGAGAATCTTGCTCGCACTTGAAGTTCGCCCTGCGGCGAAAACAATGGCCGAGATGCCCGCCATCGTCACTGCGCGCACCACCGATGGCTCAACCCTCGTCATGATGACAAACCATGCCAAAACCAACAATGTCAAAACTAATCGCGGTGAACGCTTGAGGCGTGTGAGAACTGGAGCAACAACCGCCAAAATGAAGGCCACATTTTGTCCAGAGACTGCGGTGAGATGAGCCAAGCCGCTTGAGCGAAATCGCGCGACCATTGAATCGGGTTGTCGGGAATCGTCTCCGTACACCAGACCAGAGAATAACGCTCCCTGATCGCCCGGAAGTGTCTGGGCGCCATCGCTCAGGGCGCTTCGCATGCGATTCGCCGCCAACATAAAACGTGATTCGAAGGCTTGCGATCCCTGTTCAACGTCTGACAACATCTGAACTTCAAAACGCCCAACAATATGGCGAACCTCAAGACGGCGTTGATAAAGCGAACGCGCCGGTTGGCGTTGACCAACCACGGCCAATGATTCACCAGCCACATGTAGCAGCGCGCGTTTCGCGTTACTGCCATAGAGCCACGATTCAAAACGCTGCCCAGCAATTTCACTGACGATTCGTACGCCTGCACCAACTGGTTCAGGATCAGTGACCAAAACTGCTCGACCCGTGAATGGCCCCATCCTCGCCGAGTGGACGGCGTTCCACTCGCTGTGACTACGCAACCCACCCACCGCAGCGCAGACACAGAGCACTACGAGCATCCAACGAATTCGGGAGAACATCATTATTCCAAGGAGAGCGACGGTGATGATCAACCAACCTCCCCTGGCACCCCAACTATTGAAGCCTTTCTCGCCCAACCAAATTCCCAGCAATATCGCTCCTGTGGCTACAGCCAAGAGGTAATGCCACACTGATGCACCCTGAGCGTCGTACTCTTGAACTTTGTGAGTGCCCGTTTGAGTTTGAGTCCTGATGCGGACATCGTTCCCGACGGAGTCAAATTTCATCGACAAATGGTCCGTCGTCAGGGCCCTTTGTTGGCCATCGCAATCTCTTGCACTATCGGACTTTTGGCGGCCTTGCTGTTGTGGGATTCGACTTCGGCCTTGCGCGGCGTGCCAGGTTTCATTCTCTGGGTCCTTGCTGTCCCCACCTCCTCGCTGTTCGGCATCCCCGTTATGGGAGGTCCGTTGCGCTGGATCTTGGCAGTGCTCAGCAGTTTGGTGTTGTGGTGTTATGTCGGTCATCTAGCCGCCCAACGCTCCACTCGGCGCGTGGCTACAAGTTGGCTGGAATGGCGCCGCGAGTGGAGTCGCCTAGTCATCGGAATATGGCTGGGATCACTGCTGGGCTTGGGTCTCGCTGCCACGGTGTTGTCAGTCAACCTCTGAAGGCAACTCATGAACATCGCGACTCTTACGTCGTGACCATGTCACGCAAGGCAGCAAACTTCGCAGGTCCGATTCCGGGAACATCTTGGAGCCCTTCAATGCTGGAAAATTGCCCATGCTGATCACGAAAAGCCACGATCGCTGCGGCGGTAGCAGGTCCGACCCCAGGCAATAAATCAAGCGTTGCGAGATCTGCCGTATTGATATTGACGGGCAGCGAGAGACCTTGGCCTTGACCACCGCTGTGTGCATCAGGAATCGGACCCGCTTGGCCTCCTGGGACCTTTTCTCCAACTGCTGGAACGTATATCTGCTGCCCATCGCTCAATGGCACCGCCAAATTAATGGCATCGAGATCAGCCGTTTTCGTGCTTCCCCCAGCGATCCGAATTGCATCAACTACGCGCGAGCCCATAGGCACGATGTAGACCCCCGGCTTATTCACCCGACCTGCCACATCAACCGTCAAAAACGGCGCGATCGTTGTCGTTGTTACTAAAGGAATTTGTTGACTGAGTGGCACCGTGGAGGCGTACATCAAGGAAGTTTCAACAGGCGTAGGCGGAGAACGAAGCAAAAAGTATCCGCCGAACCCAACCACACCCACGCAGGCACAACCTGTGAGAATCCGTCCCCAGCCGAGCCATTGAAGACTTTCCTGAGCGTACCGCAACCAAGTTTTTACCGCCCCTCCATGCTTGCGCATCATCTCTTCATTGGAATGTTGATTGGAAGGCTTAGGACGCCACTGTTCCACTTCGCACCACTCTTCACCTGCCGTTAACTCACCTCCGTCCATAGGGGGCGAGTCAGCAACGCTGGCGTAGCGGCGTCACCCTTCGACTGGAGTGCGCCAGTGCATGGAGATCACTGTTCGGCGATTGCTTTCACGCCGCACCTGATCTTCAATGGCTGTTTCATCCCATCCCAATAGGGGGCCAGCAATGGTGGCGACGCGATGCAGAGCGTCATCATGTACCGGCCCAAGCGTGCCGATCACCAAACGGCGATCAACGATGTCCGACAATGTGCGCGCACCTTCATCGGTCACGGCGAAGATGATCTGAGCTTCAATATCCAAACAGTCCGCCACGACGCGTGCAGAGGTGAGGGGCGAATGCTCGACAATATGTGCAATCCGAGTCCACTCTGTGCCGTACAGACGAGCAATATGTTCGCCGATATCAAGCGGGATTCCTAAAATGTGCATCGAACGTGCTGCATCGACAATGAAGGGTTCGGCATCTTCGGCCCAAGCAAAAGTTCCGGCAGCGGCAGTCGCCCGCGAATCAAATAATCGCGAGTGGGCACCCTTGAGCTCGTTGACCAGCAGTGCATCGACCATTTCTTCGGCTGTGGCGCGTCCCGTTGTCCATTTGCCTCCTCCGATTGACCACAAATTGTCAACTCCATGATCCACATGGTGATACAACTCGTGCGCTCGACTCGCCGAGTAAGTCTCTGCCTCATCAGGGGCATCATCTTTGGAGCCAGAGTCATTGGCCTGAGTCGCACGAATTAACGGGCGAACTCCGACAGTTGTCATCTCAACATCCGCAGCAGTTAATTTCTTCTCCTCAGCACGCATTGTGGAGTTCACGGTGTCCAAAATAATTTCAACATCGCTTGGATCAACAACAACAGATGACTCATCACCCGCAATCGGTGTATCGGTCGGACCAATGAACGATTTACCCATCCACGGCGAGACAATCACATGACGACCCGACTGAGCGCGTGCGAACACAGCATCGGTGACTCGACCTGGACCGCCGAGTGGGCGCGTGAGAATATGTACACCCTTGGAACGATCCACTCCGACCCCAGTGCCGCGCGCCAACTTGCCCAATACCTTGTCGATCCAAGGACCAGCAGCGTTAATGACTACTTTGGCACGCACGCGTTGTGATTCTCCCGACAACAAGTCGGTCACTTCTACGCCCTGAATAACCATACGATCAGAGTTAGTGGAGATGAAGCCGTCAACACGTACGTGATTCATCAATACCGCTCCTGCGCCAGCAGCTGATTTTGCATATGCCAACAACAAGCGTTCGGGGTGAATATTCAAGGTGTCGTGATACGCGAAAGCACCTTGCAAGCCAGTCTGGTCAAGCCATGGAACGGCGGCCAAAAGTCTTGCCCGACTGAGCCAACGCGGGTGTGGTATTCGCAAACTGTCGGGCGCCTTCAGATTTCGATCAAAGGCCAAAGTGTCATAGAGCAGCACACCTGCACCAATGAGAGCTGTGGGAGGTTTGCTCCAGCGCCATGCGGGCATGATGAAGCGAGTTTGTTGTACCAAGTGGGGTGCACCTAGCGCAAGGACTCGTCGCTCACGCAAGCTCTCGCGCACAACAGCAATGTCATATTGCTCAAGGTAACGAATACCACCGTGAATGTATTTCGTCGTCGCCGAGCTGGTACCGGAACCAAAGTCGTCACGCTCAAAGAGAATTGTTTTCAACCCTCGTGATGCCGCTTCCCTAGCAACACAGATACCAGTGATCCCACCACCGATGATCGCCACATCAAAATCGGTCTCATCAATCGTGCGAGTCAGGGTAAAGGCAGATCCAGATGGGTTCATAGGTGTGCCGCCAACTCAATCGGACATCAGTACAAGCGTGCAGTGAGTTTTTTTCGCCACACTGCACTGCGCGGATCGTCAAGACCCATGACCTCAAGGATGTCAACGAACTGTTGGCGCGCATCATCATCAAGTTTGACTGAGTCAAGTAATTTTTCTAACTGGGTGTCGTAGTCATCAGGCGGGCGTAACGATAAGCGAGCTGCTGCTGAGGCCTTACGTACATTTTCAGTCTCTGGTACACGGGCAAGCAGGGACAGCGCCGCTTCACCCTCGCCACGGGCTGTCAAAATCGTCGCCAAGGCCACAATGGCGATCTCGTTACCGGGTTCAATATCAAGAACAGCCAACAAACTCTGTTCATCACCACGCGCGATGAGTACAGCGATTTCTTCTTGGGTGGCCGTTGGCAACATTTGCTCAAGGAACTGCGCTATTGCTGCTTCACTCAACTGACCTTGAAACTCGCCTATGATCCCACCGTCGCGCAAGGCAAATAATGCTGGGACTGCTTGCACCCGAAATGCCTGCACGATCGAGGGATTGTCATCGACATTAATTCGCGCCAAAAGAATTTTTCCAGCGGTGGCGTTAATCATCCGCTCAACCACTTCACCAACCGCAACGCAGGCATCACTACGCGGCGACCAGAGATAAACCACGACTGGACCTTGGGCGGATCGGGCTAATACATCAGACTCAAAATTTGCTTCCGATACATCAATAGTCATGCCATAACGCTACCGCAGAAGAGTTATGGGCGTGCCCTTGACCCGCTGATAACCAGCCAAACCTGCCCAACCGAGAGAACTTCTAGATACCGTACGAGGGGTGAGTAACCAAGCCAGCGACGAGAATATTCCGGGATTGAATATCGCCAATGTCACTGCTTGGCTTGAGAACAATGTGAGTGGCGCACGTGGGCCATTTCTTTTTGAGGTGATCGCTGGCGGCCACTCAAATCTGACTTTCAAAGTGACAAGCAGCAATGGACAAAGATTTGTTCTACGTCGCCCTCCTCTCGGTCATGTTCTCGCCAGCGCTCACGATATG
Organism: Actinomycetes bacterium; assembly: GCA_037147055.1. Taxonomy (GTDB): domain Bacteria; phylum Actinomycetota; class Acidimicrobiia; order Acidimicrobiales; family Ilumatobacteraceae; genus Casp-actino8. Next base: position 15,813 of record JBAWVW010000012.1, read on the forward strand.
GGTCGCGAGCATCGTCTCATTTCAGCTCTGAGTACGACCAATGTTCCCGTCGCTCCCGCAGTCGGATTCTGCGAGGATCTCGAAGTCAATGGTGCTCCGTTTTATGTCATGGCCTTTGTTGACGGTCTCGTGATTCGCGATCGCGACACTTCGGAACGTTTACTTCTCCCCGATGCCCGACGTCGAGCCAGCGAATCAATCGTTGACACGATGGCAGCAATTCACGCCGTTAATCCGATCTCGGTTGGGCTTGATGATTTGGGTCGTCACGAGGGTTACATCGCTCGTCAACTCAAGCGTTGGTACGGACAATGGAATCAGCAAAAAACACGTGATTTGCCGAGCGTTGATCGAGTCCACGATGAACTCATGTTGCGTATCCCCGAACAAGGTCCTGCGACATTGGTCCATGGTGATTATCGACTCGACAACTGCATGATTGATTCCAGTGGCCAAGTCATTGCGGTCTTAGATTGGGAAATTTGCACATTAGGTGACCCTATGGCTGATCTTGGACTGCTGATGGTTTATTGGTCTGGACCCGGTGACCTTGATGCAGTACTGACTGGTATGTCCTCAACTGCACCAGGCTTTCTTGACCGTATTGACATGGCGCGGCGCTACGGCGAAGTCAGTGGTCGCGATATTTCGCAACTCGATTTCTATGTTGCGTTTGCTTATTGGAAGTTGGTGTGCATTCTTGAAGGCGTGTACTCGCGCTACCTCGGTGGCGCCTTAGGTCAACGTGATCCAGCAGAACTTGAGCCTTTCAATCAGCAGGTTCTCTCATCGGCCAAAAAAGCTGAAGAGATGTTGAGTCGATTGCGATGAGCGATGCAATTCGTGATGTTGAGTTGCACGGCGAGTTACCAAAACTCAACAAACCAATTTTGATAGTGATGTTGCAAGGCTGGATTGACGCCGCAGGTGCCGCTAATGACACCATGTCCTTAATCGAGGGACAAATTGACCCACTTCCCGTGGCGACTTTTGATCCCGATGTTTTTATTGATTATCGAGCGCGGCGACCCACGATGGAAATTCGTGAAGGCCGCAATAACGGTCTTGATTGGCCATCTATTGACCTGTACTCGGGACATGACGCCAATGGACGCGATCTATTAATCCTCAGGGGTCACGAGCCAGATTCGGCATGGAACCGTTTTTCGGCTGCAATTCGCGAGTTATGCCTAAGGATGGATGTGTCGATGATGGTTGGTCTGGGCGCCTACCCCTTCCCCACCCCTCACACCCGGGCGATTAATCTCTCCTGCACAACTCCGACCGTGGAACTTTTGGAAAAAGCCCCATTTTTACGCAGCACAGTGGACGTCCCTGCTGGCATGGTTGCGGTGCTTGAACAGGTTCTCCATGACAGTGGAATCCCCTCCATCAGCGTGTGGGCCCAGGTTCCGCAATATTTGCCCGGCATGACGTACCCGGCAGCCTCATCAGCACTTCTGCGTGGACTGGTCTCGGTCGCCGATCTCCATTTTGATGGTTCCAAACTTGATCAGGAAGCGGTGATCCAGCGCGAACGTCTGGACCGCATGGTGGCCCGCAACTCAGAACACGCTGAAATGGTGGCCAAACTTGAGGCCGCATATGACGCCCTGATCGGTACGCCAGCCAATCCCAACAATCAGAGCCAACTCACCGAAAGTGATATCCCTTCAATTGAGGAACTATCCGCCGAACTCGATGCATTTCTTCGAGACGCCAACCCCGAGTAGTTTGTTTATATGTCATTTGGCCTAAATGTGCCAAGCATAAAAAACCATAGGGAGTAGTTATGAAAGTTGATGGCGGAATTAGTTCCAACCTGCACGAGGCAATCAACAGCGCCAAAGATGCTGAAGCCGCTGGCTATAGCGGCGCATGGACTGCCGAAACCAGCCATGATCCATTTCTTCCGTTGTTGATGGCTGCTGAACACACCACCACGCTCGAAATCGGGACCTCCATCGCCGTCGCTTTTGCGCGTAGTCCGATGACGCTTGCCAACACCGCTTGGGATCTTCAGGCTTATTCGCAAGGTCGGTTTATCCTCGGGCTTGGTAGCCAGATTCAGCCACACATCACGAAGCGTTTCAGTATGCCGTGGAGCAAACCTGCCGCACGGATGCGCGAAATGATTTTGGCCATTCATGCCATTTGGGATGCTTGGCTAACGGGTGAACGACTCGAATTTCGCGGTGAGTTTTACACGCACACTTTGATGACCCCGATGTTCAGTCCAGAAGCATCCGATATGGGTTCATTTGGTCCACCAAAAATCTTTCTTGCGGGTGTCGGTGAGCTGATGACTGAAGTGGCCGGTGAAGTCTGTGATGGATTCATCTGTCACGGCTTTACGACTGAAAAATATCTCCGTGAAGTGACGATTCCAGCACTTGAGCGGGGTCGTGCCAAGGCTGGTAAGACAATGGATGGCTTTGAAATCGTTGGTCCAAGTTTCGTCGTCAGCGGAAACGATGAGGGCGAGTTAGAACGTGCCTCCATTGGCACACGCAAACAAATTGCTTTCTATGGTTCAACTCCCGCCTATCGACCAGTGCTTGAACTCCATGGTTGGGGAGATCTGCAAGATCGCCTCAACGCGTTGTCGAAACAAGGTCAATGGGATGAGATGGGGACTCTGATTACCGACGAAGTACTCAATACTTTCGCCGTCGTCGGTGAACCCGAGCGCATTGCTCCAGAATTGACAAGGCGATACGGAGATGTCATTCAACGTATCTCGTTTTACGCTCCATATAAAAGTGATCCAGAGCGCTGGAGCAAGGTGATGGCCGACCTGCAGTCGGCCTAATTCACGCTTCAATTATTCGCTGAGTAATTCAAGTTCCCCAGCAAGATACGACTCGCGACATTTCGCGCGCTGCAATTTGCCGCTACTTGTCTTAGGCAATGTTCCAGGGCGCACCAGCATGACGTCACGAGGTGGCAGACCAGAAACCTCCAATGCTGAATGGTGAATGGCCCGCCGAACCGCAGTGAGATCTTCAGCCTTCACTTCGGCCACGACAATCACTGTTTCTTTGCCCTTGTATCCGTCTACACCGAAAGCGATGACATTGCCTGCCCGTACGCCATCCAATTCTCCGACGGCGCGTTCAATATCTTCAGGGAAGACATTGCGACCCCCAACGATAATGACATCTTTTAGCCGACCACAGATAACAAGTTCTCCGTTCAGCAAATATGCCAAATCGCCTGTGCATAACCAACCTTCGTGGAACATACTCGCCGTTGCCTCGGGACGCTTGTAGTAACCGGGAGTGACGCTGGTTCCCCGCAAGAACAATTCGCCAACGACGCGTTCTGGAAGTGTCTCGCGAGTCATCGGATCCACGATTTTCATTTCTAATCCGGGAACCGCGCGACCCAACAAAGGCAAACGTCGCACAGCAACATCTTCGCATGATGCTTCGACAACGGGAACAGCAATGCGATCGCGCTCCATAGCAATGCGGTCCACGGTGTCACACACGAGTCCGCGATACCGCGGCGGAAACGCACCACCAATGGCAACTTCTGCCATACCAAAGGCTGGGAAGATACTTCCGGCTGATAACCCAAAAGGTTCGGCAGCACGTACAAAGGCTTCCACCGCTTCCGGGTCAACTGGTTCAGCACCAGACAAAGCCAAAGTCAAAGATGAGAGGTCGAGGCCACTCATGCGCTTGAGGGCGCGCGTCGCTAAGACCCAAGCAAAGTTTGGTCCAGCCGTAGCGGTACCTTTCCAATCGCTAATCCACTCCATCCAATGACCGGGATGAGCCATGAAATCTTGAGGAGCAGCTTGCACTAAGTGCACTCCGTTCATCATTGGCAATGCCAAAAAACCAACTAAGCCCATGTCGTGATACAGAGGCAGCCATGAGACCATCACTTCGTTGGCATCAAGCTCGGCGGCAGCACAACTGGCGTCAATATTGGCGGTCAATACACGATCAGGGATCATCACACCTTTGGGCTCGGCAGTTGAACCACTCGTGTATTGCAAAATCACTAAGCGCTCGGGATCATCCGCGGGTATTTCCAGTTGATCTCCGTTGGGCTTTCCGTTTCCAGGCATGACTGCGCCCATCGGCAGCGTGGGTGGATCGCCGGGAAGGGTTTGGTAAAAGTCTGCCAACTGATCGTCAATCAACACCAACTTGGCTTCACCGTGGCGGATGCGACTCCGCGTGCTATCTACAAAAGCATCCAGCGATGCCATCCGCATCGGTAATGGCAAAACCATGCTGGCAATACCTGCCATCCAACATCCGCGCACGATCGTCATCAGTTCGCGACTTGTTGGTCCCAAGATTGCGACGTGATCACCTGGTATCAGACCTAACGCCTGTAGCGCCGCTCCAACTGCTCGGGCGTCATCATGAATTTCGCGCCAAAATATAAATGCTGGTCCAGTCGTGGGAGCGATGGACTGACCAACGAAGCGAACTCCTGTGGGTGCATCGGCAGACTGTTCAAGACGCGCGATCACCGAGCCCTGGGGCAACGAGCGCTTGATCGCCGATTGGCGCGCTTGGCGGGGATCAGCGAAAGAACTGGGGAGATCGTGGGAGGTACTCATGGAGACACCTTGAAATTAGTTCCCAGCGCCACGAAAAATGGGATTCAAGCGATCAGCGCGTGTGAAACAGTTCTGAATAGACCTGCGTGGCATAAACTTTGGCTGTTATGTCACCAAACTCAGCCGACCACAACCCTTCTGAATCGGCTCATACTGCTGACATTCCTCGCTTGCGTTACAACGCCGCCCTCGCCCTTGACATTGAGCAGCGCTGGCAAGATCGCTGGGAGGCCGAAGGCACCTTTGAGGCACCAAATCCTGCTGGGCCACTAGGTGAACCCGACAAGGTGGCTGGTCGACCAAAATTGTTTGTCCTCGATATGTTCCCTTATCCGAGTGGATCTGGTTTGCATGTCGGTCATCCCCTCGGTTATATCGCTACCGATGTTTACGCTCGTTTTAAGCGAATGACGGGTTACAACGTATTGCACGCATTGGGCTACGACAGTTTCGGACTTCCCGCCGAGCAACATGCCATCGCCACTGGCGTACACCCACGAGTCAATACTGAAGCCAATGTCGCCAATATGCGTCGCCAACTCCGTCGACTCGGACTTGGGCATGACGCGAGACGCAGTGTCAGTACAACAGACGAAGATTTTTATCGCTGGACCCAATGGATCTTTCTTCAAGTCTTTAACAGTTGGTACGACGAGATCGAACAGCGCGCACGACCCATTGCCGAGCTTGAACAGGGATATGCAGATGGCTCAATCGCAACTCCTAATGGTCAACCTTGGAACGAACACAATAAACACGAGCGCCGTCAGGCAATCGATGCGCGACGTTTGGCTTATCTTTCCGAAGCACCTGTCAATTGGTGTCCAGGTCTCGGAACAATTTTAGCCAATGAAGAAGTCACCGCCGATGGTCGTAGCGATATTGGCAACTATCCCGTTTTTAAAAAGAGCATGCGCCAATGGACAATGCGCATTACAACCTATGCGGATCGCCTATTACAAGATCTTGATCGCCTGGATTGGCCAGAACCCATCAAGTTGATGCAGCGCAACTGGATCGGTCGTAGCGAAGGAGCGCGAGTTGACTTCGCCACTCCGGCGGGCACTCTCAGCGTCTTTACTACTCGTCCGGATACTTTATTTGGCGCATCATTTATGGTCATCTCGCCCGAGCACCCCTTGGTCGATGCGCTGACAACCAGCGATAACAAAGCAGCGGTCGACGCCTACCGCATAGTTGCTGCGGGCAAAAATCAAATCGACCGCCAAGATGACACACGTGAAAAAACGGGCGTCTTTACTGGCACCTTCGCCACGAATCCTGTCAATGGGCAAGAGATACCGGTGTGGGTGGCGGACTATGTCTTAATGGGCTACGGCACTGGAGCGATCATGGCTGTGCCATGTGGCGATCAACGTGACTTCCAATTTGCTCGCCGTTTTAATCTTGCCGTGCCCGCCATTCAACAACCCCCAAGTCAATGGTTCACAGCGCACGACCTTGAACCACAAAATGGTAATGGCGTTGATACATCGACATGGAGCGAAGCTTTCGTCGGTGATGGGGCGTACATCAATTCATCAAGTGCCAGTTTGAGCCTTGACGGTCTTGTTGAAGTTCATGAAGGTGTCAAGGTGATGAACACCTGGCTTGAAGAAACTGGTTGCGGCTTAGCCACCGTCAACTTCAAGCTCCGCGATTGGCTCTTCAGCCGCCAACGGTATTGGGGCGAACCCTTCCCCATTGTTTACGATGAGGACGATCAACCTGTTTCGTTACCAGACTCAATGTTGCCTGTGCTCCTGCCGCAATTAGAAGATTTCAAACCTCAAGCGCTTGACCCCAACGATGACGTCACGGACCCCATTCCACCATTGGCACGCAGCACGCAGTGGCGTGAAGTTGTTCTCGACTTGGGCGATGGTCCCAAGAAATATCGTCGCGAAATAAATGTCATGCCTCAATGGGCTGGCTCATGTTGGTACGAACTGCGCTACCTTGACCCAACCAATACAGAATTTTTCGTAGATCCTGCCGTTGAGAAATACTGGATGGGTCCAGCCGACGGAGGCGACGGCAATACTGGTCACACCGGTGGTGTTGACCTGTATGTCGGCGGCGTCGAACATGCCGTCTTACATCTTTTGTATGCTCGCTTCTGGCACAAGGTTTTATTTGACTTAGGTCATCTTTCAAGTTCAGAACCTTTTCACCGCCTTTTCAATCAGGGTTACATCCAGGCCTTTGCATATCGCGATCCACGCGGTCAACCAGTGACCTCTGCCGATGTTGAAGAACGTGACGGCACCTATTGGTATGCAGGCGAAGAGGTGCAACGCGAGTACGGAAAAATGGGCAAGAGTCTGAAGAACATCGTCACCCCCGATGAGATGTATGACGAATATGGCGCTGACACCTTTCGCCTATACGAGATGAGTTCTGGTCCTCTTGAGGCAAGTCGTCCTTGGAATACCCGCGATGTGATCGGCATGCAACGCTTTTTACAACGTGTGTGGCGCAACATGGTTGATGAAGATACGGGTGCCTCACGAGTTGTTGATACGCCAGCGACCCCCGAACTTCGCAAGCTCTTGCATCGCATGATTGAAGGAATTCGCTCCGATATGGATGGGTTGCGTTTCAATACCGCTATCGCCAAATTGATTGAGTTAAATAATGCACTCACTCAAGAGGCGGCTGCAACGGGTGCCACCCCACTTGAAATTGCATCTCCGATGATCCACATGTTGGCCCCACTATGTCCACATATGGCCGAAGAATTATGGGGACGCCTCGGCCACAGCCAAACTCTCACCTTTGAGCCATTTCCTATTTTCGATGCACAACTCCTGATTGACGACACATTTGAGTATCCAGTTCAGATAAATGGCAAGGTGCGTTCACGTTTGGTCGTTCCCACTGGCACCGATTTGGCAACTGTTCAGGCGCTGGTCCTGTCAGATCCAAAAGTTCTTGCCGCGTTAGGCGGGCAGACACCCAAAAAAGTCGTTGTCGTCCCTGGCCGTATGGTGAACTTGGTGTTGTGAACAAACTTTCGATCACCAAATACATCTCCGTCGCTCTCATGCTCGCCAGCACAACTGCGCTGGTTTCTTGCGGTAGTGATGGCTCCTCAAGTCCAAATTCAGATGTCGACACGACTTCACCGAGTACAGCGGCCCCGACCACAGAAGTACCGGTCACGCAAGCCCCGATTACTCTGCCACCTGTCCCCAAGCCAGCGGCCTCGACCGTGGCAGACCTCTTGGCACTCGGGCGCCCAATTGTTCTTGCTCATGCCAGTGGTGAGATGACTCATCCGCACTCAAGTTTGTTTGGCTTCAGTGAATCGGCACGGATGGGTGTTGACGTCCTTGACATGGATGTGCAATTGACTGGTGATGGCGTCCTTGTGATTCATCACAACCTCAGCACTGGCACCACCGCCAACGAAGATCTTGTTCTTCTTGAGCACACATACGACGAACTCCATGCTCTTGATAGTGCCTACTGGTTTACCGCTAACTGCACATGCACCGATCAGCCCGAGGCCGATTACATCTATCGCGGTATTCGTACTGGCGACAAACCCGCGCCCGCTGGTTATAGCGCCGAAGATTTTGCGATCAACTCATTGGAAACATTGATGAAGTTGTATCCCGATTATGTGCTGAATATTGAAATCAAAGATGAAGGTGCTGCTGCCAAGGCATCTGCTGATGCATTGATTGAACTTTTGACTAAGTATGACGCTTTTGACCGCGTTGTTGTGGCCAGTTTTGATGACACTGTCGTGGATTATTTCCATGAAAAACAACCCAATGTCGCAATGTCGCCTGGTCAGACTGCCATGGTTTCATTTTTCCTCGGCGGGGTATCGCTGCCTGACTGGCTGCACATCGTGCAAATTCCGCCGACCTACCAAGGCCTGACTTTGTTCACCACCGAATATGTGGCACGAGCTAAATCGGAAGGCATCGTGACGTGGGTGTGGCCCAATGGTGGGGAAACTATTGATTTATACCGCGAGTTGTTGGCTATCGGTGCGGATGGCATTAACGCTGCATCGCCACCTCAAGCAATGACCGCTCTCAAAGAGTTCCTGGGTGCCGCGTAAGCCCGTCCCGATGTGAAAAATATTTCATGATCGCAGGAACAATTGAAGGCTTTTATGGTCCTCCGTGGACGCATCAAGAACGCCTGCGAAACATTGATCTACTCGCCGAGTACGGTGGGAACACCTATGTCTGGGCTGCAAAGTTAGAACCTCGGCATCGCCAATTGTGGGTAGAGCCATTCACCGAATTAGAACTCTCTCAGTTCGCAGAGTTATCAAGTCGTCAGAAGACAGTGCAAGTTCTCATCGGGCTGACTCCTGGCGCTGATGCAACGACTGCGCAAGTGATCAATAAATTGCAACCAGTTATCGATCAGGGCTGCCATGGTGTTGTCCTGAGCTTTGACGATCTACCAGCTTTAGATTCCGCGACGAAGCATCAAGAAATCGCAAATGCTCTGATTGAAACCTTGAAGACTCAAGTGTGGCTAGTCCCCACTCATTACGCAGGTAACACCTCATCGCAATACCTCGAACAATTGATTGAGGGCTTACACCCAGAGGTCTTAGTGATGTGGACAGGCGTCCATGTCGTGAACGATTCCATTCGTGCTCACGAGGCGCGTCAGCGCACTCAGGCATGTCATGGGCGCAAACCAATATTGTGGGATAACACGCCCGTTAATGATGCAATGATGAGCGAGGCTCTACATCTCGGGCCATACGCTGGACGCGAAGCAGAGTTGCGTTCAGAGATAACTGGGTTGCTGATCAATCCCATGGAGTTCGCCGCTGCTTCGCAACCAACTTTGATCAGCGCTTTGGCGTGGGTGAATGATGGTGAGTCTTACTCGGCATGGTTGAACTTTGTTGATCAACACGGATGGACCGAATTCGCACGTTGCACGTCGTTTCCTGATGATCCACATTGGCCAGGTGCTCGCCCAACCGATGACTGGTGGCAGTCAGTTGTTGATATGAATCCGCTCGGTCTCGAGGTGGGTTGTGAGCCGTGGATCGACGCCGCCAAGCAAGGCGCTCAAATGGTTCTTGATGCGCGCCGACTACTTGATCCAGCCCTGCCCCGTTCACAGAGCACGGTCTTAAAGAAAATTACTTTGGCAATGCGCTGGCGCTCATGGCAGAGACTCCCCGTTTTGCTGTATGGCGGAGGACCTCGTCTTCGACCCGTCATTATCAATGATGAACACGGCGAGTTTGTGTACCGGCCTGGATCAGTCACTGCCACAACGTGTCTCGTTGATGACGAAGTCATGCGTTGCCTCAACACTGACTAACTTTCCCAGTCAAATTTCCGCCGGTGCGGCACATTTTGCACGGGACCACTCGTTAATCCTCATGTGACCTCCAAAAGGCCGAGTTCTTTCACCTGCGGTTTGAGAAAAGCAATGCATTGATGCACATTTTGCAACCTCATGATCGTTAGTTGTTCTGAAGAGCAAAACAACCCACAAACAAAAGGAAAAATCATGACCAAGACAAAGACCCAACAACTGCCCAAAACCCCAACCGTCCTCCAGGACACTTTCATCTCGATTGTTGCCGATGCCAGCGGTTCAATGAATCATCTCCACGCCACAGTGATCAAGGGTCTCAATGACTTCATCGCCGAACAGGCCAAGTCACCAGCTGTCTCGAAGGTCAGCATCGTTCAGTTCCCAGCCTGCGACGGTGACCCGGGAATCCGCAGCATTTTGAAACAGACCGATGTCAAAAAGGCTCGTCCCATCACCCGAGAGGATTACATCATCAATGGAATGACCCCTTTGTACGATGCGATCGGGCTCATCATCAACAAAGCCGACACACGTATCGCCAAACGTGTTGCTGCTGGCAAAACCCCAGAGTCGCAAGTCATCGTCATTTTTACAGATGGTGGCGAGAATGCCAGTCGCCGGTATACCCAAGAAGACATTTTCAAACTGATTGACGAGCGCAAAGCCCAAGGCTGGGTTTTCGTTTTCTTAGGGGCGAATCAAGACTCCTTTGAGACCGGTGGTCGCGTTGGATTTGACGCCGGCAACACTATGGATTTCGAAGCCTCAGAAGACGGAATGGCGTACGCCCTCTCAACAGCATCCCATTCCCTTCGTCTCCTGAGCGCACTGCCACTTGAGGAACGCTTCGCAGTACGCGACTCGATCTTCAGCCTGAGAATTAACAACGGCGATAATGACACCGATGAAGCCTGATGCGACTGCAGCGATGGGGCACCGAGTGATTTCGCTCGGTACCCCATCAGCCAGCAAGTCAGCCACGGTCAGTAAGTCCGAAAAAGTTACACCTACTCCCACATTGGAACATCACACAACACGAAAGGGACCATCCATGACGACACCCACTCGAGCCAAAGTCATCGCTAAAGAGCAAGGTTTAGAACTTCCATCCTGCTGGAAAGACGTCAATGACGCCCTCGCCGCTGGCATTGATCGCTTGATTTTGTTCGGGCCTCCAGGAACTGGCAAGACCTTCGCTGGGCTCAACGTCGGCGATGTCGAGGGTGGAGCATTTCGTCTAATATGTAACGAGGACATGACTGCTGCCGATGTCACTGGCCACTTCATGCCGACAGCTAACGGAACATGGAAATGGCTTGACGGAAGTGTGCTCAAAGCTTGGCAAGGAGATGGCATTCGTGGTGGTCGGATCGTCGCCGACGAAATTGATCGTGCCTCAGGTGATGTGCTCTCTTTATTGCTGAATATGTTCGACAATCGTGAAAGTGCTTCCTGGCAGCACCCTGATTCCGGCAAAGTTTTCAAACCCTTGAGCGGCTTCTCGGTCATCATGACAACCAATATTGAAAATATGCGCGACCTACCAGTCGCTTTGCGTGACCGTTTCCCGATCGCCATTCGTATCGACCGACCCCACCCTGGAGCGCTGGCACAACTCTCCCCATATTTACGAGCCCCTGCCGCAGCAGCTGTTGACGCAGATAAGGAACGTCGCTTTAGCGTTCGCTCATTCATGGCATTTGACCAATTGGTCAAGCAGGGCCTGACTGTCGAGCGGGCGGCCGGCCTGGTCTTCGGCAAATTTGCCACGGACATCTTGGATGCATTGCTCATTGACAAGGTCTCAGTCACAGCAGCGAAGGCATCTTGATGGATTTGCGTCATGCCATGCCCGAGTGGCTGACGCGCCTCGATCGCGATGCCGCCCCTTGGGTTGTTGTCGCTGGAAAGGCGCAACGAGGCGAAGCATTCACTGATTTGGTGGCGCATCGTATGCAGGTACCCATGGGAGCCGATGAAACATCGCGTTGCATCCGTGCTCACGAAATGATGCACGCCAAGGTCAGCCCAACTGCGGTGACCGTGCCTAGCGATCTCGGTCATCTATCGCCCAGCACTTTGATTGTGGCCGAAGAGTTTCGAGTCAATATGTTGGTCGGATCTGCGGGCTTTCCTGTCATGAAATATTTGGCTGACGGGAGCGAAAAACGTACAGGTGAACGACTCGCTGTCAACAAAGATTGGAATGAAACTGTCCACATGTTGGCTGCTACGTCGGGCACGAAAGCATTCTCTGGTCTGCTCGCTGGCGTCAAGTTGGTGCAACCACTTTGGATTCCAACATTGAGTGAACTCAATCGCCAATTACAAAAATTATGGAGGAAACATACTCGGGATGGCACGGCTGCAGTTGCTTCAACTGAACCCAGCGATGATGTGACCGAGGGATGGGGCTTCACTATTTTGGCCGCCCAACTCATTCATCGGGCGCTGATTTCTGAAACATCAGATGACCCAGTCCCGCCCGATCCCGCCCGTTTAGGCGGTGCGGGCGCATCCGAAGTGGGCAAGTTCGCGGAGATTCTTGAACTGCATCTTGACCGACCAAATCGCGTCAACGGTTTTCTTGGTCGTCGCAAGCGTGCTTCGAATATCGGACGTCATCCGCGACATCTTGAAAGACTCCTGACCGATCCAGAAAGGCGCATCTTTGATCGACGAGAGCGATGCCCAGGCGGAGTTGTCCTGATTGATCAATCTGGCTCAATGCAACTCAACGAGGATGATCTCTGGAGAGTCATCAATGCTGCTCCTGGCTGTGTCATCATCGGATATAGCCATGCACCCCACACCGTCGAGACCCCAAATATTTGGGTTCTAGCGGACCGTGGGGCCGTCACTGACAAAGTTCCGCCGGGCAATGGGGGCAATGGCGTGGATGGACCGGCGCTTGAGTTCGCCCTCAAGAAGCGCAAGAACCGCGAACCAATGATTTGGATTTGCGATGGCCATGTCACCGATGGATCCGACCAATACGAATCAGATTTGACAGAAGAGTGCGGGCGCTTAGTTGCCCTCCACGACATACATCAAGTGGCAGACCTGGAAACAGCGATTCACGCGCTGACCCTTGCTGCTCGCGGCAAAAAACTAACGGCCGCAGCTGTTGGTCCGATAGCGGCAACTAAGGCTTGGCGAACGACCCATAACTGAATTGAGAACTTCCAGATTCACCGCACAAAATGATTCCCACCAAACGTTAGGAGAATATGAGCAAAAAACAAACCCCACAAATGCCCGCTGTTTCATTCAAAATAGCGGCCGCAGAATTTGAGTTACTGGCGGCATTCATGGCCCCGCTTCGATTTGATGAATCCGAAGGAGAGTCAATCTGGGTGACATCAATGGGTGGATCACGGCGTGATTGGATCGTCACCACTGCGGGCGTCACCGTCGTTGTCGGCAGTCATGAAGCCGAGGTGCAGCGTTGGGGCATGACCCCGGATCAGAGTTGGGCGTTCCCGATCCCCGAGCACGTCTTAGTGACCATGGGTAAATTTATTCAAAATTCGCAAGAGTTGACAATCACCCTCAGCGATCAGCGAGTCACTTTGAGCAGCGATCTGTTTTCGATGAACATCTCTCAGAACCCACTGGCGACTCGCCCGCCTCTCGTACCAACGACAGAGTCGCTATGCACAGCAACTGTTGACGCCACAGGATTATGGACAATGCTCTCGGCCGCCCGCGTCTGGCCAACAGGAGCCAAAGCCGAAGGCATGAATACGCCGCTGCGTTGTCACCTTGATTTCGCAACTAATCAACTTGTCTTTAATGCCGATTGGACAATCGTTGAGGCAGGCGTTCATGAGTATCGCATGCCTGCCGAATTCGGCCCAGTCAGCGCGGGGGTGCATCTATCACCGTTCAATATCCCGCATACGGCAATTCTCAGCGTGCTGCGAAATCCTGGCACGCTCGCAGAGATCGGCAATATTGAATTCCATGTTGCCCCCGAAGGCGTCGACCATCTCATGATCTGTGGCGAAAATTGGAGTTTGTATTTCCCAACAATCGCCAACGTTGAACAATGGGGCCATGACCTTGATGAGGTCATCGGGGACATCGCATACGTTTGGAAAGACTGCAGTCTGATCAAAATGTTTTACCCAGATCTTGAACAGGGCGAAATCTCCCTCAGCGCTCTTCCCAATGAATCCCGCTATGGGCTATACAAATATCGCGTCTCGTATCAGGTTCTGGACGATGTGGTACCCACGCTTGCCTTGTACAGCGAACTCGATGCCATCAATGAAGTATCGGCTGGATGCCGCGTCGTTATTGAAGGTACGCGGGTACTTGCGGTTGCTGATCTCACACAGGAGAACTACCTGCATTTGAACTCACATATTGAAGCCTTCGCCAGCAATGTCGCAGGACTTGGCCCGATTTTGTCAGCCATTTCATTGTCCTAGTTCGCATGTGACGGTCCCAAAGGCTGCATTTCACCTGTTCACAAGGTTTTTTTCAGGCATCCACCACCCTGTGGCAAACGTCTCATAGGTTCCCTTTCGCCGCCGCAAGACGGCACTACTGAAGGAGAAAATATGTATACAGTTGCAGCACTTATTGTTATGGCAATCCTGCTTGAAGCAGTGATGACAGTACTTCATTCCGTCCTGGGCACCGTTGGTCTCGGCGACACCATCAAGAAGCTCCCGATCATCGGAGCAAACCTCACACTGGGTATTTCGATCCTCATCGTGTTGTTGCTCAAGGCGTATCCATTGCAAGCTTGGAACGTCTCATGGACTGAGGACTGGAAGAACATGGTTGTTAACGGAGCCGTCATTTGCGGCATGATTCCGCTCAAGGACGCAGTGTTCGGTGCAATTTCAAAGGGCATGCGGGCTTAAGCCCTCACCCACAGTTTTAACTACTTAGACGCAGGGGTCGGCTCACGGGAAACCGGAAGCCGGCCCCTGTTTCGCGTCCCGGGTCAGTGCATCGAGCAGATATGACCGACGCTGGGGTCAACTCGTCCAGCCAGCAGGTCTTGGAATAAGGCTTCAACCCCAGACGGTCCAGAAGTCGGAGCAACCTGCAACCACGGCGCAGTCCCTTCCGAGAAACGGTTCCACGCCTCACTCACCCGCTGATCAAGTCCTGCGCGACCCCACTCTTTGTTTCGTAGGGCTATTTGGGTCGGGGCAAAAAAGGGCTGAGGTTTGGGGCCGGCCAGCGACCTCCCTGGGACTCGGGCTCGTGCATCCCAATGTGTTCCGCCGACCGCCAGGCTGTACGCCAGATCCTCCCCATAATGCTCATGTACTCCCCAGGTCACAGCACTATCTCCGGCGACATCGACATAGGCACAGATATCTGCCGCAGTCCCAGAAGGTAAATCACTCATCATGTCGTACGTCACCACTCGGTGATAACAGTCCAAGGACCGAACAAAATCAGCATTTTTTGACGATGTCAACCCAACAACGCTCACTCCAGGACGGCGTGCCAAAAGATGCGCCGTTCCAATCGCGGTCTTACTTGAAGCACTAGAAATCACGACCGATGCAACGCTATTGGGATCGCTTTCCAGCACATTTTGCCCCAAGACATCATCCACCATGAACGAAGTCATAAATAATGGCCACAACACCATGTGCTGAGCCTCACGGTCGGGGTGATAAATCGGATCTTGATCAGTGAATACGTAGCGGTTGTAGGCCGCAGCCATAGGTGCACGATGCTCCGACATATCCACAAAACTCCGCTCGTCAAGACGACCCACCTTGACAACGAGTTGATTGCTCATCGGGAGAAAGCCGTAGATTCGCCGCCCGACTGGCAGGTCTGGCACACGAGTTTCAATGACTTCGGCAAAGCCCCACACAGGAATCCGCCCCCAAGGAGTCTCGGCGTCTGGTGCACCTGGAAAGAAATTCCAATATCCCATTGCGTCGCCGAATACGCCGTAGGTGATGTTATTGCTTGTCAGCGCAAAGGCCTCAACGCGCAGTCGAACTTCGCTATCTTGAAGAACAACTTCAGGCTCAGAGTGGATACGCGATCTACTAATGTGCTGACGATCAACTTCAATAGTGGTAACAGACATCGCAGTAGTCTCCCACAAGTTAAGCGGTATCGGGGCGGCGCTCACGTGCTGCGGGCATCCAGTTCGGGCCGGCCGTTACATCAATGCGGCCCAGCAACCTTTCACCGATGGGCTCAACGAGATGTAGGAACTGCTTCGTGTTCGTTAACCCCAACGATTCCCATGCCCGCTGGCAGATGTCATTGGTGCGTTCTTCGATCAGTTCACGTACCGCTAATCCCGCCGTGGAAACAACTCCATTGTCAGCCAGACCTCTGTTTTCAAGATCGGCAAAAGCATGCGTGATCGCATCAGCATCGGCTCCGCGACTTTGGGCGATCCACCCGCCGTAGTTGAGATGAGCATCATGCAAGATTCCAGCTTGGACGCGTGAAATATTTTCCGAAGTCAGAACGGCGAAGTGAGTATCACCGCGCCATTCTCGAATGCAGTTCACAGCTAACCACGCAGAGACCAATAAGTCTTCATCTCGTGGGGCTTGACGATGCGCGGCGAAGCACACGCGCCCCGATTCAGGCAGGCCATCGGCGACTCGCCATAGGTCTGTCTGAAGGGCAGCGAGACCTTCGCAAATTTCTGGCACATACTGACGCAAGCCCTCGCCGACTGCTCGATTGCGAGCCGCAAAAATCTCTTGCCATGATGTGTGCTGATTCGCCAAAGTCACTGCAAACTCAATGAAATCAGCCCGAATCGAATAAAAGGCAGCGGATACAGCCTGATTCCCAGCGGGCAACAAGGGGGCTCCACGACTCGCCACGTAATACCCGACTCCATTGGGTATCCCCAGGCTCGTATATAGCTCAATCGCTCGAGGATCCCAATAGATCCAGCCGATGAGACGGTGCGATGCGAATGCACTTCGCCGAGTGAGTTCTATCCAATCCGTTGTCACCTAATAAGCATGACATAGAGATCGCTATATCAAGTTGTCTGAACCTTGCGCTTGCGCATCTTGGCAAGGCCCTTTTGGCTCGCCAAGGAAACTGCAATGATCAGCGTCGTACCTTGGAACATGGGGTTCACCCAATAGGAGTCAGTTCCAACAACAAGTTGCAGACCCTTGATTCCGAAGGCCAATGCATACAACGCAATGAATGTGCCGGCCACATTCGGGCGACCCTTCAGTTGTGACGCACCAAAGAACACTGCGGCGATCGCCGGAAACAAATAGTTGGGACCAGTCGCCGCGGTGAACAAGCCGACCTTGGCACTAAACACAATGCCCGCAACCCCTGCCAAGAATGACGAGGCGATCAACGAACCCCAGACCATTCGGTCAGTCTTGACACCGGCCAAACGCGCTGCCTCTGGATTGCCGCCTGTGGCATAAATGAAACGTCCGACTGGTGTGTGTTCCAGCACATACCAGATGATGATTCCTGCCACAGCGAGGTAGAAAAAGACCACTGGAATACCGAAGTATTGATTCCGTCCGAATTTCACGAAAGTTTTTGAGAAGACATCAGTGATCTGACGATTGAAGGAAATCTTCAACACAACTGCGCTGATCACTTGTCCCAAGCCCAGAGTTGCAATAAAGGAGTTGACCTTCAGTTTGACCACGATAAACCCTGAGACAGCGCCGATCAAGGTGCACACCACAAGGGTAATGACTGCCGCAACACCTACTGGCATGTTAAATGAGCGCGCTTTCTCATCGGACAAGAAGCACATCGTCACAACCGACATTGACATCACAGCACCGATTGACAAGTCAAACGTTGCTGCACAGAACGGCACCAGGAAAGCCAGAGCCAAAATACCAGTGCTGACATTTTCGCCCAAGACCAACTTGGCGCTGGTCATACTCAGAAAGGTGTCAGGTTTCCATAATCCAAAAATGATCATGAACGCTCCCCAAAGATACAGAGCACTAAAGCGATCCAATCCGAGGCGGTTCAATAAAGATCTTTTCGGGGCCATTAACACCCCTGATTCACTAGTCGACATATGTCTTCCTTTCACTTCACATTTTGTTTGGGACGAATTTCAATCATTAATTGGTTGCCAGGCTTGAGCCTGCCAATAAAACCTTGTCAATGCTTTGAGCCATTGACCCTTCACCGCGCACAATCGTGTCCACGATCTGACCACGATGCATCACAATGACGCGGTCGCAGAGACGCGCTAACTCAGCAGAGTCCGTGGAGGCGATCACCACAGCCGAACCATTCGCCGCTGCCGCATCAACGAAAGTATGAATCTCTTCTTTGGCTCCGATATCAACGCCTTGTGTGGGTTCATCGAGCAACAAGACTTTTGGATCCAAGCGAAAACTCCGTGCCATCATCACTTTTTGTTGGTTACCGCCGGACAAGGTTGAAATTGGCGCCTCACTACTCGTCGTCACGACCGAAAGCTGCGAAATCCAATCCTGAGTTTCAGCACGTTCTTTTTTGTGATTAAGTCGTAACCCTGTCTTGTTACGACCCACATTGGCGATCGTTGTATTCGAACGAACGCTCATCATGGAGATGATTCCATTACGTAAGCGATCAGCTGGCACGAAAGCAAGTCCCGCAGCGATAGCCGCACTCGGATTACCCGCACGAATGGCTACTCCATCAATTGAGACATTTCCGAGACGCTCCATCGCTCCCGACAACATTGGAATCAATGTGTCTCGCCCCGAACCAGTGAGACCAGCCACGCCCAAAACTTCTCCCGGTCGAACTTCGAGACTGACGTCGTTCATTCCGGGACCCCATAAATCCTCAACTCGTAAGCGCGGTTCAAGAGTTTGATCAATGGAACGATTGACTGTCGCCGCAGTCACCTTGCGACCAACGATCAGTTCAATGAGAGACGACATATCCAAATCACTTGCTTCAACAGTGGCGACGACTTTGGCGTCGCGTAAAACGGTGACTCGATCAGCGATTTCAAAAACTTCCTCAAGGTGATGCGACACAAAGACGACTGCGATGCCACGAGTCTTCAGACGGCGAATGGCATCAAAAAGTCTGTCCACGTCTGCCCCTGGCAAGGAAGCCGTCGGTTCATCAAGGATCAAAATCGAAATATTCTGCTCGGATTCTTGTAAAGCCCGAGCAATTGCCACACCCGTTCGGGCTGCGCCGCCGAGCGCTGCAACTGGAACGCGGACATCGATATCAAAGCCAAGATCGAGCAGAGCTTGTTTCGTCTTCAGTGTTTCTTTCTTCCAGTTGATGCGACGGCCAAAACCGGTTCGATAGCCAAAACCAAGAGCCAGATTCTCCACCGCGCTCACGGCCTCCACGAGACCCAGATCCTGATGCACGAACCTGATGCCAGCTCGGTGGGCTGCGGCAGCATCGCCTATCTCGAAGACTTCGTCGCGCATTGTGACGTTATGACCGGGATCTGGCTTGTGAAAGCCCGCAAGGACTTTGATCAGAGTCGACTTGCCGGAGCCATTTTGACCTACCAGTGCATGAACTTCGCCTTCTTCAACATCGAAAGTGGCATCTTGAAGAGCGACTTGGCCCGGAAAAGACTTTGAGAGCGACCAAATATGAAGAATTTTCGCCATAGTTCTTTGCTTTCCCCCTGAAACGCGCATGCGAACTTTTCACTAATTCGCAAATCCTACTTAATTTACTATAGGATCAATTTGCTTTCACCACCAAACTAATCGTGAATAGTGGTGAGAGCAAACGAGATTGGAATCCTTCCATTCGTCCATCAACAATTAAAAGGGGAAATAATGCGTAAAGGAACTCATAGAGTTGTCGGAGCCATTTTTGCTTTGGGTTTGATCGCTGCTGCCTGCGGTAGCGACAACGCAAGCACCGATGCAACAACGACCGCTGCACCAGCAACCGATGAAACAACGACCGCTGCACCAGCAACCGATGCTGCTGCTGAAACTGCTGCCGCACAGGCGCTTGCAGATACCTACATGACCATACCGACAGAAATCGGCGTCACTGTTGGACCATCCGCTGCAGTACCGACCGGCAAAAAAGTTGCTTGGCTCGCTTGCGAACTCCCAAGCTGCGCCGAAGTTGGCGAAGACTGGGGCAAAATCACCACTGCTCTCGGCTGGGAACTGAAGACGATCAACGTTGAAAGCGCAAGTCCAGGAGCAGGCGTGCAAGAAGCAATTGACTGGGGCGCCAACTACATCGCGATCTCTGGTTCACCTGTTGCTGCATTTGCCGAGCAGTTTGCTGCAGCCGTAACCGCTGGTATCAAGTTTGCTTTCGCCTACAACGGTGAAGCACCAGCCGACGGCATTTTGACATCCATCAGTGGCAACGATTCCGTTTATGCCGCTGGAGCCAAAATGGCTAACTACGTCATCGCTGACAGTGGTGCCGCCGCTCATGTGTTGATGGTCAACATTCAACTCTTCCCCGTGCTCGTCGCAGAAGAGAACGGCATGAAGGACACTTTCGCCGCCGGTTGCGCCGCTTGTACGTTTGACGTACTGCCGGTTCAAATCGCTGACATTGGTGTCAACATTCCAGGCTTGGTGGCTTCGTACCTCCAAGAGCACCCAGACACGAACTACGTTTCGTATGCCTTCTCGGCTTTGCCGATTGGCGTAACAGCTGGCCTAACGGCTGCTGGCGTGGCCTTGCCAAAACAGGTTGGAGTCGACTTTGACTTGACCGGTTTGAGCGAGATTGTGGCTGGAACTCACACAGCTTGGACTTCGAACCCGAAGGCCTACGCTTCATGGGTCATGGCACACGCCATGGTTCTTGATGCCGTCGGCGACGAGTTCACCGAGCGTGCGACTGCCGAAGCATTGCCAAACTTCATCTTGGACGATCCAAAAGTCGCTCAAGAGATCATTGACAGCAGCCCAATGAATAACTGGAAGGGACCAGAAGGCTTCGCCGACCAGTTCCTCGCTCTTTGGGGCATTGCCTGATTTAGTTAGTACTCCACCGCAAGGTGTGTAAGGGGGCGGGTGCGAAAGCACCCGCCCCCTTCGCGTCCCTGATGCGCGACGACCGTGTGAGCGCATATAGTGTCACCCATGGTGTCAAAAAAATTTGTCTATGCCTGCGCTCTTGCCATGGCTCTCTCCTCTTGTTCATCGGATAGTTCGTCATCTCCCACGACGGTGGCAGATGTGAGTACGACATCGAGCAATACTCCTGCGGTCACAACAACCATTAATCCGGCCTCACTCAATATGCACGGGAAACGCTATTGCGAAATCTTGTTATTGAATCTTGAGAGCGACGGCATTCACGCTGAAGTTTTCAACACCTACCCCCTCAACGATTGCCCGCAAGCGCAATGGGAAGCCATTGATACTGTCGCTGTCGCCAAAGACGAAGGCGTTGTCTTTGCCTCGCCCAATGGACCGCGCTACTGGGCCATGGATTCAGTTGTGAAGTCAGATATGGCCGAAGTCTTTATGAAAAGTTTTGGCGGCATGGAAATGAATCGTTACGCCAGTGTCTTTGTGGGTACTCATCCTGCTGATTTAATGATCCCCTACAGTCCGCATGCTGTTAATCGCAAAGCAGCATTCACTTTCAATGCTGGAACCACCGTGTATATGTTGCACGATGCCGAGAGCAAAACGTATGTCATGCAGAGTTGGAGTCAACAGATTGACTCGGCGCTCACCGAAAAGGACTTATTGACTCTTGCTGATCGTCTTCAACTCCCCCATGATTGGACCTACGACTACAAAACGTTAGAAGAAGACTTTGTCGTTGAAACACGCGCTGAAGATGCACAAGTTTTAGGCGATGATCTGCACAACACATATTCATATGTTGCGATCGCCCCCTGACTAACCCCCACACGAGACCTCCCGGCGCCAAACAAAAAGTCCCAGGCCTGTGACCTGGGACTTCATACGTGGAGCTGAGGGGAATTGAACCCCTGACCTCTTGCATGCCATGCAAGCGCTCTG
>JBAWVW010000013.1:0-33905 GCA_037147055.1 Actinomycetes bacterium
CAGCGGGCGTCGTCAACAAAGCGGTAGTCGTGTGTCAAATCGTCAATCCGCTTTTTGATGTCGGGACTCATTGGGGATTGCGTGGCGATAACTGCATCAGCCAATTGCTCGGGTCGACTGGCTCCGATAATCGGTGACGTCACAGTTTTGTTGGCGAGCACCCACTGCACGGCAAGGGTCGCCAAAGAGACGCCAGTTTCGTTCGCGATCTCGCGTAACTGGTCAACAGTGTCAAACATGTGCTCATGCCAATAGCGGGCTTGATATCGACCTGCGGCGAAGCCCAAGGTGAATCGTCCACCTTCAGTGGGATTGCCGCGCAGGTGTTTGCCAGTGAGAAATCCTCCCGCCAGGGGGTTGTAGGGAATCACGGCGATGCTGTCATCTTCACAAAGCGGTAATAGTTCGCGCTCAATATCGCGAAACAACATGTTGTATCGCGGCTGTACCGATTCAAAACCAGTGAGACTGAGGACTTCGGCGCGTCCGATGGAGCGTGCGAGTTGGTAGGCGAGAAAATTCGAGCAGCCCACATAGCGAACTTTGCCCGACTTCACGAGATCTTCGAGGGCGGTGAGAGTTTCATCAATGCGAGTATTGGTGTCCCATGAATGAACTTGATACAGATCAATATGGTCAGTGCCGAGACGCTTCAGCGACAAATCAATGGAGCGCATAATGTTTTGTCGTGAGTTGCCACCTTCCCAAGCCTTCTTGCCTGTTGGGAAAAAACATTTGGTAGCGATGAGATACTGATCCCGCTTGCCAGCGAGCCATTTGCCGAGAATCTCCTCAGTGCGTCCGTAGAGTTCGCTAGGCGCACCTAATGGGTACATATCGGCAGTATCAATGAAGTCGATTCCTGCTTCACTGGCTGCGTCCATGATGGAAAAAGATGTTTCCTCGTCACATTGATAACCAAAGGTCATCGTGCCAAGACACAAACGAGAAACTTTGAGGCCGGTGCGGCCAAATCGAACATGATCCATTGACGAACCTTAGTTGAGCTTCGTCTTTAGGGATGAGTCAGTGAACTGTCTTCCAAGCGGCGATCTCTTCTTTGACCACATCAAGAATGCTCAGCGATGCGATCTCCCAGTCCACTGCGTGCGTTCCCCACTCTGGTGAAAGGTCACCCTTGAAGGAATCAGCGCGGGCGTCAGTTGAATCGGCGTTGGTGTGAATTTGCAAATACGAGAAACCGTTTTCGTAAACGCACTGCGCTTCAAGCAAGCCAGGAAAGGACATGAACGGGGTCGTGATTGAGTCTGCGGTTGTTGGATCAGTGGCTGTGATTGTTCCCGAGTATCCCCAGTCGGCAGTGACAAAGGCCGACTTCAACACGCCTGTGCCCCCGCTTAATGCGGCGGGGTTGGTACAGCCAGCCATTTCACCTTCGGGCGATGGCTGGCCCATTCCTCCTGGCTTACCAAAATAAGCGTTGGCGGGCGGGGGTGCTGTATCGCGGAAAGATGCGTAGGTGATGATGCATCCGGTTTGTTCGTTTGAACGACACAGCGGAATATTTTGCATCGCCGCACCGATATCTTCGCCTTCAGGAACGGCAACTGCGCCACCCAACATGATCGCTGAAATCAATACTGATCGCTGCGCTTCGCTTGGATCAATGACTTCTTTTAAGAGGCGAATGAGTTGGCCTGTTCCTTGCGAGTGACCCAACAAAATGACGCCTCGACCGTGGTTGTCATTGGCGAGATAATGGTTCCAGGCATCTTTGATATCTTCAAAGGGAATTGTCCAGGCGCTTGCACGGTCAACGCCCACTGGGGGATTGAATAACCCAGCCAAAGTGACGCTGCGGTATGTCGGTGCGAACATGCGACACGCCGAGGAGAGTCGAGCAACTTGTTGAAAGGCGACTTCCTTCTCGCGTCCAGCGATGAGGTCGGAGTTCATAGTGAGATCCTCGCTAGCGGTCGGATACGCGTAAAAACAATCGACGGGGGCATCGGGATCTGGAGTGAAGGTTGCAACTTCGGTGGTGCCATCTGCATTGATCATGGTGACGCTGGTGTCGTCATCACAGGTATCGGTCATGTCGGGGCGACAGGTCCAGTGAGCGGGGTCGCTATAGATCTCGCTCGTGTATGGGGCAACGATTGAAGTCGGCGTGGCCAGAGTTGTCGTTGTTTCAGCCGGAGCTTCACTCGACCCCACATCTGTTGTAGGAGTTTCTGATGTCGTGCCCGATGATCCACCCCCGCAGGCGGTGAGAGATAGGAGGGACACGAGGGCGATGATGGAACGACGCATGCACCAAAAGTAACCAAGTCATTGCTGACAGGTGTAGTCGTGCTAATCATGAGGCGTGGAGATTTTGCTTGCTGCTGCAGCGGCCCTTGTTTATGGGGTTGGTGACTATTGCGGTGGGAGAGCATCACGAAAGATTGACAGTTTGGTCGTGACATGCGCTGGACAAATTTTTAGTTTGATGCTGTTAGGAATTTTTCTTGTCATTTTGGGTGATCCTGCACCAGGAATGCATGACTGGTTGTGGGGCGCAGCTGGTGGTCTGGGTGGATTTGTTGGACTGACACTTTTTTATTACGCGCTAGCGAAAGGTTCGATGACGGTAGTTGCTCCGCTCGCGGCCGTGGTCAGTGCGGCCCTGCCCGTTGGAACGGGTCTTTTTCTTGGTGATCGACCATCGCTGATTGCTTATGTCGGAATAGTGATCGCAATCGTCGCCATTGCTTTAGTGACTGGTGCGGTAGGAACGGCGCACGCGCCAACGAAGTTGGCAATCGTTGGCGTGGCGACTTTGGCGGGCTGCGGATTTGGATGGATGTTTGTGTGTCTTGATCGCACGTCATCTGACTCGGGAATGTGGCCGTTGCTGGCGGCGCGAATTGCGTCGATATCCATTGCTGCAACGATCATCGCTTTCCGTCGCCGTTCAGGGTTGGGCCGAGGACGTATTCCCACGATCGCCTTGTGGGCTGGATTTTTTGATATGGGCGCCAACGTGTTGTTTGTTTTTGCTAACCGCCACGGATTGTTGTCATTGGTTTCGGTCATCACCGCTTTGTACCCCGTGAGCACGATTGTCTTGGCTCTGCGACTCGATCATGAAAAGGCGAATCGCTCCCAATTCGTTGGGATGGCGTGTGCGGGAGTGGCCTTGGCTTTCGTGAGCCTTGGGCGTTAATTCGGCCGGGCACCCTGATTGGCGGACCAGTTGCCCCGTGGGTGGCGTGTCGGGCTAAGGTTGACAAGTACAATACAAGTGACATAACCCGTGGTCGCTCGGCGGCCACCGCACCCGGAGGCGCCACATGGCCAAGATCAAGGTTGAAAATACTGTCGTTGAACTCGACGGCGATGAAATGACGCGCATCATCTGGCAGTTCATCAAAGATCGCCTCATCCTGCCCTACCTTGATATCAACCTTGAGTATTACGACCTTGGCATGGAGCATCGCGATGCAACCGACGACCAAGTCACGATTGATTCAGCCAATGCAATCTTGAAGCATGGCGTGGGCGTCAAGTGTGCCACGATTACCCCTGACGAGGCTCGCGTTGAAGAATTTGGTTTGAAGAAAATGTGGAAGTCGCCTAACGGCACCATCCGCAACATTCTTGGTGGTGTCGTTTTCCGTGAGCCAATTATCTGCAGCAACATTCCCCGACTCGTGCCCGGTTGGACCAAGCCAATTGTGATCGGACGTCACGCACATGGCGATCAATACAAGGCCACGGACTTCAAGGTGCCGGGTGCGGGAACAGTGACGATGACGTTTACTCCTGAAGATGGCAGTAAGCCAATGGAATTTCAGGTTGCGAACTACGGCGCTGACGGTGGCGTAGCGATGGGCATGTACAACTACAACGAGAGCATTCGTGACTTCGCTCGTGCCTCAATGCGTTATGGCTTGAGCCGCAACTACCCGGTGTACCTCAGTACCAAAAACACCATCTTGAAGGCCTATGACGGACAGTTCAAAGACTTGTTCCAAGAAGTGTTCGAGACCGAGTTCAAGGCTGATTTCGATAAGGCTGGTCTGACCTATGAACACCGTTTGATCGACGACATGGTGGCATGTGCCATGAAGTGGGAAGGCGGCTACGTATGGGCTTGCAAGAACTACGACGGTGACGTGCAAAGTGACACCGTCGCTCAGGGTTTTGGCTCGCTCGGTATGATGACATCGGTCTTGATGACGCCAGACGGAAAGACCGTTGAAGCTGAAGCTGCTCACGGAACCGTGACGCGCCACTACCGCGAACATCAAAAGGGCAATAAGACGTCGACGAACCCTGTTGCTTCGGTGTACGCGTGGACTGGTGGCTTGAAGCACCGCGGCAAGCTTGACAACAACCCCAAGCTCATTGAGTTCGCGGAAAATCTTGAGAGGGTATGCGTTGAAAGCGTTGAAGCTGGAGAGATGACCAAGGACTTGTCAATCTTGGTTTCCAAGGATCAGCCGTGGCTGACCACTGAGGATTACTTAGCGGCCCTTGATCGTCGACTTCAGCAGAAGATGGCTTGAGCTAGACCTTGCTCATGCGAGCTGTTGTCCTGCGGTCGCACGGTGGACCCGAGGTTCTCACTTTTGAGGATGTCGAAGTTCCTAGGCCCGGTCCCGATGAAGTACAAGTGCACATAAGGGCAACCGCGCTGAACCGCGCCGACATCTTGCAACGTATGGGTGGTTATCCGGACCCACGAGGCCCAGGCTTTCTCGAAATCCCTGGCCTTGAATACTCGGGCCTCGTGAGTGCAGTGGGCGAGCGCGTGAAAATGTGGAAAGTCGGAGATCGCGTCATGGCGATCGAATCGGGCGGCGCTTACGCAGAATACATCTGTACTCACGAGCGCCAACTGCTTGCGGTGCCAAGCAATATTCCGTTGGCCGATGCTGCGGCGATTCCAGAAGTGTTCTTAACTGCATGGGACGCACTTGTGCTTCAAGGAGGACTGACCTCTGGACGTTGGGCATTGGTGCATGCTGGAGCATCCGGAGTCGGAACAGCATCCATTCAAATTGCCAAAGCAATCGGGGCGCGTATCGCAGTTACCTGTTCGTCTGGTAAAGCGCAGGCTTGTCGTGATCTTGGTGCTGATCTAGTTGTTGAACGTTCGCCACATGATTGGCTCGCTGATGTTCAAGAGGTTGTGCCTCAAGGTTTTGACGTCATTCTTGATGTCATCGGCGGTGATGAGGTTGAACGAAACCTGAGAGCGGTGGCGACAAAAGGAACGATTGTTCAAGTGGGTCTCATGGGTGGCGGGT
The DNA here is from genome assembly GCA_037147055.1 of Actinomycetes bacterium. Classification (GTDB taxonomy): domain Bacteria; phylum Actinomycetota; class Acidimicrobiia; order Acidimicrobiales; family Ilumatobacteraceae; genus Casp-actino8. The sequence continues at coordinate 5,259 of JBAWVW010000013.1, forward strand.
CGACACAAGTGAATGTTGGGTTGTTGCTGATGAAGCGTGCACGTTGGATTGGTACAACGCTTCGGGCTCGACCTCTTGAAGAGAAGACGGCATTAGCACGCAAGTTTGCCGCTGAATTGTTGCCATTATTTGAAAGTGGTCAACTTGAGCCGATCATTGATAGTCGCTATTTGTTCCAACAGATCGCTGATGCACACATCGCTATGGGCGCTAATGCCAACACGGGCAAAATCTTGATCGATATTTCAAATGTCGGTGACTGAAAAAGTCAAGCAACACGTTTCTCTGACGCGTTATAGCGGTCTTGATGGTCTGCGTGGTGTGGCGGTCATCATGGTCATCATTTTCCATTCGGGGTTGGATTGGCTTCCGGGTGGCTTTCTTGGTGTGTCAGTTTTTTTCACACTCTCAGGTTTCTTGATCACCTCACTATTAATCAACGAATGCGAGAACACAGGTGGATTGAATCTGAAATCTTTTTGGGGACGGCGTTTACGCCGACTAGCACCCGCCTCATTAGTTGTGATTGCGTGCATCGTTGGATTCGCAAGTTGGTTGAGCACAAGCATCGAAGCCGGTCGCATTAAAGGCGATGCGATTTCGGCAGTTTTATATTTCAGTAATTGGCGATTTATTTACTCTGGCCATTCATATGGCGAACTCTTCGCATCACCAAGTCCATTGCAACATGTGTGGTCACTGTCTATTGAAGAACAGTTGTACGTCGTCGTGCCATTGGCAGTCGTGGGTCTCTATGCGCTTGGCCTTCGACGTCGTGGTATCGGCATAGTGATGCTCACAGCCGTTGGAGTCTCAACAATCGCCACCGTAGTCACTTCTGATCACGAACTCATCTATTACGCAACACATACTCGTGCAGCAGAGCTGTTGCTGGGCTCAGCTCTTGCGTGTTTACTTGGTCCTGCCCTTGAACGTTCGGCAACGAAAACCCATCCACCTTGGGCGACTTTTTATCTTTTTCCATTCCTCGGAGTTCTCGCTCTGGCGAGGTTCTCAACCGTCAATTCGCCGTGGGTGTATTCCGGGGCCCTGACCCTGTTCGCTGTATGTTCAGCATTATGTATCGTTGGAGCGATCCAACATGGGCCACTACGGAATTTTCTCTCGCTGCGTCCATTGGTACAAGTGGGACACATTAGTTATGGGCTTTATCTCATTCACTGGCCGGTCATCGTCTGGTTGAACTCGGATCGCCTCAAATTACATGGAATAACGCTTTTTGCTTTGCAAGTCATTGTGAGCCTTGCTCTCGCGGTCATGAGCTATTGGTTCATTGAGCAACCGATAAGGCAAAGGAAAATACTGCAAACAGCGCAAGGTTCATTGAGCGTTTTAGTGCTGGCGATCGTTGGATCCATTGTCTTGACAACAAGTGTTCTTGCCTCAAATTCTTCCCAAGTCGATACTGCGCCGGATGTTCTGGCAACAGTCGCTCCGACAACTTTGCCTGTTCACAATGCAACTACGACGAGTGTCGTGGGCGCCCAGCCAGAACTGGTCGATCGGTCTGTGCCACTAAACGTTTTAGTGATTGGCGACTCAACCGCAGAAAACATCGCCACAGCTTTAGCAGCGGCATCGGATGGGAGTCTTGGCGTCATCTCGGCTGGCGTGTTGGGGTGTCCGCTGCTGCAAGTGGCAATCGTGCGCGATCGCGAAGATTCCCAGCAAGATGTGTCATATTGTCCGAATAATTTACAGTTAGTGCGAGAATCCCTCCTGTCAATTGACGCAGTTGTGATCGTCGCTGGCGTGGCACAGCAGTGGGCCTATCAAGAAATAGGTTCGGATATGTGGATTGAGCCGGGATCCGAACAATACATCCTTGATCTCAATAGTTTTCTCCTTGATATTGAACAAAGCGTCGCTCCTCAAGGCTTGCCCGTATTAGTTTTTGAAACACCAGCTGTGCGCGATAACCCAAGAATTCTCGGTGATGAAATTGCTTCTTTAGTAAGGTGGGCTCAAGTCATTCAACACTGGGATTCCTCGTGGCATTCGGTGAAAACGATTGCGTACGCCGACACACTCAGCGACCCGAATACTGCTGAGGGAAAAATCGAGCGTCCAGACGGCGTGCACCTTGCAGAGGGCTTTGGTGAAGAGTTGGCACGCGCCGTGTTGATTCCGCGTCTACGGAAAAACTATTTTGATGCTCTTGACGAGATGAACAGCAGTGGTTGTCGGCGTGCACTTGATCAAAGTCTCGATGTGCGGTTGTGCCGCCTGAGTGAATAACTAGGCGACAGATACTCTGCGGGTATGCCACCCCGTGGCGCCATCTGGGGCAACGCTGGTGACAGTTTCAGTTTGGGTGTAGCCACTTTTATCGGTTGCGCGAACCTGAATGGTGTGTTTGCCCGCTGTGGCCTGCCAATCAAATGTCCACAAGCGCCAAGTGTCATCAGAGATGTCGCCACTAAGAATCGCTTCGTTCCACGCTTCGGAATCAATGCGTACTTCAACTTTGGCGATCCCAGTGTGTTGTGCCCAAGCGACCCCTGCGACTCGGGTTTGCCCCGCTGCCACCGTTGCCCCGGAGCGGGGGACATCAATGCGTGATTGTGTTTTAATTGGGGCGTCGCGGGCCCAGCCACGGGGTATCCAATAGCCGTATGCGTCTGACCATTTATTGACTTCAATCTCGCTCAACCATTTAGTTGCGGAAACATATCCGTAGATACCGGGCACAATCAGGCGCGCCGGAAAACCATGAACAAGTGGGAGGGGTTCACCGTTCATTCCGATTGCTAGCAATGCGTCGCGTCCGTCAAGAGCAAGTTCAATGGGGAACCCGCTCGTCCAACCATCGAGACTGCGACTGAAAAGTTGTTCTGCTTCTGCTTTCACGCCGGCTTGCAGCAGCAGGTCCTTCAGGTAGACCCCCTGCCAAACGGCATTGCCGATATACGGTCCGCCGATCTCATTGGAGACGCAACAGATAGTGATTGTTTTCTCCACTTGAGGCATTGCGGCGATGTCAGCGTAGGAGAGAGTGATCTCTTGATCAACGAGACCGTGAATCCGCAACTTCCAAGTTTTGAGATCGACATTCGGAAATGAGAGAGCAGTATCAATCCGGTAGAAGTCACTATTCGGAGTGATGAAGGAAATGTCTTGAGATATTTCAGAAGGAGGTGACGAATCAGAAATAGGGGGCAACGAATCGGGTCGCTGAGATTCGATCGCGCGGACACGTTGTCGTTCTTTGCTGTAGCCAATCAATCCAACAGTCACAGCGGTCGCCCCAACGGCAGAAGTTGCACGCACAAAACGTCGGCGGTCCCAACCCAAAGGAACTCGCGATGGGGACGGAGTACTCGCCGCCATCCAACGGTTCGTCAGTATGCCCAGCAGAAACACGGCGCTGGCAATTCCAATAACGGCTCCCACGATCGGAGCCAAGATTGACGCGCCGCCTGATCCTTCTCGCTCGCTCGCTGACAGGGCGCCAAGACAAGCGAAAATCAGAATCGCACTGACAAGCGGTGCGGGTGATTTAACGCTACGTGATCCGGTGATGAAGGCAATGGCGGCGAGCACGATCACGATGCCCACGCGCAGAGCGGTCTTGTCATTGGTGTCGAACCAATCAATGGCCAAGGTCTTCAACCATCTCGGGGTGCGATCAATAAATGAACTTCCCACGGCATCAATGGGGGATGCCACCTCACCAAGAGCGGCCACGAGCATTCCGATTGCGACCGCTAGGCCACCTGACACCAAGCCAATGATCGCACCAAGGCCTCGCGAGGGTGAAGACAGAAGAGAGGTGGACTGTTGTGGAGCGAGGGGATCTACTTCAGGGCCAGAAGGTGATGAAGTAGTAAAACTCACAATCCAAAGTATCTAGCGAGATTCCTGAGAACGTCGGGTCGGGCTAGAAATATTTTTAGCGTGTGGCGATGGGGGCGTAGTCGCGTGCTTCAACGCCCGTGTACCACTGACGTGGACGGCTGATCTTTTGATCTTTGTCGGCAAGCAGTTCTTGCCAGTGGGCCAACCAACCAACTGTGCGTGGGATGGCAAACAAAACGGTGAACATCGAGACAGGGAAACCCATGGCCTGATAGATCAGACCCGAATAGAAGTCCACATTTGGGTACAACTTGCGATCAACAAAGTAGGGGTCGCTGAGAGCAGTTTCTTCAAGTTTGAGGGCGATGTCCAACAACGGATTTTTCCCTGTGACCTCAAAGACGTCATAAGCAGTTTTCTTAATGATCGTGGCTCGTGGGTCATAGTTTTTATAGACCCTGTGTCCAAATCCCATCAGGCGGCTTCCTTTGCCTCCTTTGACCTCTTCAATAAAGGCCGGCACATTGTCAATATGCCCAATGTCAGTCAACATCCGAACGACTGCCTCATTCGCACCACCATGTAGTGGACCGTAGAGGGCTGATGCGGCAGCTGCCGCCGAGGTGTATGGGTCAGCATGGCTTGAGCCAACCACCCGCATGGCGGTCGTTCCGCAGTTTTGTTCATGGTCGGCGTGCAAAATAAAGAGAACATCCATCGCTCGTTCAAGACGAGGATCAATGTTGTATTCACCAACTTTCCACATCATGTTGAGGAAGTTTCCGGGGAAGGAAAGATCGTTATCTGGATACACGAAGGGGAGACCAGCGGAGAATCGGTAAGCCATTGCAGCCAATGTCGGCGTTTTGGCGATCATACGCAAAATCTGCTTATCGCGACTTGCTTTATCATCAATCTCTTTGGCGTCGTTATAGAAGGTGCCGAGAGCTGCCAGCGAACTGACAAACATGCCCATTGGGTGAGCGTCGTAATGAAAACCATCAACAAAACGCTTGCGCATATTCTCGTGGATATAGGTGTGGTTCGTGACTTCGTGTTTCCAAGTTGCGAGTTGCGCAGTATTAGGAAGTTCGCCGTTGAGAAGGAGGTACGCAACTTCAAGATAGGTGCTCTTGGCTGCAAGCTGCTCAATGGGATAGCCGCGATACCGCAGGATGCCGTTGTCGCCATCTAGGTAAGTGATGGAACTCTTACATGCGGCGGTCTGCATGTAAGCAGGATCGTAAATGTATAACGACGGATCGAGTTCCCTGACCGCAGATGCGGGGAATACTCCGTTTGTGATGGGAACAGTGATCTGTTTTCCAGTGCGGTCGTCTGTGATCGTGATGGTTTCAGGCACCAGAATCGTCCCCTTATATTTAGGACCCGTTGTTCGGGTCAGTTAAGTTTTGGAGGCTTGCTCCTCCACAGTTAAGGATAATCAGCGACGAGCCTCAAGCCATGCTCTCAGGGATGATTCGACAAAATTGCGGTCATTGATTCATAACGGCGAGTTGTCGTGCTTTTTGCCCCGGAAGGCCTCGCGTTTGTCAATCAAGGAGGCCAAAGCCGCACAAATCTCTGCCCGTGTGTGCATCGGTTCAATGACGCCGTCCACATAGCCTCTCTCGGCGGCGACATAGGGGTTCAATAATCGTTCGCTGTAGTCGGCCTCAAAGGCGGCTTTTTCGTCGGCCGTGGCGGAACGTTGAAGAATCGCTGCGGCTTGACCGGCACCCATCACCGCGAGTTCAGCCCATGGCCACGCTAAGCATAAATCGTTGCCCATCTTTTTGGAATCCATAACGATGTAGGCGCCCCCATAACTTTTTCGCAAGATCACACAAATTCTTGGCACCGTGGCTCGTCCGTAGGCGAAAACCAGTTGCGCTCCGTGGCGAATCATGCCGCGCCATTCAAGGTCTTTGCCGGGATAGAAGCCCGGTGTGTCGACGAGCGTGAGAAGGGGAATATTAAAGGCATCACAAAAGGCCACAAAGCGTGCTCCTTTTTGTGACCCAGGAATGTCGAGAGTTCCAGCGAGTGCGATGGGTTGATTCGCCACTATCCCCACTGGTTGCCCGCCGAAAGTTGCGAAGCCAGTGACCAAATTTGTCGCCCAATGTGGCTTCAATTCCATGAACTCGCCTTCATCGGCAAGGGCGCGAATCACGGTTCGCACGTCGTAACTGCCGGTAGAAGAAGTGGGGATTGCATCACCCGCTTCAGGAGTGAGACGGCTTACATCATCGTCGCTGTCCCAATGCGGTGGTTCTTGATCAAGATGATCTGGGATGTAGGCAAGAATACTTTCTGCGATAGAAAGTGCATGTTGACGGTCAGTTGCAACAGCGGTGACAACACCTGTGAAGCGAGCATGAGTTGATGGGCCACCGAGTTCTTCGTTGTCAATGGCAATGCCGGTGAACTCGGCAACCATTGATGGTCCTGAGACAAAGGCATAAGCAGACTCCGTCATGATCACGTGATCCGCAATACCGAGGAGCAAGGCCGGCCCGGAAACTGTTGGTCCATCCACAACGATGATCGTCGGCACGATGCCCGAACAATTCGTCAGCGCTCGGGCAGCAAGCCCCCAGCCATGAAGTGCAGAAAATCCTTCGCGTAGATCAGCGCCTGATGAGGCCATAACGGCCACAAGTGGAAGCCGAGAATCCACTGCTGTACGAGCAGCAGTGGCGATCATCGCTGAAGCGTCAAAGGACAAGGCTCCACGGTGAGCGTCGGCCGTAACCTCAAGCCAAACGATGTCACGCCCGTTGAGTTGGCGAACCTCGACATGAGCGACGCCAGGTACTTTTGAGCGCAATGCAACAGGCTTCACAGTGACAGCGTAGGTCTCCGAACTACTTGAGGGGGAATGCTTCGCTTCCGACATATAAGCCTGGTTGGCGAGCCCCCCTTTTTTTGATGACCGCACTGGCGATTTCATGAGCCGCTCGGGTGGGTGGGCCAGAACGCGGTCGTTTGCGTTCCACCCAACCCACAACGCGTCGTGGAAGATCAGGAATAGCAATGCGCGTGAAATTACCTGTGAGCCAGCCTGGTATTGCCGTTGCTGGGACTATGGCAGCCCCAAAGCCCTCAAATGCCAATGAGGCCATCAAGCGCACGCCGTCAATCTCAGCTTGAACTTTGAGTGTGGTGCTACTGAGATCGGCGGTGCGGTTGATAATGCGACGCAGAGTCGATGATCGCGGGGGCAGTAATAGGGGATAGTCGCCCAAGGCGGAGAAAGAAAGGGTCGTCTCGTTGCCCCATGGATGATCTGCGTGGACGAGCAGTAGGAGATCTTCAGCGAATAAGGGCTCAACGGTGAGTTCGGTGTCATCAACGGGTAGGTGCACGATTGCGGCATCAATATGTCCTGATAACAGTCGAGGAATAAGCGTCGAGGTGCCACCTTCAGAAATAATTGGGTGCACCCCTGGATGGCTTTCTTGCAATTTTGTGAGGAATTGTGGCATCAGCCAGCGGCCAGTTGTACCGATCACGCCAAGCCGAGTTTCGCCGGTGGCAATGTCATCCAACGCGGCAATGTCTGCGCCAATCTCGCCAAACTCCCGCAAAATACGGCGCCCTCGTTCGACGACCAAGGCACCTTCCTCGGTGACCGCGCCAGTGGCTCGGTCAATTAACAGTACGCCCAATTCGCGCTCCAGTCGGGCGATATGGCCCGAGACATTACTTTGCACCGTGAAAAGAGCCCGAGCGGCTGCCGAGAAGGAACCATGGTCAGCGATGGCTACTAGGGAAGTAATCTGCCGAAGATCCATCTCTAAAAATGATACAAGGTATCCCCCTTATTGACTTGAACTATAGGAAGATAGATGGCATACTTGTTTTTGTAATCGCTGAGCGCTTCCCCCAAGCGTTCACGAAAGATCCATTGGCAGTGCCCCCCACTGCCAGGATCTAGGTTGAGAAGCCCCGCATCCCCATGTGGGGCTTCTCCCATTTTGCGGCTTAGTTGGGGCTTGATCAGAGACTGTTGTTATTCGGTTCGCCGGAGAAAACAGGCCCATCAAAGCGGTCGACTGTTGTGAAGGTTTCAACCGAAGAGCGCTTGAGCCTGCTCAACTGTTTGATCGGATAGCCCAAGAAAATTGTTGCTGCAAGCGCATCATTTTTTGCCAGTCCTAATAATTCTCCTGTGATCGGTTCGACGCGTGAAGCGAAGGTAGTAATCACGCCGCCAAGACCGCGAGAGCGAGCTGCCAAAATAATGCTCCAACAAAAGGGATAGATCGATGCACCACCGGTGATAGTTGGGCGTTCAAGATCTTTATCCATCATTGCTATTGAGCCGAGGTCTGCCGAGATTGCTAAAACGACAGGTACAGATTCAATCTTGTCTAACAAATCATTGGGCACATTTCCCGGCTTGACTGAGACAAGTTCATACGGCGCAGGGTCAACGACAGTGAAGGGCGTGCGACCTGTTTGTGAGAGAGCGACGTATTCATCCCAAACTGTTTGCATCGCATCTGCAAGATTGCGGCGCAGCGTCAAGTCTTTGACAACGGCGACCCGCCATGGTTGCCGATTGCCACCACTGGGAGCAAAGCGCGCATCGTCAAGTATCTCGTACAACGTCGAATCGTCAACTGGCTGCTCCGTAAATCCACGCACGGCACCAGTGGTACGAATGCCGTCACGGAGGTCCATATCAATTGCTGCTTGCTACTTTGGCGCGCACGATGTTCAGTGCTGACCCGCCCTTGAACCATTCAACTTGTTCAGGGCTAAATGTCTGCACGCCTTCAAAGTCAATGATGGTCCCGTCTGGCTTGACGATCTGACAGTGGACATTTTGTCCCGGTATCGGTGGCAGATTGAGAACGTTAATGCGGTCATCTTCGCCAATCAGTTCGTAAGTGTTCGGGTCCGCAAAAGTTAATGGCACGAGGCCCTGTTTCTTGAGATTGGTCTCGTGAATACGAGCGAATGAGCGAGCAAAAATAACGACACCGCCACGAAAACGCGGTTCCATCGCGGCATGTTCGCGTGACGAACCTTCGCCGTAGTTGCGGTCGCCAATGGCGCACCATTGAATACCAGCATTGCTGTAGTTCTTGGCGATTTCGGGGTATAGACGGGTAGCGCCATCAGTGATATCTTTTCCTTCACCTACTGCATCGTCGTACGCATTCACTGCGCCAATAAATAAGTTGCCAGAGATATTTTCTAAATGTCCGCGATAAGTGAGCCATTTACCAGCCGCTGAAATATGGTCGGTCGTGCATTTACCTTTGGCTTTCATCAACACGGGAAGTCCGAGGTAGTCCTTGCCGTCCCACGCTGGGAAGGGTTTGAGAAGTTGCAGACGGGTGCTGGTTGGACTGACTGCGATGGAGACGCCCGTACCATCGGCCGGGGGAGCGGTGAAAGTATTTGAACCAGCGTCGTAACCATTACTCGGCAATACTTCGCCGACGGGGGCTTCGAGGCGTACTTGTGTACCGTCGGGAGCGGTAATCGTGTCCACAGTCGGATCAAAGTCAAGACGTCCTGACAATGCCACAGCCATCACGGTGTCAGGGGACGTCACAAAACTGAGAGTATTTGCCGAGCCATCAGCGCGCTTGGGGAAGTTGCGGTTGAAGGAGTTAATAATGCTGTTGGGCGTATCGGTGGCTTCTTTCGAGCGTTCCCATTGACCGATACACGGGCCACACGCATTGGCCAACACGGTGGCGCCGATGGCTTCAAGATCGGCTAACAAACCGTCGCGTTCGATAGTTGCACGAATTTGCTCTGAACCTGGGCTAATCAAGAGTTCACATTTGGCGCGCAAACCGCGTGCTGTTGCCTGACGAGCGATGGAGGCAGCACGAGTGATGTCTTCATAGGACGAGTTTGTGCATGACCCAATGAGTGCTGCAGATACTTCAATAGGCCAGCCATTTTCGCGAGCGGCGTCACCAATGGGTTGACCAACTTTGTGAGCACGATCAGGGGAATGAGGTCCGTTGATCAGGGGTTTGAGATCATCAAGATTAATTTCAATCAGTTGGTCATAATGCGCTCCATCATCAGGACGAAGATCGTTGGCAACTCTGTCAGCAGCCGCAGCGATAGCAGAGCGATTGGTGGCCTTGAGATAATTCGACATGTTGGAGTCGTAGGCAAAGACTGAACACGTAGCCCCAATCTCAGCACCCATATTGCAAACCGTTGCTTTACCTGTGGCTGAAATGCTGTCCGCACCTTCACCGAAATATTCCACGATCGCTCCTGTACCACCTTCCACTGTCAAAACACGAGCGACTTCAAGAATGACATCTTTTGGCGAAGACCAACCGCTGAGAGTTCCCGTGAGTTTGATACCGATGACCTTTGGCCACTTCACGTTGAATGGGAATCCTGTCATTACGTCCACAGCATCAGCACCACCGACACCGATAGCAACCATTCCGAGCCCACCAGCATTTGGTGTATGGCTGTCAGTTCCGATCATCATGCCGCCAGGAAACGCGTAGTTCTCAAGCACAACTTGGTGAATGATTCCGCTACCTGGACCCCAAAAACCAATGCCGTACTTGGCCGAGACGCTCTTCAAGAAGTCGTACACCTCGCGGTTGTCGTCAATGGCGACGCCGAGGTCGATCTTTGCCCCCACCTTTGCCAAAATCAGGTGATCGCAATGAACCGTTGACGGGACTGCAGTCGTGGGGAGTCCGGCAGTCATGAATTGCAATAAAGCCATTTGCGCCGTTGCGTCTTGCATGGCGACGCGATCTGGATTGAAATCGGCGTAACTTGCGCCGCGCTCCATGTCTTGAGTGGTGGGGTCAACCAAGTGGTTGATGAGGATCTTTTCAGCCAAAGTCAGTGGTCGACCGAGACGCTGACGACCGAGTGAAACCCGCTCGGCAAGGGTGGCGTAGACATTGTTGACAAGTTCAACGGGTGTACCAGATGAAATGGAGCTCATGAGACAAGTATAATACAAGTGTGCGCCAGATTAGGTACAGACTGATAGCCGACGAGTTACGAGTTCGGGTGCAATCTGGCGTCTATGGAGCAGGTCGCTTGCTGCCGTCAGAGGCTGAACTAGGCACCGAGTTTGACGCCAGTCGGGTGACTATTCGTCGTGCCCTAGAGACTCTGCGAGAAGATGGACTGGTGGACGCCCGACAGGGTTTCGGGTGGTTTGTGGCAGCAGCCCCATTGCAACAAAGCCTCGGGGAATTGGCCACGATTGAGGCGCAATTAAGTGATAGCGGAATTCGTCCAGAACGACAGATTTTAGAATTCGCCTTTGAAAAAGCATCTCAACGCGTGCAGTTGGTCCTTGGCGCAGAACAGGTTCTGCGGGTCAAGCGCTTGAACCTCGCTGACGGTGAACCTTTCGCCTTGGTCACGGTGTGGTGTCGGGCTGATTTAGGTCAACACCTTTCACGCGCCGATGTTGAGCGGTCTCCATTCTATGAACTCTTAGAGGTTCCCCTCAAGGGAGCGACTCAGACAATTGGAGCCGATGCAGCATCGCCCGAGAACGCCAAGTTGCTCGGTATCCCAATTGGCTCGCCAGTTCTTCGTTGCACTCGAGTGACGACCGATATCGCTGGGAGAGCTGTTCTGCTTTCTGAGCATGTGTTTCCAGCGCATCGCACCGAGTTCGTTGTTGAATTGCCACAAGCTGAACGTTCCATCGCCCCGACTGGCTTGCGCTTAGTGGAGTAGCCCGTCTCGAGTGGGCTCAACTACTAACCTTCGTTCGTTATGTCTGAGACTTTGACAGCATCGGGAGCGACCCTAAAATCTCCAATAGATACCAAGATGCCTCATCTTCCAGGCCTCGATGGACTTCGAGGCGTGGCTCTTGTCATCGTCTTGCTGTATCACCACGGCGTGACGTGGATGACCGGTGGGGAACTCACCGTGTCAATGTTTTTTACTCTGTCGGGTTTTTTGATTACGCGTTTAGTTGTCAATGAGTGGGCCAAGTCTGGGACGATTTCACTGAAGAGTTTTTATGATCGTCGTATCAGGCGTTTGTTCCCTGCCTCGTTTTTTGTTTTGATGTCCGTCGTCATTATTTGGACAGTCTTTCCTGGTTCGGGCCGCCGATTGGCATTCTGGGAATGGATGTCAGGGATGTCCTATTTTGAAAACTTTTATTTGCAGTCGGCAGGTAAAAGTTACGGTGGGTTATTCGGTTTAGGAAATCCAGTTCAGCACTTGTGGAGTCTCTCGCTTGAGGAGCAGGTGTATTTGGTTTTCCCTGTGTTGTGTCTGTTGCTATTGCGTCACCAGTATTCTCGAGCCGCCGTTTGGCGTTTCTTCAAAATTCTCAGTGGCTTAGCCCTACTCGGCATTGTCCTTGGCGCTTATAACCGGACGCATGTTCCACTGTGGAGTCACTTGCCTGTTGTCGAAGCGAAGTGCAGCGATTCCTCATGTGCGTATTACGCCACCGAGGTGCGTGTCGGCGAATTCCTGATGGGCTCTGCTTTCGCCGTCTTGTGGTCAGTCTGGTCTTATGTACCACGGTTGATTGAATTTTTGCGCCGCCCACTCGTGGCGATTCTTTCATGGCCATTTTTAATCATCGCCTACATTGTCTGGTTCAAGATTGGCTGGCGAAATCAGTGGGGTGATGTATTTTTCCCATGGTCTGTGTTCTTGAACGCCTTTGTCACGATGACGTTCATAGCTTTGGCACATACCGGCGTCGGTATTTGTCGCCTGCTGGCGTGGAAGCCGCTTGCGTGGATGGGTCAGGTCACTTACACGGTCTACCTCGTGCATTGGCCGTCCTTTATGTTTTGGGATTCGATGAGATTGGACCTGAACCTTCCAAAAATGCATATTCCTCTCACCGATTGGGAGACCACAGACGGGTTTTGGAATTTTGTTTTCAAAATCGCTATTACCTTCACCATCGTTTGTCTCATTTATTATCTCTTGGAAAATCCGGTTCGGAAGAAAAAGATCTGGAAAGGGAATCGGCTGTATGTTTGGTTGTCAGTCATGACTCTGGTGGGTGTGATCTTTGCGGTCATTGGCAACGAGCGCCGCATATCGGCTACCGATGTCTTGTCAGTGTTGGATGAGCAAGCTCTTGCCATGCAACAGGAGGCTTTGGCAAGTTTGCCAGACCTCGGTGAAAACCCTCCCAATGTTTCTCCAGTCGACCCAAGTCTGCCTGCGCGGATGATGATGGTTGGCGACTCGCAGAGTTGGGTACTAGCCGCTGGGCTTGATGACTGGGAGGCGAGCAATCAAGTTGTCAATCAGCCTTCACCTGGTGTCGGTTGTGGCATTGGCGAAAATACGCGTCTGAAGTATTTGGGAGTTGATCAAGAAAAACGACCTGGCTGTACGGAGTGGCGCGACGCACTTGGCCCCATTGTGCAAAAGTTTCAACCCAATGTCGTGATTATTGTGGGGGGAGGAGCGGACCTTTCCGATCGCCAAATTCCTGGTGTGGAAGGCTGGGCGCATATCGGTGAACCGAAGTACGACACGTGGCTACTACAACAATTTGCTGCCTTTACCGATGTCATGACGTCATCTGGTTCGATCGTGATTTGGTTCTCCATGCCGCAGGTCGACCCGCCGTATGTTTCAGGTGAAACCGGTAAACCTCCCTTCGCTGAAGGTGACCTATCTAGAACGGAGCGTTACAACGAGTTGATTGCACAGTTTGCCGACTCTGATGAACGAGTTATGTTCGCAGATTTCGCGGCGCAGGTGAAAGCGCATCCGGGTGGCGAGTTTGAACCCAAGATGAGACCCGATCGCACCCATATTGACTTGAAGTACGCACCCGAATTAGTGAAGTGGATCGACGCCACGATAAAAGATGCTTATGCCACTCGGTGATCAAGCACTGATGAGGTCAGGTCAGCGTCTCTGGCAACATGCAGGACCGCGTGCTGCGCTTGCATGGTTGTGTGTGTATCTGATGGTAGGAGCGACCGGTCAACGATTTAACACCGCTTACCTTGGATTTGGATGGCAGTTGATTCCATGGGACATTTTGTCTCACGATCCCATTCGTAGCGTCTGGTATCTGCATGTGCAACCGCCAATGTGGAACCTATTGCTTGGTGGGTCTGCATGGGTCTCGCCGTTTTCGGATCGCCTGACTCTGCAAGTCATCATGGCTTTGTGGGGCATTGCCGTGGCGTGGTTATCTGCCGTGCTGGCGCGTCGTCTCGGACTATCGCGCCGGTGGTCGGTGATTGTGGCGCTCATTGCTTCTTTGCATCCCGAAGTTTTTAAGGGAGCTTTTGAGCCAACTTATGAATTGGCCACGGCTGCTCTTTTGTTACTGACATTGATTGCCGTAGCCGACTTAACACGTCAGGAAAATACTCGTCGCTCGTTGCTTGTTTTGGCGAGTGCCGTCACGATCACGGCGCTCACGCGAAGTTTGTATCATCCAGTGTGGGCGTTGGCGATTGTGGCCTTTGGTTTGTGGCTGATGCGCAAGCGCATTCACTGGAAAACCACCTTGATTGTTTTTTCAATCCCCGTCATTTTGATGGGCGGATGGATGCTGAAAAATCAGGCGCTGTACGGACGAGCCACCATGTCAAGTTGGTTCGGGATGAATTTACAGCGCGCGGTCATCCCCGTTTTGCCGCGAGCAGATCTTGAGGAAATGTACGCCAAGGGGCAGATTTCTGAGATCGCCATGATTGGACCGTTCGGCAGGTATGACCTCTACGCCGATGCCATGCCCCCTTGTTCTCCTGAGTATGGGCATCGATCGGTTGTTGAACCAATGCGAACCACCGATGAGTGGAGCCCTAATTTTAACTACCAGTGTTTTCTTCCCGTCTTTGATCAAGCTGGAAGGGATGCACTGGCGGTGATTCGTCACCATCCAGAGGCTTGGCTTGAAGGTCGTCTCTGGTCATTGCGAACCACGATTGCTGTGGCGACGATTCCCGAGGAAAGTAAATCCATTGTCATGCGTTCGCTTGACAAGATCTTTTCTGCCCTTCGTCTTGACTTCGGGGGAGTTCTCTCAACCAAAGGTTGGGGGACTCCGATTTATGGGCAACTTGAAGCGAAAACTGATTTCGGTCTGCTCTTGATACCGATGTATCTGTTGATTGGGTGGATCGGGTTTTGGCAGATTGTGCAACGGCTGCGCAGTCGTGCGTTACATCGCCATTCTGCTGTGTATGTCGTGGGCTCCTTCACCGTTGTATTCACGGTGTTAGTAGGGGCCATCGCCGAACTTGGTGAACAGTCGCGTTTTCGGACCATGGTGGATCCCATCGTGACAGTCATGGTGTTGGCCTTGATCACTCCGAGGGTGCAGAAGTTATCTCAGCGTTTACGCTCTTACTCATCGCAGGCCCGAGCGGTCGGTAAATAAACGCTTGCCCCGTTTGATGAGTTGAGTGTCAGACGACCAGCATCAACTTGTTCGTTCAGTAGACCGATATCTGCCCCGGAAAATGTCACCCCATCACTTAAGACAACTGCTCCATCGGCGCGCAAAAGTGCACACGGCAGGTTTGCGTAGAGTGGTGCGACGTCTTGTGCTTGGCCAGTGAGTGCTTGTACGGGGAGCGGGGCGTAGGCAGCGGGGAGTCCGGTATCCCAGTGCACTGCGTCAGCATCGTTGGAAATAATCACCGCTGCTCCAGAGTCCAATGCCGCATGTGAATAAGCCTTGAGTCCACTGCTTTCGCTGAAACTTTCGCCAACATTCCACGGACGTACGGCGCAGATCGTAAAGATGATGAGAAGTAACGCTGCAGGAATGAAAAGAGTGCGACCGCGTTGTCGAACCTGATCACCGATGATCCAACTCAGCGCTGCCAAAGTGAGTACCCCCGTTGGCAGCATCAATCTGTTGTCAGCAATCACTAAAGCGTCAAAACCCATCATTCCAGCGATCAATCCGAGGGAAATGATGCAGGACGCGACCAGTGCTATCTCGGCAGTCGCTGGCAAACGATTGGAGCGTTGCAACAAATGTATGACGGCGAAGATGACAAGCGCCAGCCACATCAAGGCGATCACCCAGGACCACCATGAGGGACCCTCGGCAGTAAAATATGTGCGGCGTAAATCGCCTTGTTTGGCATCAAACCATCCACCGATGGAGCGTACGAAGACGTCCACGTCCTGGCGACCGAGCCCCCGCCAACCAGCGTTGTGTCCACCACCAGCACCTGTTGCAAATAAAATATTGAGTGCTGCAGGCAACATTAATGCAAGGCTCCACAGCGCTGATGAAAGTTTCTGCTGTGTTCGTTTGTACCGTTCCCAGCCGCTCAATAAAGCCAACGGTGTGCCGATGAAACGCAGTAATCCGGCGGCGATTGTCAAAACAGCAACAATCGTCCAATGTCCACCCGAGCGATAACGCGCCAAGCAAATGACTAACCACAAAGCAACTGCACAAAAGAGCGGCTCCGATAACGCACCCTGAGTGACGAGGCGCGTGGTCGGCATCATGGTGATCATCACGCCGAGGATGCCCATGATGAAGGGTTGTGCTTTGGCTTTGTCTGATTTTTTGGAGCCATAGATGAATGCTGAAGAGATTGCCGTGAGTGCGAGCACGCAGAGCAATTCCATGGCATGGCGAACACCAACGACGGTGCCTAGGACTCCCGCCACAAGCGGATATCCAATCGGGAAGTCAACAAAGGGAAGGTGACCACCGTGATCAAGGAACTCAATGGCTGTGAAGTTGGAAAATGACGGAGCCAGATTGCTGCCGAATAGGTGCCCGTGCCTGACTGCTTCGGCTCCGCTCCAATAAGTGACGGTGTCCAAAAGATGAACAATGCCGTGGCGAAATTGAACCAGTCCTACAACGAAGCCACCCAAAAGAGTCAGGGTCAGAGCAATCAGTCGAGGAGTGCCCTGCTGAGAGAATCCGTTCTTGAATTGCACCACGCTCAGAGTCTGTCAGGCTACGACATGAGAACCGTTGACCTGACAGACTGTGAGCATGGCTGTTGAAGATCGAGTTTCTATTTCTATTGCGAATGGCATTGCTGATGTGCGTTTGAATCGCCCTGATAAGCGCAATGCTCTTGACAACGAGATGTTCTTGGCGCTGGCGGGCGCTGGAGAACGACTCAAGAGTGACAAGGGTGTTCGGGTTGTGGTTTTGTCTGGTGAGGGCTCATCTTTTTGCGCCGGCCTTGACTTTGGATCATTCCAGCAGATGGCTGGGGGAACGAAGAGTGAAAACGCTGGCGAGGGTAATCCTGGAACGATGGCCTCAGGGCGCATCACCCATCTCGGACAGCAAGTGGCTTGGGTCTGGCAAGAGATTCCGGTTCCCGTGATTGCTGCGGTGCATGGTCATGCTTTGGGAGGAGGCATTCAGATTTGTCTGGGTGCCGACATCCGCATCGTGCATCCCGATACACAGATGTCTATCCGCGAAACTCATTGGGGCCTCGTGCCTGATATGACGGGAACTCAGGTGCTTTCAAACTTAGTGCGCCCCGATGTGGCTAAAGAGTTGACATTTACAGCCCGAGTCTTCAGCGGTCGTGAAGCCTTTGAACTTGGATTGGCCACTAAACTTTCAGAGACTCCGTTAGCTGATGCGATGGCCATGGCCGCTGAGATCGCAGGTCGTAGTCCAGACGCTGTACGCGGATCTAAAGAGTTGTTTAATCGTGTGTTCTCGGCTGGGGCAGCGGAACAATTTGCGGAAGAACGTCGAGTCATTGGTTCGTTGATCGGTCGCCCGAATCAGGTTGAAGCCGTGATGTCCAACTTTGAAAAGCGCCCCGCCAACTTCATCGACCCGTCCTAAGCGACCCGCTCCGATGTTCACCCATCCACACGTTCTAGGTAGGTTGCGGCGATTAAAACGGTGCTTTGCCTTCCTAGAAGGCGGATGTGTCCGATGTCTGACCTAAATCGATTGCTCATCCGGGCTTTGAGCCCGTAGTGTAGGAAATGCGTTCGGGCCAGCGTTGTCCCGGGAGCCACATTCATTGAGTACGTGGACCCAAGAGAGACAACGATGCAGATACAGACAGATCCTTCAGGCTTACCCAGCGCCCATGGCCTATACGACCCGCGCTTTGAACATGATGCCTGTGGTGTCTCTTTCGTCGCCGACATTAAAGGTCGTGCCAGCCATGACTTAGTGCTTCGTGGACTCGGAGCATTGTGCAATATGGAGCATCGTGGCGCCACCGGTGCCGAGGCCGATACCGGTGACGGTGCTGGTGTGCTCATTCAAATTCCTGACCGATTCTTGCGCGCTGTGGTCTCTTTCGAATTGCCGCTCGTTGGCGCATACATCGTTGGTATGGCTTTTCTGCCAAGTGATGTCGCGCACGCAGCGCAAGCCCAATCGTCAATTGAGAAAATTGTCGCTGAAGAAGGTTTGTCAGTCCTCGGTTGGCGCGAGGTGCCTGTTGATCCGACCACGCTCGGCGCGGGTGCCCGTGCGGTGATGCCGACCTTCCGCCAAGTCTTCATCAGCGATCCACAAAGAGCAACGGGCATTGACCTTGATCGCAAAGTCTTCGTTGCCCGTAAGCGCATTGAGCACGAACTGCCGGCTGAACTCAAAACATATTTCCCATCGCTGAGTTGTCGCACACTGATCTACAAAGGCATGTTCACGACCCCACAGTTAGGTGCGTTTTATCCGGAACTCGCGGACGAGCGCGTGGAAAGTGCTCTTGCTCTTGTCCATAGTCGATTTTCAACGAATACATTTCCGTCGTGGCCACTTGCCCACCCGTATCGCTTCATTGCGCACAATGGTGAGATCAATACGGTGCAAGGAAACCGCAACTGGATGCGTACCCGTGAGGCGTTGCTGCAATCTGATCTGATTCCCGGTCTCGAAAGAGCTTTCCCAATTTGTACCGTTGGTGGCAGCGACTCAGCGAGTTTTGATGAGGTTTTGGAACTCTTACATCTCAGTGGGCGCTCTTTGCCCCACTCGATCCTGATGATGATTCCCGAAGCATGGGAAAACCACGAGACGATGGACGCGAAAAAGCGCGCTTTTTATCGCTTCCACTCATCTCTGATGGAACCGTGGGATGGTCCAGCATGTGTGGCCTTCACTGATGGCACAGTGATCGGCGCGGTACTTGACCGTAATGGTTTGCGTCCGAGTCGCTATTGGGTGACAGACGATGACATGGTCGTTTTGGCTTCCGAAGTGGGCGTACTTGACATTGACCAAAGCAAGGTGGTTCGCAAGGGTCGTCTGCAGCCCGGACGAATGTTCCTGATCGACACCGCTCAAGGTCGCATCATTGACGATGAAGAAATCAAACAAGAGTTAGCTCACGCCGAACCCTATGACGAGTGGTTGGCGGATGGTCTTGTTGAATTGCGGGATCTTGCTGAGCGTGAGCATGTTGTCTATAGCCACGACAGTGTTCTTCGGCGGCAGCAAATGTTTGGTTACACCCACGAAGAACTCAAAGTTATCCTTGCCCCAACATCAAAGACAGGGACTGAACCCATTGGTTCAATGGGTTCGGATACTCCGATAGCAGTTTTATCGGACCGTTCACGTTTGTTGTTTGACTATTTTCAACAACTATTCGCTCAAGTGACCAACCCGCCACTAGATGCAATCCGTGAAGAAGTAGTGACGAGTGTGGGATCTACGATCGGGCCCGAGGGCAATCTGTTGAAGCCTGGACCAGAGAGTTGTCACCAGTTGGTCTTGCCGTTCCCCATTATTGACAATGACGAATTAGCGAAAATCATTCATGCTGATGACGAAGCATCTCATCCAGAGTTACACGCTCATGTGGTCTCAGGTTTATATCGCGTCGCTGACGGCGGATCTGGTTTGAAGCAAGCCCTTGATGAAATTTGTGCCGATGTATCGTCGGCTATCGAGTCGGGGGCGCGAGTGATCGTCTTATCCGATCGCAATAGTGATGAGATCCTGGCTCCGATTCCATCGCTGCTTCTCACCGCTGCCGTGCACCACCATCTGATTCGCGAAAAAAAGCGGACTCAGGTCGGCCTCGTGGTCGAATCGGGCGACGCCCGTGAAGTTCACCATATGTCTTTGTTGGTTGGTTTCGGCGCCGGCGCAATTAACCCATATCTAGCCTTTGAATCCATCGAAGACATGATTCGCGAAGATGTTCATGGACTTGGTGGAGTTGATCCCGAATACGCCGTGAAGAAATACATTAAAGCTTCTGGTAAGGGCATTTTGAAAGTGATGTCCAAGATGGGAGTGAGCACTGTGGCTTCATATACCGGCGCTCAGATTTTTGAGGCGATCGGTCTCAGTCATGATTTAGTGGACAAATATTTCACCGGTACCGTGAGTCGCTTGGGTGGCATTGGTCTTGACGAGATCGCCACTGAAGTAGCAACTCGTCACGCTGTGGCTTACCCCAAAAACCCCGAACGGCGTGCACATCGCAAATTGGAACTAGGTGGCGAATATCAATGGCGTCGAGAAGGGGAATACCACTTATTCAACCCTGAGACCGTTTTCAAGCTACAACACTCAACACGCTCTAAGCGTTACGACATCTTCAAGCAATACACCCAACTGGTAAATGATCAGTCTAAAAATCTTGCAACTTTGCGGGGCCTATTTGAGTTCAATACCGTCGGTCGAACGGCGATCGCCCTTGATGAAGTTGAGTCAGTCTCAGACATTGTTCGGAGGTTCTCGACGGGTGCAATGAGTTACGGATCAATTTCGGCGGAAGCCCATGAGACCCTTGCTGTGGCGATGAACTCAATCGGCGGTAAGAGCAATACTGGCGAAGGTGGGGAAGACGCTGACCGGTTGTACGACGCCACACGTCGCTCTGCGATCAAGCAAGTTGCCTCAGGGCGATTCGGCGTGACGAGCGAATACCTCGTGAACGCCGACGATCTGCAGATCAAAATTGCTCAAGGTGCGAAACCTGGCGAGGGTGGGCAGTTGCCGGGTTACAAGGTGTATCCGTGGGTTGCAAAGACCCGTCACTCAACACCTGGAGTGGGACTGATTAGCCCACCGCCACACCATGATATTTATTCCATTGAAGATCTCAAGCAACTCATCCATGACCTCAAGAACTCGAATCCCGCGGCACGTGTGCATGTCAAATTGGTTGCCGAAGTGGGAGTGGGCACTGTTGCTGCGGGTGTGAGTAAAGCTAAAGCCGATGTCGTCCTGATTTCGGGGCATGATGGCGGTACGGGGGCTTCACCGTTGACGTCCTTGAAGCACGCTGGGGCTCCGTGGGAACTGGGCCTGGCCGAAACACAGCAGACCTTGATGTTGAATGGATTACGCGATCGGATTGTCGTTCAGGCTGACGGGCAACTCAAAACCGGCCGCGATGTCATCGTGGCAGCATTGTTGGGGGCCGAAGAGTTCGGTTTCGCAACTGCTCCATTAGTCGTGAGCGGTTGCATCATGATGCGCGCCTGCCATCTCGACACGTGTCCAGTTGGTGTCGCAACGCAGAATCCTGTACTCCGTGAACGTTTCAGTGGTAAGCCCGAATTCGTCGTCAACTTTTTTGAATTCATTGCTCAAGAGGTGCGCGAATTAATGGCAGAGTTTGGTTTTCGAACTGTGCAAGAAATGGTCGGACATAGTGAATTGCTGAATACCCGCAGCGCCGTTGATCATTGGAAAGCCAAGGGATTGGACATTTCACCGATTTTGGCTACTCCACAGAATCCCTACAACCAATCAATGCACCATGATGTTGATCAGGACCATGGACTTGATGGAGCACTAGACAATGTTTTGATCTCGCGTGCTGAAAAGTCCATTGAGACAGGCGAGAAGATCCGCTTCGCATCTGCGATCACTAACGTCAATCGCACAGTAGGCACAATGCTCGGCAACGCGGTCACGCGTCATTGGGCAGGCGCGGGTTTACCAGATGACACCATCAGCATCGATTTCATTGGCTCTGCTGGTCAAAGTTTTGGGGCATTTGTTCCCAAGGGAATCACCTTGCGATTGTCTGGTGACGCCAACGACTATGTAGGCAAGGGTCTCTCGGGAGGTCGGATTGTTATTCGTCCCGATCATGCAGCCACTTTTGTGGCGCAAGACAACGTGATCGCAGGAAATGTCATTGGCTATGGCGCCACGAGTGGTGAAATCTATTTACGAGGCATCGTGGGTGAGCGATTCTGCGTTCGCAACTCGGGCGCCACTGCAGTGGTCGAAGGTCTTGGTGATCATGGGTGCGAATACATGACTGGGGGACGCGTAGTCGTGCTTGGTTCAACTGGACGCAACTTTGCCGCTGGAATGTCGGGTGGTGTGGCTTATGTTTATGACCCAGATTCAGTGTTCGCTGCCAAGGTCAACTACGAGATGGTTGAACTTGAGGCACTTGATGTCATTGATCTCAGTGAACTCGAGAGCATTCTGTCGACACATGTTGCCGAAACGCAGAGCGCTGTAGGAAGTAAAATTCTTGACGCTTGGAAAATTGAATCGGCGAAATTTGTCAAGGTCATGCCACGTGATTACAAGCGAGTTTTAAGCGTTATGGCAGAGTCGCAAGCCTCAGGTTTAAGTGAACAAGAAACATTGGATCGTGTGATGGAGGTGGCTCGTGGGTGAGACAACTGGATTCTTGAAATGGGATCGACAGGGGCCAGGCCATCGCCCAGTTCCGGTGCGCTTACGGGACTGGAAAGAGGTCTACGAGCCATTCGACCATGACGAGTTGAATAAGCAAGCGGGGCGTTGCATGGATTGTGGTATCCCATTCTGTAATAACGGATGTCCGCTGGGGAACTTGATTCCCGATTGGAACGATCTTGTCTATCGCGGCCATTGGCACGATGCCATTGACCGTTTACATGCCACAAACAACTTTCCAGAGTTCACTGGTCGGTTGTGTCCAGCGCCATGCGAATCGGCTTGCGTTGTCGGTATTAACTCCAACCCTGTGGCGATCAAGCAAGTCGAAGTTGAAATCATTGATCGTGCGTGGGATGAAGGTTGGGTCATTCCGCAATTGCCGAGTGTGAAAACTGGCAAGCGCGTGGCCATCATTGGATCGGGTCCAGCAGGTTTGGCAGTTGCCCAGCAACTGACACGTGCGGGCCACGAAGTTGTCGTTCTTGAAAGGGCTGATCGCATTGGTGGATTAATGCGCTACGGCATTCCTGAGTTCAAAATGGAAAAGCGTCACCTTGATCGGCGGATTGAACAGATGGAAGCCGAAGGTACTGAGTTTCGAACCAACGCAATCGTCGGTCAAAACGTTGACATTGATGTTTTGCTGGCTACTTTTGACTCGGTCGTTTTAGCCTGCGGTGCAACTGCGTGGCGTGAACTCGCAGTGCCTGGTCGCAACCTAGGCGGGATCCATCAGGCCATGGAGTACCTGCCGTGGGCGAACAAAGTGCAGCAAGGCGATATTGACGCTTCGCCGATCAATGTTGCTGGTCGCCACGTAGTGATTATTGGTGGTGGAGATACTGGTGCTGATTGTTTAGGGACTGCTCATCGTCAGGGAGCCGCATCAGTCACCCAACTGGAAATTATGCCTCAGCCTCCGATGACACGAGGCGGGGCTAACCCATGGCCACAATTTGCCATGGTCTACAAAGTGACATCGGCTCACGAGGAGGGTGGACAGCGTTTGTTTAGCGTGAACACCGAGAAATTCCTTGACAATGGCGAGGGTCGAGTACGTGCCTTGTCGCTTCATGAGGTGGAAATGAAAGACGGAAAGTTCACCAAGGTGGAAGGTAGCGAACGTGAGATCGCCGCCGACTTTGTATTCCTTGCGATGGGATTCGTGGGACCCGAAAAGGACTCATGGCTTGACAAATTGGGTGTTGAACTTGACGAGAGAGGCAATCTCAAGCGCAATGACGCGTACATGTCAAATGTCCCTGGGGTGTTCGTTGCGGGAGACATGGGTCGTGGACAAAGCCTGATTGTTTGGGCAATAGCCGAGGGCCGAGCTTGTGCTGCCGGTGTCGATACGTACCTGATGGGTGAGACGACACTGCCTGCACCGATTCCGCCGAGCGCCCGACCTTTGGTGTGAGTACTGGCGAAATACTCACCCGTGGCCTTGTCCACAGGTGTTGCCGTGTTCGCGACCCCAAAACGATCTAGATTGTTGCCGTGCTCAGACTTCGTATTTCATTCATTGGTTTTGGTCTCGCAGGCATGGTTTTGCTGGCTTCCTGCGGCGCTGATCCTGGTTCCTCGTCGACTACTTTGCGTCCGCTGACGTCAACTAATTACGCCACGACTCCACCCTCTGTGGTGACGACTGTTGACCCTGCCAATACTTTGCCGCCGGCGATCAGTTACACGATTGTCAGCGGCGATTCGGTATACGCCATCGCTGGTCGTTTCGGGGTAGCGCCGGTCGAGTTGGCGAGTTACAACAATTGGCCTGAAGGCATCTTGCATAATCTTGTTGTTGGGCAAAATATTTTGATTCCGCCATCGGCTATGCAGACCACTACTTTGCCTGGACTACCGATTCCCACAGAGACAACCATGCCTGGGCCCGAACCTGGTCAGGGTAAGTACACCGTCGTCGCAGGTGACTCATTCTCTGCCATTGCCAATCAATGGGGCGTCACGGTTTCGGCACTGATGGCCGCCAATGGTTGGATTGATGCATCTGTAGTGATTTTGCCAGGCGACGAAATTAATATTCCAGCAAAAACGAAACCCTAGAAGGCTTCGTTAGTTTCCAAGATTTGGCCAGCGTCGTTTTTGTCGCCGACGCAATCCAGCAGAACCCATTTCGCGTCGCTCAGAAAGAGCCCACTGACGGCGCCATCCAGTGTATTCGGGGCCTGTCAATTTGGTATTTTCTTTGCGCGCTGAGCGTTGTCGGGCGGTCCAGAAATCGGTTAGAGACTCGTCACCAAGTTCAGCCACCGCAGCTTCAATACGCGCTGAAAATCTGCGCGTATTTTCTTCATCGAGAGCGCGCAATGGTTGACCGAAAACTACCTTTGTAGTTCCTAATTTGGGTCGCTTCATTCCCTTGCCGAAAAGCGCACCCGTGCCATCAATAAAAACTGGGACCACAGCGGCACCTGTTCTTGCCGAGAGATAAGCGGCCCCACCTTTAAAGTCTTGACCCCAGCCATCGGGTGACCGACCGCCCTCTGGGTAGATCATCAAACTCCAGCCATCGTCTATGAGTTCCTTGATCATCTCTGAGGATTTGCGACCAGTGACCTCGCGATCAATGGGGATCGCATTGAGAGACAATGAGGCCATCATGGCTTTCCAGCGTTTGTCAAAAAAGTAATCAGCTGCAGCAGCCACAACAAGTTTTGAGCGCCAGGGTTCAGGAACTGTGATCACCATCACCGCGGTGTCAAGGTGACTGTGGTGGTTGGGCGTGAAAATTAAAGGTGGGGGATCATCGAGTCGCGATAAGTCGCTGAGTCGATCAGTGCCATATACCTTGGGACTAGTGATGCCTTTGACGACAAGTTGCATGGGTCCATTGACAATGCCTCGGCGGACAAACTTGGCGGGAGCCTTGCGAGCCCACGAGGTGTCGTAATCTGACCCAAGTTTTGCCGGCTTGTGGGGGACATCCATACCCAAAGGCACAGTCGGGGGAAGATATGGAAAACCCTGACGGTAGGTGCGCTTGGCAATGGGGTGAGTGATCCGCTCAACCCAGTCACCAAGGCGCGCTGCTTTAGCTAAATTACTCGGCTTCCAAGGTGCGTCGTCGCGTCGGGCCATCACAGTTCTCTATTCACGAGACATCGGCCACCATCAGCGGTGGCGAATGGAGATGGGTGATAGTAGGTGCGCGACCAACAACATCGCTGGCGATTTCCAAAGCATCATCCATCGTTGAAGCGGGGACAAAACCGAGACGGCGAACGGTCTTGGGGTCTCCACCCACGATGATAATTCTGCTGCAGTGCTGTAGAGCATGGCTGCCCCAATACCACATGTAGAAAGGATGCACTCCGTGATAGGCGTAGGTGGTGCGATACAGATGCTTGTACCACTCGTCTTCGGCGTATTGCTTCTCCCATTTTTGTGACATCACATGTGGGTCAGTGGTGTCAGCCAGAACTTGTTCAAAGAAATCGATATAGGACGGATGATGCACCGGATGAAAATCGGGTTGAGTTGGGTGAGTCATGATGATCACTCCGCCCTCGCGCACCAACGGCATACCTTTATACATGTTGAAGTAGTAACCAAGTCCCATGCACATCACCAAGATCGGGTTGAGGATTGAGTTCACGTTGTAAGGACTGATGTAGGGGATCCCCATGGTCAAAATATCGGTCTGACCTTTCACCTCAACGAGTTGCTGCTTATAGACATGTTCCGTCGTGATGCGGTGGACGGCTTCAACGTCACCGGCTTGCACACTTGTCATCTGGTGGGGTGCTTCAATTGAATGAAATATCTTGCGCGCCAGACGAGTCGGTGTGCGCTTCAGTGCCTTGGTCGAAGCGAGATACGTCATACGGTCAGAGGGAGACCATTCCCATTCACGTTTGGCTAGGAAACCAAATGGAGAGGGGAATGTGTCGGTGTTCAAAGTGGTTTCAATTTGGAACACTTTGACACCACTGTCGATCAAAACCTTGCCCATTCGCCAGTTGCTTTTGTGCAGTTCACTGCGGTGCTGATCCATGAAACTGCGCGAATGAATCATCGTCTCGGGATTGTGATGGTGACGCAAAGATTTGTACGAGGAAAGACCCGTTGCGGTGCTCTTCCAACCACCGTCCATGGCCACGAGGTTGATGTTGACATAGACAAGTAGATCGCTCTCAGCGGCGCGCTTATTGATTTCAACATCTTCGCCGTGGGGGGTTTGACCGAGGTAGGTCAAATTGTCGGGGTCTTCTGCATCGTGTTGGTACAACGTCCCACGCGGAGCGAAAGCATCGTAGATGCGATCGCCCAGGCAGTGGCGAAGTTCTTCTTCGGTCATGCGGCGATGCAGTGCCAAGGCTGAGATGATGTGCACATCGTCAACACCCGCTTCGGCCGCCATGTCAAGTACTGCCTCAATGACGCGCTGACGAATATCGGGGCGTTCCATCTTGGGTAAGGGCAAACTCACATCGTCAAAAGCGATCGTCAGTTTCATCCCTGGGAACAGTTGCTCGGGTAAGGGGTCTTGTTCAATGGGATTGAGGAGGGCATGACGAATTGCGCCGTCGACATCCTCAATGGCGGGGAGAGGTTCTGGCGCGTAAATCACGCGACTACGACCGGCGGGAAGCTTTTCTAAGGAAAAGTTTTCGCCTCGCCAAAATAAAATAGGTGGCGTCGACTTATCGACTTCTAAAACAAAACCGGGACGAGGCATTAGTTTGTCTCCTTCTTTTTGCGTTCCGAAGTTGAACGCAAGTCAAATACGATTTTCACGGCACCGCGGCGTCCCGCTGCTGCCGCATGAGCGACGGCATCTTGGTAATCATCAAGGCGATAGGAAGCAGAAACTAGGCGCTCAAGTTGGCACTCGGCTGCAGTGTCAATAGCAAGATCAAAGGTGTGCTTGCGTGTCCCATCGGGCATTGATTCAGTTCCGTAGGTGTAGGCACCAACGAGTGCAGTTTCGCGATGCCACAAACCAGTGAGGTCTAAAGAAACAATGGCTGGCATGCCGAGAAGTACAACTCGACCGCGTGGACGAGTGAACTTCAAACAATCCATAATGCTGTCCGCACTCCCGACAGCGTCAATGGTTGCATGACATCCACCCGAGAGATAATCGCCGACAACATGACAGCCCGATTCTCGGCGTACTGCACGTGCTAATTCTGCGGACGGAACGACAACGTCAGCGCCGAGGGAACGCGCTAAGGCTTGCTGATGTGGATAACGAGCACCAACGATGATCCGCACACCTGGCACGTAGCGCCGCAAGCCTGCGATTGCGCATAGGCCCATCGTGCCCGCTCCGAGAACCGCCACGATGGGTATTTCTCCTCGCTGAAGGGCGATCTGTACGGCGGGCCATGTCGCCAAAGCGGCATGAATCCCTCCGGCTGCAGGCTCGACAAGAACGGCTTGTTCATCGGTCATTGCATCAGGGATGCTGTGTAATTGACTGTCGTGCGCAATGAGTTCGCTGGCCCACCCACCACCTGTGGAATGACAGAATCCAGTTTGTATACCAGGTTCGAGATGGCCACCGACTAGGTGCGCATAATCGTCACCGTCTCCTGGGGCAGCACCTTCAAAGGGGAGTGGAATACCGCGACATGCGTGACCAAGTACAGGTTCAAGGACGACACGGCGACCATCATCGCAATCAGCCACAACTTCATGGCCTGGAACAAAGGGGAAGGAGACCCAATCGTCAAAGTATGTTGATGCGTGGCCTTCAACGAGTGACAAATCGCTACCACAGATACCTGTGAGACGCGGGGTGATGCGATGCCAACCCTCGGCATTAGGGAGTTCGGGTGCAGATTCATTGACTAATGAGAGCGGTCCAAATTTGGCAGCCCCGAGCGCACTGATCGGACTGACCAAGCGGGCCACAGCAAACTTGGCGTTGCTACGAGAGATCTTCAGCGCTTTCATAATCCCGACCTATACGAAGAGCGCTTATTTCGTTCAGAAAAACGTTTCTGTTCGCGCTCGGACATCATGGGACCGAGAGGAAGGCGTGGTCGTGGACCTCCAGATGCTTTCTCCCAATTTTCAACAAGCCAGCCGCGTTTGCGAGCAATCGTAGCCAGACGCGTTTCGGGGTTCACGGCCACAGGAAAGCCAACGGCCTCAAGCATCGGTAAATCACTGCTGGAGTCGGCGTAGGCAATTGATTCCTCAAGGCGCAGACCTTCGCGAGCGCAATAATCCGCCAAAACTTGGGCACGTGTTTCTCCGGTTGGTGGAACCTG
>JBAWVW010000014.1:0-32640 GCA_037147055.1 Actinomycetes bacterium
CATGATCTTGCCGTCGTCAAGAGCATTAGCGATCGAGTACTCGTGATGTATCTAGGCAAAATGTGTGAACTGGCCTCAAGCGACGATTTGTATGCTCGACCAAGTCACCCGTACACGAATATCTTAGTCGATTCAATCCCTGAGCCAGACCCTGAGGTCATCTATTCACCGACTGCCGTGATGGGTGAACCGCCTTCGCCTATTAATCCTCCGTTGGGTTGCCGCTTCAATCCCCGTTGCCCAAATGTGCAGGACCGTTGCCGTGTTGAAGAACCCGAGATGCGCGAAATCGCACCGGCTCACTTTGTTGCTTGTCACAATCCCTTGACCTACTAGACGACCCAGAAGCAGTTATTCATTGGTGTAGTTAGGCGCACGCTTTTCCAGAAAGGCGAGCATTGATTCGCGTGCATCTTGAGTGTGACTGGAAAGAATTTGCTGACGGTTTTCAAGATCAATCGCCGATTGCATTGCCGGAATTTCTAGTGCGGTCCACATTGCTTCTTTAGTGAGAGCCACTCCAAACGGCGTATTCATCATCACCCGCTGCGCGGCTGCCATAGCCGTGTTTTCAAGTTCGGCATCTTGCACAAGATCAACGACCAAACCGATGCGGTAGGCCTCCTGCGCATCAATCACACGTCCAGTCAGCATCATTTCTTGAGAACGCGCGACTCCGACGATTCGCGGCAAAAGCCAAGAAGTGCCAATGTCGCAGCCCGAAAAACCTACTCGTATAAATGCCACATTAAATTTCGCTGATTCACAGGCAATGCGAATATCGCTCCCCAGCACAAGGGCCAAGCCTCCACCAGCCGCAGGTCCGTTCACAGCAGCGATGATCGGCTGTGGGATAGCGCGCATATGTGAAATCAAACTGGCAATATGTTTTTGCACGGCAAATGAGCGTTGCGTCGTACCGAGATGCTCGGTGTGGGGCGCTGAGCCATAGCCACTCAGATCTAGCCCCGCACAAAACCCTCGTCCTGACCCAGTCAAAATGACAACTCGACACTCTGGATCGACCGCAATGTAATCCAAAGCCTGATGCAGCCCTTCCACAAGTTCGGTGGTCATCGCATTCAGTTTTTGTGGTCGATTGAGTCGTAGAACCGTCACTCCAGGCTGGGGATACTCAATCAGCAGTTCAGTTGGCGGAGTAAAGGTGTGCGGCATCGGCATCCTTTCATTCTGACCGCCCATGCACTCAACTCAGTAGTCCGAAAGAGTGGCTCTCGCCCGTGTTAGCGTCTTTTTATTGTTCTCTTGACCCACATATGGATCCGTTTATCTGATGCCTGATTCTGCTTCCCCCAATACCGCTGCCGAACTCAATCAGAGATCACTTTGGGCAACTGCCGTGCGACACGCCGGAGTGGCTTATCTCATTTCGCGTCTATGTGTCATGGTCGGGGCCGCTATCGTCGCCGCTGAATTGCGTGCCGATGACAATAAAATCAGAGAGCGGCTGGTCTGGGGATTTGTCGGCAAAGTTGATCCGCAAGCACACAGCGGAGTTCTCCCCCGTTCTGCTGGATCGATGATTCTTGATGTCCTGACATCATGGGACGGAGCTTGGTACATGCGCATCGTGCGCTACGGCTATCCCAGTTTTGTTCCACCTCACATCACCTACGACGACCCACAAGCCCGCGTAGCCTTCTTCCCGACTTACCCGCACCTTGTCCGTTACGTCAGTTGGCTTCTGCCGGGAGGTGACACGTTTGCGGCACTTTTCCTCAATCTTGTACTCGGAGCAGTGTTCATCGTTTTGGTTGGTCTCTTAACCCGTTCCTGGTTCGGTGATCTCGTGGCTCAGCGAGCCATGATCCTATGTGCAATTTTTCCCGGAAGTTTCGTTTTATCCTTCGCATACAGCGAGGCACTGCTACTGACTTTGGCGGTTGCATGCCTATTGCTTCTCGACCGCGAACGATGGCTATGGGCAGGAGTCATAGCCATGCTGGCGACAGCCACACGACCGAACGGCGTCGCCCTCATCGCTGCTTGTCTCGTGGCTGCAGTGATGGCAGTGCGGGCAAAGAAATCGTGGCGACCTTTGATTGCCCCGCTGCTTTCTCCACTCGGTTTTCTTGGCTACCAACTGTGGATCAATCATCATGCGCATGAATCAGGAGTCTGGTTCCGTGTCCAAGGTGAGGCTTGGAAAGAGGGTGCGAGCTTTGGATTCACGGCTCTTCGACGAACTTTTGAGGCCTTCACACAACCATTATCTTCTCCCACAGATTTAGTCACTGCGGCATCTTTCGCCTGCACACTCTTATTTGTCTGGATCATTTGGAAACGTCATCGACTCCCATTGCCAGCCATGGCTTATTCAGCGGTTGTTTTGATTTTGATGCTGCTGCCAGCAACAGTCACGGCGCGTCCGAGATTTTTGTTTACTGCTTTTCCATTGCTCATCTCTCTCGCAGTGTGGCTCAGTGATTCCAAGCGGCGCGAATGGTGGCCCTATGTTGTCGGTATGTTTCTCGCCGGTTTGACAGCGCTGACATCTCTCTACGGTGTTTACGGAGCGATTCCGTGATCAAGTGGTTGCGTCAGCGCTACGACATCGCCACCCTCACAGTTCTCGCCTTTATTCCCCTTCTTTTGAGTGCCCCTGGGAAACTTCCAGCAGACACAAAGTTGTATCTCTATCTCAATCCAGGACGACTACTCAGTGACGCTGCGTGGACATGGGATTCTCGCCAACTTGGTGGATGGGTCCCCCATCAAAATGTTGGATATCTCTGGCCGACTGGTCCCTGGTTTTCTTTTTTCAATTGGCTTTCTATACCCGACTGGATAGCCCATCGTTTATGGCTTGGGACGTTGCTCATCATTGCCGGATTAGGAACAAGATGGCTAGTAAAACATCTAGGACTATCGCGGTCAGCACAGTTCATTGCTGCTCTGTGCTATCAACTTTCGCCGTTTGTTTTGCCATACATTTCAAGAACATCTGCCCTCTTACTTCCATGGAGCCTGTTGCCATGGATCATCGGTCTCACTCTGCTGATGATCAAAGAGCGGCGTTGGCAATATTTTGCGATTTTCGGATTACTGATCGCGTCATCTGGAGGGCTCAACGCCACGGCTTTGTTGATGATCGCCCCAGCACCGCTTGTGTGGCTGATTGATGCATATGTACGAAGAGCCATGAGAGGAAGACAGATTCTTTCAATTGTTGGACTTTTGGGTGCAATCACAGCCGTGATGTCTGCCTGGTGGATTGCCGGATTATCCACACAAGGGAAATACGGAGCACCGGTCCTGTCGTATAGCGAAGCCCTCACCTCCACATCTGCCACGTCGAGCGCTCCCGAAGTACTACGCGGATTGGGTTATTGGATTTTCTATGACCGAAATGACGTCACTGCTTTGACATCGGCCTCGACGCCATATCAGACCAATCTCTTCGTCATCGGCTGTGGACTTCTGATCTTGTTCTTCGGTCTTTTGGGCATCATCACTCATCAACGACTGCGACGCCCCCTGAGTTTGATGCTTCTTGTTGGCGTGGTCGCCTCTGTCGGGGCATATCCCAGCAACTCGCCCGCGCCACTTTGGTCGTACTTTGCTGACCATCCCAAGAGCGCTATCAGCTTGGCCTTGCGATCATCATCGCGTGCAGTTCCACTAGTGGCATTAGCTGTAGCCATCGGGCTTGGCATCATCATCCAGCATCTCATCGTGAGGTTTGCGCCACGCTCTACCCGTACGCCATTTTTCCTCGTCGCGACGGCAACTCTGATGCTGTGCGTCAACATGCCAGCGCTATTTGGCGGGCGCCTCATTGATCCAGCGATCTCGCGACCGGAAAATATCCCTTCAGCATGGGGCGAGGCAGCAGACCTGCTTAATGCGCGCTACGAACTCGGCGACACAGGGTCGGTACTCATCCTCCCAGGCATTGAGTCTGCTGCCTATCGCTGGGGCTATCCAGTAGACCCGATCCTGCCTGGCATCACCAAAAAACCACTCATTACCCGCGATTGGTTACCTCTTGGAAGTGCCCCTTATATGGACCTCCTATACGCCCTCGATGATTCGTTTCAAAATGGCACGGCCGATCCAGACAGCATCGCCCCAATTGCTCGTTTGCTTGGCGCTGACACAGTGATGGTGGTGAACTCCTACCAATACGAGCGCTTTGGACTCAATCGTCCCGAACGCTCCTCATCGCTGATTGCGTCCGCTCCTGGTCTGACACATCTCGGTGATTTTGGCGATCCGACTGTCAACCTCGCTCAAGGAATCGATGCCCTTGACTTACACGACTTTCCCGCCACCGCCCTTCCCGAGATCTCCTTGTACTCAGTTGATGATTCAGAGCCTGGACTACGAATTAGTCATGCTCCGCTCCTTGTCTCGGGTGACGGCTCCGGTGTTGTTGATCTTGCGAGTACCGGTTTGATTGACGGACGAAGCACAATCCTTGCCTCTGCCGCGCTTGATCAAAACTCCCTTGACCAAGCACTATCCACAACCCCCGAATTATTTGTCACCGATGGCAATCGACGTCGCGCTCATCATTGGCGAAGCTCGCAAGATGTGTGGGGAGCGACTGAAGATGAATACCCAGTGATTGACGGTCTTGACGTCTTTGATAATCGCTTACCCGTCTTTCCACTAGCAAACAATCGTCCTGAGACCCAGTCAACTGCAATGAACACCACGGGGATTCGTCTCAGTGCTACTGCTTACGGTGCTTTTTTGTCATATCTGCCGGAGTATCGACCGAGTAATGCCAACGATGGAAATCTAGCAACCTCATGGTCTGTAGGTTGGGGTGTCAATCCCGTTGGTCAAATACTCACTATCGCCAGCGAACAAACCAACCTTGACAAACTGGCGCTGATTGCGACACCACATACTGTTCAAGAGCGTGCCATTACAGATATTTCAATCAGCGTTAACGGATCTGCATGGAAACCCCAGTCGCTACAGTCTGACGTGGGCACGCAAACAATCAGCCTCGCGCAATTGGGTCATGTGGTGCGACTACGCATTGATGCTGTCTCCAATGCTGACGAACCCAATGCTGTCGGTTGGATTGAAGTGCTACCTGAGGCATTGCGCAGTGAAGAAATCATTACGGTGCCGAGTGATGCCAGTTCGCGAGCAAGTGCCAACACCGCGGTTTCGTATGTCTTTACCCGACTGCGCTCTGATCCCTATGACGCACGCCGTCAAGATCCAGAACTGTCAATAAATCGACAGTTTTTACTTGCGCATGATGCCTCTTTTATCTTGACCGCTTCAGTAGCTTTAACGACCTCAGATCTTCCTGTTGATACATGCGTCGACGACCTCGTGACCATTGACGGCATCTCGGTTCCGATGAGCGCTGAGGATTCTGGCGATGCTCAGATTCTTCTCACCGCATGCTCCCCGCTGACCCTGCCCGGCGGTGAACATCAACTACGAACACCAACCCCGAGTGGTATCAAGATTAACAATGTGATCCTGCGTTCGACGTTGAGTGCTCCCGCTCAGCCGTCCACCATCGCTCCCATCACTCAGACGCGGAGCACACGTTCGGCCAACATTCCTGAATGCTCATCAGACTGTTGGATAGAAATGCCAGAGGGCTGGAACGTTGGCTGGTCGGCTTCAGTAGGTGGCCGCCAATTACCAGTTTCAGTCGCAAGTGGCGGAGGTCATGCAGTGTGGTTTCTTCCTGCTACTTCTGCAACAGATATCAAGTTCAACGCCTCTTGGACACCACAGCGCAGGATGTGGATCGGTATCGCCGTTACCTTGATGGCTATTTTGTGCTCGCTGATCGTTTTGTTGCGACCCCGTTTACGTCGCCGCATATTTCTATCTACGAACCCAGTCACAGAACGCGCTCACAAAACCATGCACGATCAAAAACAAACCATTGTGTTGATCACGATGATTCTCGCCACGGGTGTGCTCGGAGCGCTTGTCATTTCGCCAGCCTGGGGTATTGCGATGGCCGTGCTTTGGGCAATGTTGCACCGCTATCCACATCTCATTCGCTCTGTTGGGGTCTCTTTAGTGACCCTTTCGATGCTGTACCTCTTGATCCAGCAAAAACGCTACGGATTTGCAGCCGGATTTGATTGGCCTTCGCATTTTCGACGAGTGCACCGCCCAGCAATGGGCGGCCTAGTACTTATTTTCCTCGGATCGTGGGCAAGAAGCGATGAACCTGCAGGCGAACACATGCAAAATCCCGCTAGCGTTTCTCAGTCATGAGCACTGAACCACGTCGTTGCTTGAGCGTTATCATCCCTTGTTACAACGAGCAAGGGACTATTGCCTCATTAATCGCCATGGTTCAATTATCACCTTGGGTCCAAGAAATCATTGTGGTTGATGACGGCTCACACGACAAATCACGCGAGATTCTAGATGCCATTAGTGATCCACAAGTACGGGTCATTATGCATCCGGTGAATCGAGGCAAAGGCGCCGCCCTGCGGACAGGCTTTTCGCATGCAACCGCAGAATACGTGATTGTTCAGGATGCCGATCTGGAATACGACCCATCCGAATATTGCCTAGTGCTCGAACCGTTACTTGACGATCGTGCAGATGTCGTGTTTGGATCACGTTTCTTGTCTGGACGACCGCACCGAGTTTTATATTTCTGGCACAGCCTTGGAAACCGTTTCCTGACGTTGATGTCAAATATGTTTACTGACCTCAACCTCACTGACATGGAAACTTGCTACAAGTGTTTTCGTCGCGAAGTCATACAGGCGATTGACATTGAAGAGGATCGCTTCGGATTTGAACCGGAAATAACCGCTAAATTAGCCAAGTTGCATCTGAGGATTTACGAAGTCGGAATTTCTTATTCTGGGCGCACATACGACGAAGGCAAGAAGATTGGCTGGCGCGATGGCGTGCGAGCAGTTTATTGCGTCGTGCGCTACTCAAAAGTGGGCGACAAGTTGAGCCCTCTATTACATCGCTAACTCTTGCGAAGATAGAGAACGGATTTCAACAACTTTCGAGATTGTCCCAGGCGATGGAGAATGCCCCAACGGGTCACCAAAAGCATGGATTCAGCAATAATGCGTCCGGACATTTTTGAAGTTCCCTTTTCGCGATCAGCGAACATGATCGGAACCTCAGAAATCACTAATCCTTTGCGCGACAGTCGCACGACCAATTCAGTTAAGAAGGCATAACCCTCAGCGGCGGTGGTTTCTGGGGCAATCGCCGTCAGTGCTGTGGCGCGGTAGGCGCGAAAACCGGAGGTGCAGTCACGCACCACAACTCCCAAGATTGCCGCTGTGTAGAGATTGCCCCATTTTGAGAGCAGTCGACGGTGCATCGGCCAGTCCTTGGTTCCACCGCCCGCAACATAGCGTGATCCAATAACTGCATCTGACCCTGCAGCAATCGATGCCAACATGGCAGGTATGACATGCGGATCATGAGAAAAATCCACATCCATTGAAACTATGACGTCGACTCCCCTGTCAAGGGCAACAGCGAAACCTTGGCGATAGGCACTTCCTAAACCTTGTTTGCTAGCACGGTGGAGTACCTCAATATTGCCAAACTCCACTGCGCATTGATCAGCAATCGCCCCAGTTCCATCGGGACTATTATCGTCGACTACCAAGAAAAAACCCTCGGGTAAGACCTCTCGAAGTTGTTGTAAAAGCCGACCGAGATTTTCACTCTCGTTATAGGTGGGAAGTACAACTCCAGTAAGCACAGAACTCTAGTTTAGCGAGGTAACGGTAGAGCCTGGGGAGACAGCATACATTGCGACTGGTTGGCCCAAAAGAATGAGTTGGCGAACCATCTCGGCGACGGAAGCGGGCAAGGCGGGTTCAGCAAATAATAGCGATGCGCCTGGGGTGTCAAGTGAAGGCACCAATTCACTGCGATCAGCGGCAATCAAGCCCTCTCTAATGTCGTTCAGCAATTGCTTAGCGAGAACCGCCTCTTGGGGAGTGCGCGGATCGACATAGGCAATTTGCGTCAGCGCCTGATCAAGATCCGCGCGAGCGATCGCCGGACCAACGACGACCCATAAAATCTCATCAACTGCCATGTCGCTACGTACTCGGTGCGGCAAAGCCGCGGCGGCGAAGAAAGATTCAACGCCCACATCAAATCCCTGCCGTTCAAGTTCCAGGAGGGATCCGAACCCAGTCGCATTCAAGGTGTAGGGGTCATACATCCGCAGCAAATAGGAACTTTGATGATCAAGATGTTGCATGGCTTGGGGAACAAGTTCACTCACTATCCGAGAATCCGTTGGACCAGGAAGATGCACCCGTTGATGGACTTGAACGGCGCTAGTCACAAGCAACCCTGCAACGACCGCCACAGCAAGAGCAGTTAAAAGTCTCTTTGACCTGAGCCACTGCGAAAACCCGAACATTCGGCACAGCGCGCAACACGACTGAGCAATGGTGAGTGCTGTAAGAATCCACATCCAGCGAACTGTGTATTCGAAATAGGGTCCGAAAATTCGCAACACGGAGACCGCTGCCACGATGAGAAGACCGCAGAACATCATCTGCATTCGCAGTAAGCCTGACAGACGTCGCCGACGCGCCATCAACCCAACGTATAAAACCAGCGCCGCAAAGGCCATGAAACCGGGATACCGAGCCCAGTTTTCCGATGGAGCGTGAGCGCCCGGGCCCGTCAACCACGGACCGAGGATATTCATCTGCGTGGCGATTACTCGGGCCGCCGAACCAAAACTAATCGTTGGTTCAGAAGGCGAAGCGAAATGTTGCCAGAGCAAGGAAAAATTGCCAGGAGTACGGCGCAATTGATCAAGAATTGGCGGACTCCAGATCACTAAGCCAACTAGGAGAGAGATACCTGCGGTTTGCAGAATGAGTCTCTTACGACCAACGTCATATGCGAGCACGCTGAAGGCTCCGAGTAATGCCACAAAAACGATGAGTACATATCCAGCATGACATTGAACGCAATAACTCCCCACCGCCATCGCGATGATGAATACCGTGCCACGTCTTTTCGGACTCGAGCGAGGAACTGGTGCAACAACCTCTGCGATGAGAAACACAAAAACCATAAAGGGCAGAACCGCAAGCCAAGGGTTCCATGGTTCGATCATGAAGTCTGTACCCGAGGATCGAACAATGCATAAGCTCACGAGACCCGTCAGAGCAGTCAACAAGCGTCCCCCACGCCTGTACGCCAACAAGGAAGCTGCGAGGATAGCCACAATGTGCACACTGACGACGGACACCATCAGTGCATCGCTGCTACGTGCCCCCAAGAGATAGATCGGCAGCATCGCCACCCACAGTGCTGGACCAGGATGTGAGCCTTGTATCCCTGTGTCGCCAACGATGCGTCCCGCTGCGCCAACCAAGGGAGGATGCACGAAAAAACCACGCATGTGTAATTCGGCCTGAGCCATATCACCTGCTGGAAACCAGCGACCCCGACTGATCAGAGTGACAATGGCGATCAGCAGGGGCACACTGACGATGACAGTGGTCACCCCTACAGTTTTCAACTCCAGCGAACGCTGACGCAAGGATCCAAACACCTCAAAATTCTACTCGCCGTGGACTCTTCGACGGTTGCATCATGAACCCCGCCCGTCAGGCAACACCTAGTAAACTTTATTCGCATGGCACTGACACCCTCTCTTGATTCGTTGGTGCATTCCACGGCAGTCACGATATTGCAACATGACCTACCTGGATTACCAAAGGTAGTCACGCAAGAAGTCGCTACTTTCACTGTGCGCCGACTCGGTGTTCTCGCCGCCCATATGCGACTCGGCGTTGCTGCGATCGCCCTGTTTGTACGTCTTTTCACATCAATCGCTGGTCAGTCCCGCTTGCTATGGCTGAGCAAAACTCACCTTCCGCTTTTGGGCGAGTATTTCCGATTAATTCGTTCTTTGTCCTACGCCTATATCTGGGAAAAATGGCCCGATACGCGCTCCGACGGATCACCAGCATGAATAGCGCGCAATCCATTTGGCATGACGCCAACGAGTCAAAAATGTCATGCGAGGTGTTAATCATCGGATCTGGTGCAGGTGGATCTCCAACGGCAGCGCTATTAGCCGAGGCCGGCTTTGATGTCCTCGTCGTTGAAGAAGGTCAGTGGGTTGAACAAGGCTCAGTCGCTCCATTTTCATTAGATCAAATGGAGCAGCAATATCGTGGTGGCGGTGTCACAGTGGCCCTCGGACTACCGAGCATCGCCTATACCGAAGGCCGCTGTGCCGGAGGGGGAACGGAAGTAAATAGCGGCTTATATCGACGGCCACCGACTGAAGTTGTTGAACGGTGGCGAGATCGCTGGGATGTACGCGATCTTGACCCCGATGAATTAATGAAGACTGCCGCTGAAGTTGAAACAGATATTCATGTCACCCATCTGCCTGGACCTGCCAGTGTTCCAAGTCAACTTCTTCGTCAAGGTGCCGACGCACTGGGTTGGAAACATGACGAGAGTCCGCGCTGGATGACTTATCCCGATGGTGACCCGCGACATGGTCAGCGGCAGTCAATGACCCGCACCTATCTACCGCGCGCAGCGAAAGCAGGGGCGCGTATCTTGACCCAATGTCGCGTCAACAAAATCAATATTTCCCATGCCAAGGCCACATCTGCCGATGTCTCATTGGCGAATGGTCAAGTAGGAAAAATTAGTTTCAAATTCGTCTTTGTTTGCGGCGGCGCAATTCAAACACCTGCCATCTTGCAGCGTTCCGGATTGCGAAAAAACATCGGGCAAACCTTGGCAGTTCATCCGACCGTCAAACTCTCCGCTCGTTTTGCCGATGCCATCAATGTGCCCGATGATGTCCCCGTGCACCAAGTCAAAGAATTCGCGCCTGATCTCTCCTTTGGAGGTTCGGCTAGTCATGCAGGACTCATTGCTCTTTCTTTACTTGATCAGTGGTCGGATTTCAAGGGTGCCATTGAAGACTGGCGCAATATGGCTGTTTATTACGCAGCTATTACCAGCGAGGGACGTGGACGGGTCATGAGCGTGCCAGGGTTAGTTGATCCAGTCGTCACCTACCGTCTCACCGCTCGCGACCGCGAACTATTGCGTAGCGGATTGTCGCGACTTTCACTGCTGATGCTTGAGGCTGGCGCCACCGAGGTCTACCCCTCATTTCGTGGAGCGCCGATCATACGTGGGCGCAAAGATCTGGCACTAGCGCAAAAACGCTTCAGCGTGAATAAGGCGAGCGTGATGACCGTGCATCTTTGTTCGACGGTTCCCTTAGGTGAAAATCGCCAGTTGTGTGGCGCAGGAAGTTACGGTCTCGTGCACGAGACAAAAAATGTTTATGTCAACGATGCCTCACTACTCCCAGATGCCCCTGGAGTCAATCCTCAAGCCAGCGTGATGGCCATCGCAGTTCGTAATGCCCGCCACTTCATCGCACAGAAAAAGCCCCATGCCTAACAATTCAACCCCTCTTCCTCTGATCATCACTGGCGCAGCCGGTTGGCTCGGTCGGGCACTGAGTTCCCATGTCGCTCACAATGCCGATGGTCTCGGGGTCTCGCAACTGATTGCCCTCGTGCGCGATTCCGAGGAACAAGCCCTTTTGCAATCTTCTCTGCCGAAAAACAACAATCTTGACCTCAGAATCCTCACTGGCGATGTCACCAACACCTCAGATATAGACCGCCTATTTGCATCATCCTCGGGTGCCTTTGATCTTGTCCACACAGCAGGAATTATTCATCCCAAGAAAATCGCTGACCTTTTTGCGGTCAATGAAACAGCCACCAAAAATGTCATGCAACGAGCATTACATTGTGGTGCTCGTCGTGTCGTACACATCTCCTCCAACAGTCCGTTCGGCAATAACCCCCACACCGAAGACACCTTTCGCGCTGATGAACCATTTAATCCATACCTCGCTTACGGAGCCTCCAAGATGGGCGGTGAAATTGCCGTGCAGGAAACTGTGTCTCAGGGACTCAATGCTGTCATCGTGCGTCCGCCGTGGTTTTATGGTCCATTTCAGCCAGCGCGTCAGACGACTTTTTTCTCCATGGTGAAATCAGGAAAATTTCCTGTCTTCGGCGACGGCACGCAACGTCGCTCAATGGTGTTCATTGACAATCTTGTCGATGGTGTGTGCCGAGCGCGAGCATGGGAGGGTGAACCAGGACGCGGTTGGTGGATTGCTGATACACAGGCTTACCGCGTCAGTGAGATCGTAGAGACCGTAGGACGCGCCTTGACTGATGAAGGCCACACCGTCAAGAAAAATAAACTACGTTTGCCCACTCTTCTCGGACAAGTTGCCGAAACGGCTGACGGCTTCATCCAAAGGACTGGACGCTATGTGCAACAAGTGCATGTCTTGGGCGAAATGAATAAGACCATCGCCTGCGATATCTCTTTGGCCACGCATGACCTCGGTTATGTACCTGCCGTGTCTCTCTACGAAGGTATGCGGCGCAGTATTCGTTGGTGCGCGCAGCAAGGCATCGAATTATGACAATCAGTCTGGTGACTGGCGGCAGTGGATATTTTGGATCTCTATTGGTGCAACGATTATTGACTGCTGGTCATCAAGTGCGCGTCCTTGATCTCAATGACACCCCCGATCGACCTTTCGGCGTTGAATTCGTCTGTGGGGATATCCGCAACCCAGGCGATGTCAACGTTGCCGCAGAGGGCGTGGATATCGTTTTTCATAATGTGGCACAAGTACCACTCGCCAAAGACAAAGATCTCCTTCGCACGGTCAACATAGACGGAACGCGCATCCTTTTAGATGCCTGCATCAAACACAAAGTGCGCAAGGTTGTCCACACATCGTCAAGTGCCATATTCGGTGTACCAGCATCAAATCCTGTCTTCCCCCATGATGCAACACGCCCCTTGGAAGCCTACGGACTCGCCAAACTAGAAGCCGAAAACCTCTGTCATGAAGCAATCAAAAGTGGACTAGATATTTCTATTGTGCGGCCACGAACAATTCTCGGACATGGACGACTGGGTATTTTCGGAATCCTTTTTGATTGGATCGCCGACGGGGCCGATCCATTTGTACTGGGAAAGGGTGATAACCGCTATCAGTTTGTGCATGCTGAAGACCTAGCCGAGATTTGCCTATTGGCAGGAACAACAAGTGATCCGAATATCTTCAATGCAGGAACAGATCGCTTTGGAACAATGCGTGAAGCACTAGAAAATTTATGCTCCTATGCCAATACTGGCTCGCGCGTGCGCTCACTACCCGTAGGTCCCACCGCATTTGCAATGCGCGTAGCAGCGGGACTGCACCTCGCACCTTTCGCTCCATACCACTGGATCATGTATTCAAAATCAATGTGGTTTGATATTGAACATGCCCATAGCCAACTTGGCTGGGTTCCTCGTTGGTCCAACGACGAAATGTTTCAACAGAGTTTCGATTGGTTTGTCGCCAATCGTCAGGCGACCAACGATCTCGGTGCATCTCAACATCGCCGTTCTGCAAAACAGGGACTTCTCAGCAGCATCAAAAAGGGGACTCGGCTCTTACCGCGTTGAATGACGCTGCACTACTTGGGTGTGGAGAGGACGCAGCACGCCGGCAGCTAATGCGTCCCATGTGAGAGACCGAGCCCGGCTTTGAGCACGAGTTGCCATCGCATAGCGGAGTTTCTCATCAAGAAGAATATCGGCGATGCGTTGACCCATGAATTCGAGCGGAGCGAGTATTCCCGTCTCGTCATGCAACACAGAACAGCGATGCCCACTGATATCACTTGCCACTGCAGGCGTACCACAGCCTGCGGCTTCAGTGAGAGTGAGTCCCCAACCTTCAGCCAATGAAGCACTCGTCATGATCCACGCTCGGCGATAATGCTCGCGTAACTCTTCGCGCGAAACCCGCCCGGCGAGAGTGACCCACGTACGGGCATCATTGCGTTCAATCCATTGATTGATGTGTGGGCGCTGTGGTCCGTCACCGACCAGGGTTAAAGAAAGATTCGGGACACGTTTTCTTGCCACTGCCACTTGTTCAAGGAGTTCTACAAAACGTTTGACTGGCGCTTGCCGGCCCACCGCCAGAACTGACGGATGATCAGTCTTAGTTCCACCTGGGCTAAAAAACGCATCCACTCCAACGGGTCCGGTCGTCACCAGATGTGGCTTCCAACCCAATTCAATGAGTTCTTGTTGTGTGTCATCCGACGTCGTGACAGTTGGGGTGCGCCGATAGAAGGGTGGAGCAAACTTCGTTTCCAAGGCCCGCCCAAGTGCCGCCAGCGGAGCAGGAAAGACCTGATTCCACATCGGTCCGTGAATGTGATGAAGGATCAAAATACGCGGTTTACGACACCATAAAGGCGACATCCATGGCACCCCATTCCAAATTTCCACAAGGGCGTCATAGTCTCCCATTCGACCCGTGAGTTCAGAGCCCATGACTCGTGGGAAAACAGACATCCTCCCACCACGACGAACAACGTCGTAACCATTTCGTTGTGCGACTGCGGGTCTACCTTCGGCATGCGATGTTCGATGCAAAACCGATAGACCAGCCTCTTGCCAGCGTTTCATAAACTCATCGGCATGATTTTCTGACCCACCAGCTTCGTCGTCATCAAAATCACGCCATGCTAAAACATGCACCCGACGCGTGCCGCTGTCAAGCATGTCAGCAGCCATCTCACCAAGAGAAAGAGTGCTAGCAGTATCTGCGATCTCATTCACGGGAAAGGATCCGCTCCGAGTGGAACTTCGAAAACTGCACCTGGTACTCGTATCTCGCTGTAGCGCGCAACCTTGATAAAAAGATCGTGCGGTATGTGGGTGAACAACAGTATTTGTATATGCCCGTATTGAGAATCAAGCAATGTCACCCATTCTGGATGACCGAGAGCCAACATTTCTTCGTTGATCTGGACACGCAAATCGTCAGACTCAATGCGCTCAGCAGCCGAGCGTGGGTCAAAGAAAGCCAACTGGTGCACATCATCGCGTAACGCAAAGGTAGAAATATTTTCCTGCCCCGTCACTAACCACAACACCGAGTCGGTCTCAAATTCATTTCGTACGCGAAACGGACGCGCTGCCGCGCTCGCCCACTGATCAACGAAAAGATGTTCGCCGTGACGCTCTAATTCCAAGAGGAGTCCGAATGCTGTACCTCCTAAAGCCGCAGGGTCATGCCAGCGCAGAAGGTAATCAGTTTGTCGACTCAGAACTTTAGTGAGTTGCGGAGCGAGCCCACCCACCAATTTTGAATCCTGACCGTACGGCGGGTTTGCCCCCACGGACGCGATTGCTCCACTCGTTGTTGCAGCGATCGTGAGCATCGCAAGCACCATAGCCATCCAGCGCTTATCTCTATGACTTTTATCGGATCGACTGCCAACCGCGCGCCACATTGACCATATGGATGCCACGAGCCACAACACAGCGAGAGTCCACATCCAGCGAATGACATAGTCATAGAAGTGTCCGAAAATTCTTGCTGTTGACACAAGACCAATCAGGGTTGTCGTCATCATCACACATTGCAACGAGAGAACAAGTCGATCTCGGCGACGCAAGGCGAGCCACGCCCCGATAATGATGATGAGAGAAAATCCGGCAAAGCCAAGAAGATTTGGTGCATCATAGGGAGCCTTACCGGGTCCTGTTACAAATGGGCCAGCAAGATTGAATTCGCCAAGCATCGCCTTCAATGCAGCTCGATATCCAACAGTGTCCGATGGCGGGTCTGTGAAATGTTGCCAAAGACGATGGAGGTTGCCCGGACCTGGCCTGAGTTGCTCAATCACCGGCGGCAACCACATCACCACGCCTATAAGTACTGACCACTTC
Organism: Actinomycetes bacterium; assembly: GCA_037147055.1. Taxonomy (GTDB): domain Bacteria; phylum Actinomycetota; class Acidimicrobiia; order Acidimicrobiales; family Ilumatobacteraceae; genus Casp-actino8. The sequence goes on from JBAWVW010000014.1 coordinate 15,802, forward strand.
AGAGAGCGGCGCAAGGGTGCAAAGGCTCTTGGCGTGGCAGACCGATCTTCATAGATTCTCCAAAACAAACTGACAGCCAATAGGCCAAAGACAAGCGGAACGTATGAAATGTGAGTCTGCACGCAGAAACTTCCCACCGCAATTGCCAATGGGAAACAACGATGCACCCCCAACACATGACCCCAAATTAAGAGCACGAAAACAAAGAATGCAAACACTGGCACCCACACATTCCATGGTTCAAGAAAAAAACGAGGAGAAAGAGAACGAATCATCAACGCCATCCCCAAGGCCAGAATGATGGCGAAGGCCTGACCACCAAATTTCTTCCCCAGATGCAGCGCAGAAACAATGCCAACCACATGCACCATCAGCAATGAAACCAACATCCCAAAACTGGTGCGTCCAAAGAGTAAGTACACGGGATACATCACATAAGCCATGGACGCACCCGGCGTTGACCCTTGATTATTAAGATCGTTGCCGACGCGAGCCGCCACCCCAATGAGCGGGAAATGATGAGGAATCGCTCGCAACATCAGTTCAGTATGCGAAACATCACCTGAGGGATACCAATGATCGCCAATCATTGAACCAACCGCAACAAATCCTGGAAGAGCGATAAAAACTCCTAAGAATACAAGGGTCAAGCGAGGTCGTTGGACAACTCGACATTGAACCCACACGAAGAGGCGGGTGCTAAACTCTTGTATCACTGCACACCAGCCACGATGGCGCGAGCTAGACGTTGTTGACCAGCCATTGTCAATCCATTTTCATCACGCACAATGACGTACCCGACTCCAGAGGCGTCTAGGAGACAATCGTCCCACCACAAACAACCAACGTGTTCATTACTGAGGCCACTCTCGCCGAGTAGCAACGAAGGGTTCACTACTGTCGCTCCAGAGCGTTCTAGATAGTTCACGACTGGATCAATGTGTGCGTCCAACCCAGTCACCACGAGCACCCGCGCCGCAAAACGCACTTGTAGTTGATAGAGAATTTTTTGCGCCAAAAGTTCATCGCCGAGATCGCAGTGTGACGCAGATGTCAGTGGATCGAGAAAGATCACCACTGCCTTACTCGGATTCAGATGAAGGGCGTCAATTTCGCTCGTCAGATCACACCATGCGCCTTTGGGTGTATTCCACACAACGGTGAAACCCTCTTCACGAAGCCGCCTGCTCACCACTTCACGAGCATCAGCGATACCACCATTAGCGATGACTAAAACATCTGGGTCAGTATCAGGATCACCCGCCCCTGCTAAGCCCGGCCACCACCAATACAGCACTAACGCAAAGATCGCAACAACGAGCAAAAAAGGACGGAGTCGCGATTTTGCGACGGGCTGAGAGGTTGAGAAAGGAACATCCACGACCTTGCAAAATTACCATTGCGGACTCCTTGAGCGTGCCATCATTGATTCGGGCGATAGAGCACCAGCAGAGCGGTGTGTCCGCCTATTATTGCCACATTCCTATGTCCGAACTCTTTCACCGAATTCGTCGGCCAGGCGCAGTGCTTGGAGGCGCCTGCCTCTTTCGACTTGCGCTTCTCACGGGTCGCCTCAACGAAGGATCGCATGGCGACAGATGGTTAGACATTGCGTTATGGCTGGTGATCATCTACTCATTGGTCGTTATTGGGCACAGAAGCATCTCCTCGTTTTCTCGTACACGAGGTGCCCGCCGAGGCCTCCTGATTGTCGTGCTGACTTCTTACACATTGTGGTGGTCCACGCTTCTCGCCAGCCTCGCCCTCAAGACTGGAGGGTCCAAAGATCCCAGCCGATTGCTTGCATCTGGATTTTTTCTTATCCGCAGTGAAACTCTTCTGGGTCCATATCTCGCCCCAGCATTACTCGTTGCTTGTGTACTTCTTGTCGCTGCATACGTCGCGGCCCGTCAGCCGAGCCAGGAAAAGTCATTTTCTTTAGCGAACGAGTCCCCCAGCACTCGACGACTCATTAACTGTTTTGCCTATTGTGCCCCAGGGTTATTTCTTTTTAGCCGTCAAAGTCTTGATCTGATTGCTCGCCAACATGTTGAACGCGTTTCCTACAACCGCTCGGGCAATGTCGTCACTCTCATCGGTCCATTACTCACGACTTTTTTGTGGACCGCGCTGACGGCCATCACTTTGGGTTACCTGATTTTTCTTGGTGTCATCCAACTTTGTCTAACGATCAACAAAAAGCGCTGGGTTCTGCCCTCGTATCGCAGCGGTTTCGCGGCCATGCTGGCTTTGTCCTTCGTCGTTCGATTAGGCACGCTGCTTGCTGTTGCACCTACTCGAACAGACGGAGGAGATCCGCTGTTCTACCATTCAACGGCGAACTTTCTCGCCACTGGCCACGGGTTCCCTGAGCCATTAAATTTTATTGCTTTTCAGAATTGGCGCGCCAGTGCCCTTCACGGACCGCTCTATCCACTTGTACTTTCCTTCATTTCACGACTTGGTGGGACGACATACTTTGATCACAAGGTTTTCTCGCTGATTATCGGGACCGCCCTCGTGGCGATGATCGGACTCGTGGCCCATCAAGTTGCTCCACGCCAATCGGCGCAGCGCATCACAATTCTGGCGATGTTCTTAGCGGCCATTTACCCCAACTTATGGATCGTCGATGGAGTGATGTTCCCCGAGGGGCTCATGGCCTTGTGCACGACTGCAACGGTGTACGTAGCCTACCGCTGGAAAGGAACGCCGACCTTCAAGTGGGCCGTGGCAATGGGTCTGCTCGTGGGTCTAGCGGCCCTCACCCGTGGCGAAGGACTGCTGCTCTCAGTGTTGCTCGTCGTGCCTTGGATTCTTTGCTCAGGCGATCTTTCTTGGCGCACACGACTCAAGCACATCGCCCTTGCTGGCATCACTTGCATCTTGGTCCTGGCTCCGTGGACTCTGCGCAATGCACGATCATTCGAAGTTCTCGTTCCGCTCTCGACGAACGGCAATGAGCTCTTCGTCTATGCCAATTGCGATCCCGCCTACAGCGGAAAATTCATTGGCTTTTGGTCCTTCGCCTGCCAAGAAGATCTGCGCTCTCAGGGTATTGACGCCACCGGTGACGAAGCACAAAAATCCCTCTTTTGGCGTACACAAGGATTTGACTACGCCACCGAACACATCTCCGAATTGCCAAAAGTCGTTGCCGCCAGAGTCGGTCGCCAATGGGAATTGTTCCGTCCATGGCAAAACACTGAGTTCGCTCCCATTGAGGGTCGTAATAAAAATGCTGCCCGTGCTGGACTGTTGATGTTCTACGTACTTGCTGCGTCATCCATCTATGGCGCCGTTCTCATCCGCCGTCGAAAGGTGGGTCTACTGCCCCTTGGGTCACTATTCATTAATGTCACACTCACCGCGATGTACGCCTACGGCACCACGCGTTTTCGCGTCCCCGCCGAACCAGCCTTGTGCGTGCTCGCCGCCGTGGGCGGCTACCCGTTACTGCAGCGTTTACGCGCCCGCTATGCACCACGCAGTCCCCGCCACAATGACGAGCGTACGACTGCAGGAGGGACTTCTTTCGTTCGGGGCGCAACCATGAATGTGCGCTCAATTTTGAGTAGACAGGCTCGCGCACAATGGGCATCGTTAGGTTTAGTAGCGCTGACGATCGCCATCACTCTTCCCGCCCTCTATCGTGCGATCGGCTCGTCAATGGAGGAAGGATTCATGCTCGTCTTTCCCGAGCGGGTCATCAAAGGTGCGGTTGCCAATGTCGACTTTTTGCATCTCTATGGACCAGGGTCTCTGCATGTACTTTCATTGTGGTACCGCGTCTTCGGTGTCACTCTTATGTCAGAACGAACATTTGGCTTAGTACAACATCTACTGGTGATCTTTGGCTTAGTTGTCATCACCCGCCCCTGGGGTATGAAAGCCTCAACTCTCGTCGGAAGTATGTCGACACTCTTTGTCCTCACGCCCATTGGACTGCAAGCATTGGCGTGGAGTGGCGGTGTCGGAATTGCATTGTGGTCAGTCATTTTCTGCGCCAGGGCGATCAATCGACAAAGTCAACTTCTACCTACACGCGCTAGTTGGGTCACCGCCGGTTTACTCGCAGGATTAGCGCTCACCTTTCGCCCCGATTTAATTTTAGCCCTCGCTCTCGTTTTCGGTTGGGCACTGTGGAAACGACCACGACTTATCGTCAGCCGAGTGATGTGTGGCTTTGTTGTGGGACTCACGTCTTTATGGATTCATTTGATACAGGCAGGACCAAGTGCAATTATTCGCGGCGTTCTGCTGGATCCAGTCATCCACCTTCGACCTGGTCGCGAATTGCCTCGTCCGCCGAATCGGCACTATCTGCAAGGCGCACTGCAAGTGATTAGTGAAAAATTTGCACCATGGTGGGGTGTGCCGCACCTCAGCGCGCCACAACAGCTTTTCGTTTGGTTTTTCCTATTACCTGTGATCGCTTTATTCATAGCCATCATCGCTTTTTGGGTCATCAGACGCTCCGATTCCACAGCCTCACGACAGCGCGGCATCACACTTTTCATCGTTGCTCTTTTTGGTATCGGACTTTTACCACAAGCATTACAGCGTCCAGATAGCGCTCACTTGTTGTGGGTCTCGTGTATTTCTTGGCCTTTACTGATTATCGCCCTCATTGAATTGATTCGCCACCGAGCACCTAGGACACATCCATCTGTCCGCTTAGTCACCGCTTTTTTAGTCACGCTCGCAGTTGTCGTGATCTTTGTTCCGTTCTATACCATGCGGACCTACACCGATTTGGCATGGCGCAGCATCTCAGGAAAAACCGAAGTACTACAAGTAACTCGCGGTGATCGATACTTTTATCTTGGAGACGACAGACCATATATGGCTTCACTTCAAGTAGTCAAAGATCTCGATCAGTTATCTCATCCTGGCGAGCGTCTGTTAGTCGGCCCTGTGGATCTGCGTAACACTTCTTATAGCGACGCCTTCTTCTATCATCTTTTCCCCGATCTCATTCCGGCAACTTATTTCATTGAGATGGATCCGGGTCTCGCCGACCGAGCGGATTCACGTCTTGCTGATGATGTGCAAAGCGCCGATTGGTTAATCTTGACTCGTTTTTGGTCGGGATGGATTGAACCCAATGAGTCCACCAAGTTCGGCTCTGACGTGCCAAACCAAGTGGTCGAAAACAGTTTTTGTCTCAGGGGTTCATATCAGCATGATGTGGTTCGCCTCTATCAAAAGTGTCCGACTGGGGATGGCATTGGCCCATACGATGCCCCGTACCAACCACGCTTTGATTATGCGGTCGAGGTTCTAGTGCCAGTCACTCCGCGCCCAGATGGCACCTGCACACCTACATGTCGCGGAATATTTAATCCCGACTACGCCAACATTGACACGTCAGTTCTTGAAGTCAGCCCAAAGGCAAGCGACGCCACAGCGGACCTGGCAAGTGACGCAACACCATAAACAACCATCGTAAAACTCCGGGCGTCCAGACCATTCGCTGACCAGCGTTCAAAGCCTTGACGGTGAGATTCGCAACCACCTCGGGCGTCGTCGAAAATGGAGCGGGCTTCATCCCCGCTGTCATTGCCGAATGTACAAAGCCCGGTCGCACGATCAGCACGCTTGCGCCTGAACCCTCCAATGAATCAGCTAAGCCTTGGCTGAAGGCATCAAGACCGGCCTTGCTTGAACCGTAAACAAAATTAGCCTTGCGAACCCGTTCACCTGCCACACTTGAAAGCACTATCAGTTTGCCGTGACCCTGCTGGCGAAATTGCTGAGCGAGACATAGTGCAGCCGAAACCGATGCGGTGTAGTTGGTGTGTACCGCGCTGACTGCTGATTGCGGATCCTCATCAAAGTTTTGCTGATCACCGAGAACTCCGAATGCCAAAATCGCCACATCAATATCACCATGACGCGCCACTACATCAGCCAAGAAATCTTTGTGCCCCGCTGTATCAGCGGCGTCGAAGGAGACCGCCTCAACGCTTAAACCGGTTCGGCTCAGCGACTGGGTCAACTCTGCGGCCTCATCGGGCCGCCGACAAGCCAAGGTAACAACTCGCGCAGAAGGCGAGAGCAGTTTGCGCACGATCGCTAAGCCAATCTCGCTGCGACCACCAAGTAACAAAACATTTTGAACTTCACCAACTGCGTTTTCCATGATGATCCTTTTGATGTGACGACTATATAAGTTCTAGACGACGAGCAAGATCGCTCTGCCATACTCCACTCGGGTCTACGGCGCGCTGAATAGCTTTCCATTCATCGAGTCGTGGATACCCGCGTCGAATGACTGAAGGAGTCGTGTGCGCGTCCTTAGCCAAATAATGACGCCCGCCAGCCTCCACGACCATTGAGTCAAGACTATGCAGCAGTTCGCTGACCCCCGAAGCAGCACAGGACATATCCACGGTCAATGTCCAACCTGGAATGGGAAAACTCATTGGTGCGGGATTTGATTCTCCAAAGCGTTTGAGAACAACAAGTGGACTGGCAGTTTTTGAAACAGCCACCATTTCAATGATTCGTCTCAATGTTCTGTCCTGCCCGAAGGGAACGACAAATTGGTACTGCAGAAAACCACCCCGACCATATAAACGGTTCCACGAACCAATGGCATCAAGAGGGTGAAAATACGCTGGAATATTTTTGATCGTGCCTACTTTTCGATGAGGCTCTTTGCGAAGCCATAGTTCATTGAATATGGCCGTACTCCACGAATTCACAAAGCCAAACGATGGCACCAACGCAGGCACCGTAGCAAGATGTTTAGGCGCGTAATGCAGTGGATCAATTGCATCCTTGGTAGAGAGATCTGAGAGGCGGGCATGATCTCCACGCCACAACACACTTCGTCCAAGTTTTGCGCCAGTCGCCAAAAGATCAACCCAAGCAACTGAATAACGATGCTCGTCATCACCGTGCGACATTTCCTCAAAGAGTTCGTCAATATTTTTACAACGCACGGTATTTACAATGCAGCGACTGCTTTCTATACGAATCAGAGAAAATGTGGCATCAAGAATGATCCCCGTCAGGCCCATTCCGCCAACGGTGGCCCAAAACAATGGAGTATCTTGATCGGGGCCAAGTTCCTTTACAGTGCCATCAGCAAGAAGCAGCGAAAGTCGTCGCACATGATTACCAAAACTTCCTTCAATGTGATGGTTCTTGCCATGAATGTCCGAGGCAATCGCTCCACCCACGGTCACGAAACGAGTGCCCGGAGAAACTGGAATAAAGAAACCCCGCGGGACAATGATCTGCAGTAAATCATGAAGACTGACCCCGGCTCCAACGGTCAATGTTCCCTGCTCAGTATCCAGAACTGCTTGAGCCACAGAGTCCGCCAAAGTGAGAACTGTTCCACCAGCGTTCTGCGCCGCGTCTCCGTACGAACGACCGAGGCCGCGCATCACAATACCTCGTCCACTGCTGTCCTTCACATGCTCACCCACTTCGCCGTGGGGCACATTGGCAGTGCGCGCATAACTGGGCGAAGTCAAGCCCCATCCGGTCAAGCGCGATTGTAAATAGTCAGAATTCATAAGTAGGACAATCCTACTAAGACCAGATCTCTGTGTTCTGTTCAATCAAGGCTAATCAGCGGACGTATACGCCTAATCCAAAAATAACGACCCACGTCACACCAAGAATCTGCAATGTTCGATCGGATGCAAAAACTTCTTCAGGTGCCGCACCATGACCCTGCTCAAGCGCCAAAAGATACCTCATCAAGGCCGCCAGCATCGGAACGATGGATAACTCATAGGACGGCCAAGACGTACCCGAGATCTCCTTAGTTGCGAAAGCCCAGGTGCAATATGACACTAAGGTCGCGCCCAGGCTGACTGCTAAGACCATCCGTAGATAATCCAAACTGTAGAAGGTCAAGGTGGCGCGCGTACTTGCAACATCGTCACCGATATCGCGCATCTCCGCGTAGCGCTTGCCCGTCACGATAAATAGCGCACCGAAACTGACGCACAACAAAAACCATGTGCTCATCTCCACACCCGCTGCTTCTGCTCCCGCAATCGCACGAATCACGAACCCTGCTGCAACGGCGATGAGGTCAAGAACAGGTTGGTGCTTAAGGATCGTGGAGTAACTCACTGTTAACACCACATAGGTGATCACGGCGACGCCGCAACGCCAATCAGGAACAAATCCGACAGCGACTCCAGCAATCAAAAGAAGAGTGCCGACGATTCGCGCTATTGGCAAACTCACGAGCCCGGCGGCAATGGGACGAAGTCTTTTCTGCGGGTGAGATCGATCTGCCTCGACATCAAGAATATCATTCCAAAAATAGGTGCCACTAGCCGCCAACGACAACGCCACAAAAGCCAGAAGTGTCCGCCAAGCGCTGCCCCATGCATTGAGGACACCTGCTGCTCCAGGGGCAGATAGAACTAAAACATTCTTTGCCCATTGCTTGGGTCGTGCTTCACGCAGGATCGCTGGCATTTTCATTGCATACTCATTTCAGGGGCAACAGTCACTGGCAGATGATCAACACGCAGAGGGTGATCCGCCATTGCCAACATGTGGTCATCACCCCGAGAGTCACCATAGGCGAAAAGATTGACTGCTGTCAGCCCTTCAGTTGCAAAATAGTGACGCAACCGACGCTCTTTTTCTACCCCACGGCAATTTTCTCCGAGCAATGAACCAGTAAACAAACCATCTGCTGTCATCTCGCATTCGGTCGCTAGAACGGCCGTGCAACCCAACTGCGCGGCCAAATGAACGAGATATAAGCGGTAGGAAGCCGAAACTAAGACCACGCGGTGACCTTGGGCTTTATGCCAATGCAAACGATTGACAGTATCCGAACGCAGCCACGTCGGAAAGACACGCTCAGCAAAACGCTGTGCCACTATTTCCACATGAGTCGCTGAGCGACCCCGAAGAGCCGCCTGCGTGACCAAGTTTTTGACCTTATCGCGATCACGCCGTACGACTGCGATCGTCAAAGGAACGGAGCGCGATAGCAGGCCAAGGTACCAGCGCCAGCCAGCAACTTCGCGTAAGAACGGCACGACACAATCTTTGGTTGTGAGGGTCTTGTCTACATCAAATGCAGCCACCGAACATCTTTGTAACGAGGAGGCAGCATCTGAATTCATAGGCATCATTAGATTAGTGCGCAGAGGTCGCCAATAATGATGATCGTACTTCCCACCACTCGGGCCAACTTTTAGAAATGACATCTGGCTCATCCAGCACAATCCCACTGACCCGCAACGCAACGAGCGACCACGCCATAGCCAAGCGATGATCGTCGTGAGTCTTCAACATAGTTCCGACCAAATTTTCCACTGCGACAGGTCGAATCAACAAACCATCTTGCTCTTCAACGACATCGCATCCGAGCGAGACAAGACCTTCAACCAAATCCCCAATTCGATCACTTTCTTTATGACGAATGAAACCGACTCCAGTGATGCGAGTGGGAGTCGAAGCAAAAATTGCCACCGCTGCCAGAGTGGGCACGAGGTCTGACATCCCTCCCATGTCAACCTCCACGCCGATCAGTTCATCGGCTCCCACGACTGTGGTTTGCGTATCTTCGTGCACGACGGCACATCCCATATTCATCAAAACCTCAACGAAGCGGGCATCGCCTTGCAAAGCATCTTGCAATAATCCGATGACCGTCACCGATCCCCCAACAATTGCCGCCGCGGCACATGGATATGAAGCCGATGAAGCGTCGGGTTCAATGTCATATGCGGTGCCAACATAGCGTCCCGCTTCCACTCCAATACTGCGGTCCGAGATAGCGATTCCGGTGACCCCGAACGAACTCATCACCGAAGCAGTAATGGCGACATAGGGGCGAGACACTAAGGGCGATGTCAATTGAATATGCAGACCGCTTTCAAGGTATGGAGCGATCAGCATCAGTGCTGTCACATACTGGCTACTCACGTCACCGGGTATAGCAACAGAGCCACCCGCGAGGTCTGACCCACTCACCCAAACAGGAAGATGCCCCGTCACTGACTCTGGACGGACTGCGGCCCCCAACGACGCGAGCGCGTCATGTAAGGCGGCCATGGGTCGACGGCACAGTGCTTCATCGCCTGTAATCATCGAAGGTATTGCGGACAAAGATGCCACTGCCGTCATAAAGCGCGAGGTTGTCCCTGCCAAGCGAGCATTTAACACGCCGCCGCCAACAGGTTGCCCAGCAACTCCCGTGACATCAGCAGTCGTGCCGTCTTGTTGAATCTGCACTCCCAAAATTCTCAAACAGTCAACCATCGCCGATGTGTCATCTCCCGACGGAACAGCGCGCAATGTACTGCTACCATCAGCTAGTGCCGCACACACCAATGCACGATTGGCGATGCTCTTTGATCCAGGCACGCAGACAACGCCCGAGAGTGGTCCGTGTGCCGTTTCAAGAAGCATTGGTTTGCTCATTAAATGTCAATCCAAACGCTGTACTGAGGGTTTGAAACCACGGGCCATCAGTCCGCCACGGAACAACTCCACACTTGTCGTCTCCACCAAAACAACAGCAATACCGCGATCTCCTTCAACCGAGTGCACCACTTCAAAGTTAGGAATGTTGACACCTAGTTCAGCAGCCAAAGTGAACACCTCAGCGGCGGCACCTGGTCGGTCAGGTATCGGAATACGCACCTCTGAAAGATCGGTCAAAGCCTTGATTCGACTCGGCAAGTTGGCACGCGATTCGCGTGCCGCCGTGAGTCGTTGCAGAATCGTGGTCCGATCGCCAGTGTCAACTGCCGTTCTCATATCACTCAATCCGTCAATCAAAGAAGTCAAAGTGCTGACGATTGCAGGGCGATTCTCCGCACAAATATCCAACCAGATTGCGGGATGCCCTGAGGCGATTCGCGTCATATCGCGAAAGCCGCCGGCCGCCAAACGCAACAATGCTGCATGTTCTGTAGCGCGCGACCCAGCCACTCCCATCAAAGTGGCGGCCGTGAGGTGCGGAACATGACTCACAATGGCAACCAATTCATCGTGACGCACAGGATCAAGACCAACGACTTCTGCGCCAAGATCGTTGACGATATTTGCCACCGTGGCGAATGCTGCATCTGAGGTCGTGGGAGTCGGTGTGAGGACCCACACAGCCCCCGTAAACAGTTCCCCGTCTGCTCCATCAAGTCCCTCAAGTTCGCTGCCGGCCATCGGGTGACCACCGATGAATCGTGGATCAGTAATCGTTCGCGTCACCACAGCCTTAACGCTGCCGACATCAGTAACAATGCCGCTAGTGGCATCAAGAGCTCGTTGGACTTGTAGCGAAATTGCGGTCACAGGTACGGCAACAAAAGTAACCTGCGACTCTGCGTCAATACCGGCGGCCGAAATTAAGCCTCGCTCAAGTGCCTCGGTGACGCGCTGAGGATCCTGATCATCGCCCGCGACCTGCCAACCTCGTTCGCGCAGGGCGACACAAATTGATCCACCAATCAATCCCAGTCCAACGACTGTGGCACGTCGGTTCGTTGTTGTCGCTGTGCTACTCATTGCTCTTGATCGTATCTTTGCACGACAAGGGCAACTGCCTCAGTTAGCAAACGCAGTTCCGGCAATGTCAGTTCACGCCATTGCCCAGGCTGCAAACGCCTATCACTCAGCGGCCCAATGCGCGTCCGCACCAAACGCGTCACGGGATGTCCAACGGCCTCACACATGCGCCGCACTTGGCGATTACGACCCTCATGGATGACGATGCGCAAGATCCCAGGTGTGGGCTGAGTGACTTTGGCTGGTGCAGTCACGCCATCTTCGAGTTCAATGCCATCACGCAAACGTCGTATCGCACCGCCCGACACTTCGCCTCCAGCAACCTCAGCCAGATATTCCTTTTCTACGCCGTGACTCGGATGCGCAATGTGGTTGGCTAACTGGCCATCATTTGTCAGCAATAACAAACCTTCTGTATCAACATCTAATCGACCGATTGAAAAAACCCGTGGTTCACTAGGCACAAGGTCAATCACAATTGGTCGACCTTGCGGATCAGACGCAGTCGTCACCACGCCTACAGGCTTATTCAGCAAGTAGTACACCAAACCTGGTTGCAGACCGATTTCAACCCCGTCAACCTTGACGGTGTCCGTACTGATGTCAATCCGACGACCCAATTCAGCGACAACATCATTCACCGAAACGCGACCTTCAGCGATGATGTCTTCGCACACTCGGCGAGATCCAAAACCGTGTCGAGCCATAACTTTTTGCAAACGATCACCTTGCGGCAAAAGTTTTGATTTCGCTGCCAGTTGCTCCCAGAGCGGCCGCTCAGGTTCCCGATTCGTCATGCTCTGCCTCAACAGGCACCGCTATGGGCTCGAGAGTTGAAACTTCAAGATCCTCATTTTTGGAGATGCGCAAACCAACCTCAAGGGCTTCAACGATGTCGGCACCCGGAATGAATTCAACAATTGGCGGCAAATCATTCACCGAGTTAATACCCAACTTCTCCAAGAATGCAGGCGTCGTTCCCCACATCACTGCTTGACCCGGACCAGGGTCGCGACCCACTTGATCGATATACCCACGTCCCTGCAGCGTGCGCAGTACGCCGTCGGGATCAACTCCACGAATGGAAGCAATTTGAGCGCGTGAAATGGGTTGCTTGTAGGCCACAATCGCCAATGTTTCTAGAGCCGCGCCAGAGAGTCGTGCCTTTTGACCATCAAGAATGAAGCGTTCCACATAGACCGAGACATCGGGATGAGACTGATAGCGAAATCCACCCGCTACTCGAACGAGTTGAAAGCCATGACCTGCTTCTTCGTAAGCCGCTGCCAACGAAGCACAGAGACTTTCTACGACTGCGTCTGGATGTCCAAGAATCTGTGCCAGAAGTTCAACGGGCACAGGATCGGTGGCAACTAATACAATTGCCTCCAGAGCGCGCACGAGATCTGCATCAATGGGTGTGGCAACGGCAGTGTCAACTGTTAATTCTTCGCTCATTATCTCTTCACATTCTTTATTAGTTCGCACTCATAAGTGCTCTTGCTTTAATTTCGCCTGAACATCAACCTTCATAATCATCAATAGCCATGGAACCAACCATGGCGGATTCGCTGTCACCCAACCAGACGATTTCAATATCGCCAAACTTTTCATTTTGCTGCAACTCCACAAAGCCCTGTTTGAAAAGTTCAAGCAAGGCCAGGAAGCGCACAATCACTTCAATGCGATCGACGAGATCGGCGGTCAAGTGACGAAAACTAATGCGCCCGATACGTGGCAACTCGTCCACAAGTTCAGCAAGTGCGTCTGACACATTGGCTTTGATGACACCCACGTGGAAGAGGTCGACCTTAGGTGCCAATTTAGGTGCCATGGCGCGCATGTAGGCGGCTAAGAACTGGCGTGGCTTGACCCCCTCCAAAAGATCGGGCATCAATTCCAAGAAGCGTTCATCAGGACCACACCGACGCGCATAAGAACGGTCGGCAGCACTAGCCAACCGTGCGAATACCTGACCGACATCTTTAAAGGTCTTGCATTCAAGCAGGCGCGCCAGCAAGAGGTCGCGCTCTTCCCAGATACCGAGTTCTTCGTCGATGTCTATGTCCTCGCGCCCTGGTAGTAAGCGGCGAGCTTTGATGTCCACGAGAGTTGCCGCAATGAGCAGGAACTCCGTCGCCAATTCCAGATCGAGAACATCCATTTTGGCGATTTCAGCTACATACGAATTCACGATCACGGATAGGTCAACTTCGTATATATCAACCTGTTCCTTGAGGATCAGGTGCAGAAGTAGATCGAATGGGCCCTCAAAGACCGGAGTGGAGACGTCGACAGCCATTACCTTCAGGCTAATCGCCCGAGTGTCTCGGGAGCAGGCAAATCGCTAAAAAGCGACCGTGATGAGCGAGTGCACGAGTAGAATTCAGCCGTGCCAAGAGTCTTATCCTGCATCCAACCCACGGGCGTCGTCCATCTTGGTAACTACCTCGGGGCCTTACGCACGTGGGTAAGCGGTCAACATGAATGCGATGCTTTTCACGGCATCGTTGACCTCCATGCCCTCACCGTAACCGATCGCCCTGGCGTGCTCGGCACAAGTACCCTCGAATTAGCAGCAACCTTGTTTGCAGTCGGACTTGACCCCGACGTAGCCACAGTCTTTGTCCAAAGTCATGTGCCCGAGCACGCTCAATTGGGCTGGGTCATGGAATGTACGGTTTCTTACGGTGAACTCAGTCGCATGACACAGTTCAAGGACAAATCAGCCAAGCGCGAAGCTGATTTCATCTCAGCTGGATTGTTTACCTATCCCGCGCTGCAGGCCGCCGACATTTTGCTGTACGACGCTGACGAGGTCCCAGTTGGCGAAGACCAACGTCAACACATCGAAATCACCCGTGACATTGCCATGAGATTTAATGGACGTTTCGGAAAAACCTTTGTCGTGCCAAAAATTGTTACTCCGCGTGCAGGCGCCAAGGTCACCGATCTCCAGGAACCGACCGCCAAAATGTCCAAATCGGCGGCCAGCGATTCTGGCATTGTTTATTTACTTGACGAACCCTCGGCAATTATCAAGAAGTTCAAACGTGCCGTCACTGATTCGGATGGTGAAGTTCGTTTTGATCGCACCGAAAAGCCAGGCATCTCCAATCTTTTGGAGATTCTGGCTGCATGTACTGGTCGCACGCCAGAGCAAACTGCCGCTGCTTACACCCAATACGGTCCCCTGAAGGTCGATGCGGGCGAGGCAGTTGTTGAAGTACTGACGCCGATTCAGCATCGCTACCGCGAACTCATGGGCGATCAAGCCGAACTTTCTCGTCTACTTCGCGTCGGTGCTGATAAGGCGCGCACCGTGGCTTCGGCAACGCTGGCTCGGACCTACAGCAATATTGGTCTACTGTCAGCCGATTGAATTCTCAACTTGCCTGAGTTCTGCTGTCACAACAAGTCGCTGAGCGACACTGTGCAACGGATGACAAGCCACCAACGTCAAGGTTTGGTTTTGAGACCTAAGTTGCCAGAGAGCCTTATCTTTTGGTGATTTTATTTTTACCTCGGTAACGCTGTATGTATAGACCTTTTTATCAAACAACAGATATATGACTGACCCTATTTTTAATTGATTAAGAGAGTAGAACTCACGACCATGTGACACACGATGACCAAATATCGCCACGTTGCCCGGTGAATTTGGTGTGCTTGAGCCGATAAATCGAGACGGATCTTTATTGACGTTTTGAGTTCCGTCAAGAACAGGTGTAGTGAGTCGCATCTCCGGGATGATCAAAACTGCGCGAAACCTTTTCGCCTTTACTCTGGGGTTCACTGGCGCGAGTAAAAAGGCATTGAGATTGGTGCCCACAAACCAACCAACAACTTCCACAGTCAGGTCAGTCGTTGACTTTGTATAGAAAGCGACTCCGAGCTTTGTCACCGCTGTTTGCGTTGAATTTCCGATGGTTTGACCAGGAAAATCTGCACTCAGGAGACCTCTCACTGGCCGATAAGTCCGACTCGGGTATACCGTCAACGCCCCAGAGTTTTGAGTGTCAACCATTGTCACATTCAATGCGACGGAACCGATATTCGTCCTTGTGATTCCAAGAAAAACCCACGGCTTCATTGCTGTTGTCCAACCTGCATGCAACGCAACGCCCGCACCGAGCGAACTGAAAAAAGACCTTGTGTCAAGGATACGGGTGGTTGATACAGGTACGAATAAACCGACTCGACTTTGTACAGCTGATGGGCCCGTGTAGTAACCGACGATGTCAATGAGAACACTTCCTCCGACTGAGGAAAATACATCCAGACCTTGCGAACCACGTTGAACAATGACCTGCTGAGAAACAGTTTGCCCAGAGTATGCAACAGTGAGGCTTGGTGATCCGGGCTTTTTTGCCCCAGCTGGATAGACCGTCAAAAAAGCGAATGTAGCACTTGGCTTCAAAGATTCGTATGAGGTCACATTAAGTACAACACCGACAGCATCGCCGGGAATTCCCCGTGGGAGAGCGACCCTCCGAACTTCTTTTTTGCTGAAGGAATGCGAGGATCGTGCATCAAGAATTCTTTGCGGTTTAAGTGCCACAAAGCGTCCAGACGAACTTGATGTAGCAGGAGAATAAAAACCGTTAACATCAATGGTTACATCAGTGTCGATTGTTGAGAGTAATCCGAGGCGTCCATTTTTACCGAGTGCTACCGTCAACGTTCGAGATAACGGATAAATCTTCTTTTGGATGCTGACTTGTGGCACGGGAGGAGAGGTCTGACCCCATGGGTAGACCGCTACTTCTCCATCACTCGACGCCTTGTACACGGTGAGAGTCATAACAATCGCAGTCGCAGTCTTTGGGATCCCGCTGGTGCCAGCGATCCGAAGGGGGGTTTTGCGATTCGCCAACAAGTCTTCTGTCTGACGCGTATCCAAGACCCGCACCGGCGTCATCGCCTCAAAGCGACTCGTGGTGATTGCTGTAGCGCCACTCGCTACTGAGCCTGCACTCATGGAGAAAGATGATGCTCCCAGGATCGTCAATACGCAGAACAACCGCAGACCATATTTCACATCCATACTTTACTCTAAAATGAAATTCAGATGTTGTCAGCACGACGAATCAATGCCGCAATCTCATCAGTTGAATCTGCGCGTAAAACGCGCAATGTTTCAGTCGTTGAATGTGCTTTGACACACAATGCGAGACCAATCGCTTCGTGATTGTGATAGGCCAGTAAACGTTTCGTGCGGGGTCCAATCAAAGTCGCAATAACACGCATCGTGATACCTAAATCAGACTCGACTTTGCCGACATCGTGCAACAATGCGGCTGCCACATGGTCGCGTTGTGCATCTGGTTTCAG
>JBAWVW010000015.1:0-32190 GCA_037147055.1 Actinomycetes bacterium
ACCTTGACACGTGATGCAATGGTCGCCAGACGATTCGTCTCTTGCAATTCGGCTCCAAAAGCTTTGACAACCGACACTCCTTCAAAACTCTCATGAACTGCCGCCGATAGGGAACCAAGTTCATCTTGCGCAAGATCAAACCATCGATCTACGCGACGTTGATACATCACATTCAATAAAATCAGAAGCGGAAAAACGCTTGTGGCCGCAATGCCCAACCAGATATCGGTAGAGATGAGACCCGTAGCGGCAATCACCATCATCAAGAGAACACTGCTGGCGTAGGGCAAAGGGGCCAACACCGCCACGGAGGCTTCACAATCAACTCCGGCACGAGTAATGAGGTCTCCGGTGGACTGTTGTCGATGCCATGAGACCGGCTGATCGACTAAAGCATTCACGACTTGCGCCGTGAGCGACTCGGCGGTGCGCCACTGGGCTTTTCCAGCCCATGTCCGGCGAATGACTACACCCACAGCACGAATCAAAGAAAGACCCACAAGCAACCCAAATGTTGCCGCTATTCGTTTAACCGAGATCACGCCTGTCGCGAAGCGCGTCACAATCACTTCATCAATCACCCAACGTAAAGCCCATGAGGAGGCAACCGTACAGACAGCAAAGACGGCGGCACCAGCCATTGATATAGCAAACAATCCAGGATGAAAACTCACCAAGGTTCGCAACAGTGTCACGGCCCTGCGGAATCGGTGAATCTGTCTCTCAGGCTTGGGCACAATGAATTCCTAGCAGTAATGTAGATATATGGATGTTTCTTATCCCAGTCAACTTAATCTTGGTCTGCTTATCTTGCGTTTGTGTTTGGGATTATTTTTGGCATATCACGGATACAACAAGGTATTCGGACCAGGTGGTCTTGCTGGAACCTCGGGTTGGTTTGCAAGTATGGGGATGAAGTGGCCTCAGTGGCAGGCCCGTTTGGCTGCGAGCACAGAAATAGGGGCCGGGCTAATGCTTGCAGTTGGATTGTTGACACCGATTGCCGCCGCAGGGATCATTGGCATCATGGTTGTCGCTATTTATACCGCTCACGCCAAAGTCGGTTTTTTCATCTTCAAACCAAATCAAGGTTGGGAGTACTGCGCCACGATCTTGTTAGGAGCTTTAGCGGTTGGCACCATCGGGGCTGGAGATTGGTCCTTAGATAATGCCATTGACTTCTCAGTACCGGGATGGAACTCACTCGTCATCACTGCGGCTCTTGGAATTGGCGGCGGAATTCTGCAGATGCTCATTTCGTATCGCCCAATAAAAGCTACATGAAGAATTCACGTCGACCTCTTCAAGTGTTTTTGACCCTTATCTGCGTCAGCATCGCCGTCTTTTGGGTATGGGCTTTGTTTTTCCCTCCATCAACTCAAAGCGTGGCCGCTGTTGATGATGTGGCTTGGACAGTACGTGCCAACGCTATTTGTCAAAAAGCAAATGTGCAGCGGGATTCTTTAGCGGACCTGCGACGCATTAACACCTCAGGGCCAAACGCCCTAGCGGAGCGCGCCGACATTATTGATAAAGCAACGACGATTATTCAGAATATGCTCAACGATGTCACCTCTCAGAGTTTGACAAGCCCTGAGGATCAGCGACTAGTCAACACTTGGAAAGCCATTTTTCAAGACTGGATTGATGGCAGAATTACTTACACGGTAGTTTTGCGCACTGGCAAGAACGCCCCATTTGCTGAATCAATGGTTGATGGCTCCCCTGTTTCAGCTCAAATCGACTATTTTGCACAGGAGAATCGCATGGACTCATGCGCATCTCCAAAAGATCTAGCTGCCTAAGAACCAACAGTCTCCCAGACGCCATTTTCGTAACGTCTAATGACTTTGGCGGGTGAACCAACAGCCACGCTGAAGGACGGGATCGTTCCGGTGACGACACTGTTGGCGCCAATGACGACATGCTCACCAATGTCTGCTCCTGGCAAGACAACCGTTCCATACCCAAGCCAAGAACCGTTGCCGATACGCACTGACTTCTCGGGCATAGTCTGCACTGAAATAGGACGCGTGATGTCCTCATACCCATGATTTTGGTCGGTGATATACACATTGTGCCCTGTCCACACATCGTCACCAATCTCGATGGAGAAGTGCCCAACTATGCCCGTTCCTTTTCCGATCAGGCAGCGATTACCAATCGTCACAATTCGATCGCTCAAACATTGTTGACCAGGAACCATTCCTGCGGAGAGGGTGCAATCTGGACCAATCATGGTGTTGCGCCCGATGTGAATAAACCGCTCATTAAAGATTGTGTTCGCTGGAAAGCAGATCACGCTCTGTTCTCCAAAACTGCCAAACAGTTTTCCTTTTTTCGTTGACGCACCAATCGCTCCTGCTTCAACTGCCATTTCCCAGAGGTAATGCACGAGACCGGAGAAGCGTCGATTTCGCCACGCACGCCTACGATTCATCGGTGCTGCCTCAAAGGCGGGTTTGTCAATCACCCTTAGAGAATATCTAGTGAATGCAGATTCTTGAATAGAACGATCAAATTGCAGTTGGATCACTTTATTTCTGCAAACATACACAGATGACTGATCGACATAGCGTTCACTACTCAGGTTCATTGACTGATGTTGGATCGATCAAGGTGGGACACTTCAGTCGCACAGGCACTGGATACTTGACAGGGACTACCGTTGTTTTGACTGGGCAGGGTGCAGTTGCAGGAGTTGACGTGCGCGGTGGCGGTCCAGGAACTCGTGAAACCGATGTCCTGCGACCTGAGAATTTGGTGCAACGAGTACACGGAATCGTCCTCAGCGGAGGCAGCGCTTATGGCCTAGGCGCAGCCCAGGGAGTCATGGACGAACTTGAGGATCAGCACGTCGGGTACCCGGTCGGTGAATCTCCACAATGGGTCGTGCCCATCGTTCCCGCCGCCGTCATTTTTGATCTTGGTCGGGGCGGTAATTTTAGGATGCGCCCCGATGCCTCGTTTGGTCGTCGGGCGGCCAAACGAGCGCGCAGCCACACCGACCACATGGGCACAGTTGGGGCGGGAGTGGGAGCCCGTTCTGGTGGACTTCGTGGGGGTCTTGGTATGGCCAGTATGACCCTCGCTGATGGTCCGATCGTCTCCGCTTTGGCGGTCGTTAACTCGATCGGTTCCGTTATTAATCCCGAGACAGCACTGCCGTGGGACCTGAATCAGGGACGGCTCCACAAGCCATCAGCCAAAGATCGTCGTCGATTGATTAACTATCTTTCCTCCCTACAGCAGGCAAACCAAATACCCGCCTCGCCGAGTTTGAATACGACAATCGGTGTCGTTGCCACTAATCAAAGTCTCACCAAGTCCGAATGCAAGAAGTTTGCCTCGGTCGCCCATGACGGTCTCGCTCGCGCTATCCGCCCGGCCCACCTGATGAACGATGGCGACACAATTTTCGGCTTATCCGTCGCCGAAGGAGATCTCACGCTTGAGGCCAGAGAACCAGCCTTCATTGATTTCCACGGGCGTCCGGCTTTTCTGAATGCGATATTGGCCGTTGGTGCCCAAGTCT
Organism: Actinomycetes bacterium; assembly: GCA_037147055.1. Taxonomy (GTDB): domain Bacteria; phylum Actinomycetota; class Acidimicrobiia; order Acidimicrobiales; family Ilumatobacteraceae; genus Casp-actino8. The sequence continues at coordinate 3,536 of JBAWVW010000015.1, forward strand.
TTTCCCGAGCCTGCACCGAAGCCATTTTGAATGCCACCTCCACGAGGACCCTGCCTTGTTATAGAGAATTGTGTCCGACAGCATTCATTGACTTGCCGTAAATCACAAAATATCTCCCCTAAGCGAGCCAAATTTCGTGTTTTGCTCGCTAGTTTCCCAATGGGCGTTGGCCCGGTTTGTGCCCTGTTCAACCCCTTACCCTGCTTGAGGCCACCTATGTCAACGACAAATGATGATCGTAGAAAAGTGACTGTGCCCGACCTTGCCAGTTGGAAATCACAAGGTCGGCGAATGACGATGATCACCGCCTATGACTTCACCTTCGCGAGATTGGTTGATCTTGCGGGTATCGACATGATTCTCGTCGGAGATTCAGTGGGTATGGTCGTGCAGGGCACAGATAATACGCTCGCAGTTGATCTACAAGAAATGGCTTATCACGTTCGTTGCGTGGCGCGTGCTCGCACCAAAGCTCTCGTTATCGGCGATCTTCCTTTTGGTTCATATCAGGTCAGTCCAGAGCAGGCGGTTCAATCATCAATTGAACTGATGAAGAATGGTGCACAATGCGTCAAGCTTGAGGGTGGCGTACACATGGCAGATACCATCGCCGCCATTACTCGTGTTGACATTCCTGTTATTGGACACATCGGATTGACCCCACAAAGTTTTCATCGCATGGGCGGATTTCGAATTCAAGGTCGCTCTGAAGGAATGGAAGCCGGCGGACGTGAACGCATCCTCGAAGATGCTCATGCCGTTGAGCAGTCTGGCGCTTGTGCCGTCGTCCTTGAGGGGATGCCAATGGAACTTGCTCAGGAAATTACCGAAAAGGTAAGTATCCCCACGATTGGTATCGGTGCAGGAGTTCACTGCGATGGACAGGTGCTGGTCCTTCACGATGTACTCGGACTCTGTGATTCGAAGTATCGCTTTGCGAAGCATTACACAGATATACGTACACCTACTATTGCGGCGACTCAGTCGTTCATCCGTGACGTGCAGTCCGGAATCTTTCCAGACGACGAACATACATTCCACTGACTTCCATGAGAATCGTTGAGACGGCGAGAGAACTAAGTGATCTGTCTTATGTGACGAGAAGGAATGGCCAAAAGATTGCACTCGTCCCGACGATGGGCGCGCTCCATGAGGGACACCGTTCACTTATTCATGTCGCACAGCAACACGCCGAATTTGTCATCGTAAGTATTTTCGTGAACCGATTACAGTTCAATAACCAAGAGGACTTCGAGACATACCCTGTCACGCTTGAAGATGACATCGCTTTATGTCGTACCAGTGGCGTCAGTGCCCTGTATATGCCCAGCACCCAAAGCATGTATCCAGATTCCTTCTCAACAACTGTGGAGGTATCGGGACCAACGGCACGCTTTGAGGGCGCCTCTCGGTCTGGTCATTTTTCGGGCGTGACGACTGTGGTAACTAAACTATTGACTGCAGCGGCTCCAGATTTCGCCATCTTTGGTCAAAAAGATTTCCAACAATTTGCCGTCTTGAGAAAGCTCGTCAAGGATCTTGACATTCCCGTTGACATGGTGATGGCGCCGACGATTCGCGAAGAGGACGGGTTGGCGCTCTCAAGTCGAAATGTCCGCCTCAACAATGAGTCACGACTACGCGCTGTTTCAATCTCGCAAGGGCTTTATCATTCTTTGACACTTTTTCAATCTGGAATTCGCGATTCACAGGAATTGATTGTAGCCACTTACCAGAGCTGTATCGAAAAAATTGAGATTGATTACATTGCAATCGTTGATGCGCAGACACTTGCTAATGTCTCGGAAGTCCATTTCGGTGATGTACTTCTATTTGCAGGAACTATTGATGGCGTTAGGTTGATCGATAACATCATTTTTTGTGCCTGAAATAGGCAAATAATAACCCCTACATGATCACAGATGACCGAGAATCTGCCATCACGTTTGACTCCTTAACGGTGCTGCGTCGAGTCCTTCTGATGCATCACATAGCGCACCGAAAACACTCCGTCGCCAGACAAAATTCCACCGCGAGCGAATAACCGCCCGTGTTGCCAATTTGAAAGTCCCAGTTCAGGTCGAGCTAAAGCGTATTGACCGTCTACCCATCTAGTGAATCCATCACCGACAAAGGGCGCCTCACAGAGCCGATAGACAATCTCAAAATCTCTCTCATCATGAGAAATAACGCCAACCACAAATCGAGGACTATAAGTATTGAATAATTCGCAACTCGCCTCAAGCGACTCTGTAAAACGAATGGACACTTCAGGTCGCTGATCCCACTCCCATTCCTCCCCCAAATGGGCGTCTCCCTGATGCACATGCAACTCAACTTCATCGGATTGCTTCAAACTCTGCTTGATTTCACGTTCGTCATCAGATGAAGCACAGTGGATGACAGCCCGAGTTGACCTGCACGCCGATGCCTCCGTGATCCCTTGTAGCACTGCAGCTAAGAGGCCCGCAGAATGGGGCAAACAAATGACATTGGCAGTGTTACACACCTTGCGGTCAAGTGAATGACGAACGCAGGCCGTGACGCGTTCAGGTGAGGCCGAGTCAGCAACCAAGATCCACGCCCCACCAGTTCCATGCAAGCTCACTGGTATCCCAGATTGCCGAGCAACCGCACCTAACTGGCTGACTGCTTGTCCACTTCCACGAGCCACAGCAAGGCAAAGCCCGTGATGGGAGAACAACGCGTACCCAGATGATCTTTCAGGAGAATCAATTAACTGAACTGCGCCATCAGGAAGCCCACTTGACTTCAGTGCCGGTAAGAGAGCGCAAGCCATAATTTCCCTGGCTGTCGCCAATGCATCGCTGCCGATTCGAAACACGACAGTGTTACCAGAACGCAAAACACCCGTCGCGTCGGCAAAAACATTTGGTCGTCCCTCAAATACAAAACCAACCACTCCCAAAGGAGCACGTCTCTCTTGCACTTCCCAACTTGGATGTTCAATGGAGTTGGCCAAGACATCGCGAGTATCTCGCAGATCCCTCCACATGCGCAATGAGTCGATCATTTCCGTGCGCATTTTGTCATCAATCAGAAGTCGCGTCGTGGAACGACTGGAACTCTTTGCTCTTTCAACATCTTCTAGATTGGCCGCTGCAATTCGCCCGAATATTTTGGAATCCTCAAGGTTGTGGGCGAAGGAATCATAAAAGTCAGAGATCTCTGTCGTTGTAACTCTGCCCATCGCGGCAAATGCGACTTGGGCCTGTGTGACCGCACGGTCCGCAAGTTCAAAGATGGCTTGCGGTATGTGTAGAAGTTGCCCAGTTTCTTGCACGACTACCAGACGGTCACCCTGCACGAATGAATCCGCCAACGAGGAGGAGACAGTCGTCCAGCGATTTCCTGCAAAAGGTATGACCTGACCCAAGCTCAAGTTGGAAAGTACTCCGGTTTCAAGATTGTCAGCCGACATGCTCCCATGTTACGAGCAGGAGCCCCCTTCAACCGTCTACTGTGGAGATGTGGATGATCGCTTTTACTTCAAACAATTACTATCCGGATATGACTTCGCCAAAGATGATCACACGGCCATACAAATGGCGAATTTCGTGTATCTCCTAGGTGATCGCACAACAGGTGAGTGCATCGTGGTAGATCCGGCCTATGCAGTGGATGAACTCGTCGATGTTGCTCTCGCAGATGGTATGAAAATCACCGGAGCATTAGCCACACACTTCCATGCTGATCACGTTGGTGGTTCGATGATGGGGCATAAGATTGAAGGCATCACACAACTGCTTGAACGCTCAAGTGTTGGTATCCACGTCAACAAAGAGGAAGCGCCGTGGATTCTGAAGACTACTGGAGTCAGTCAAGGCGATCTGATTAGTCACGAGGCAGGTGACGTTGTGAGCGTGGGATCACTTGACATCACCCTGCTCCACACACCTGGGCACACACCAGGTTCTCAATGCTTTTTAGTCAATGGTTGCCTCATCTCGGGTGACACCCTCTTTCTTGATGGTTGTGGTCGTACTGACTTCCCAGGAAGCGATCCAGAACTGATGTATCACAGTTTGCAAACACTCAATAGTCTCCCCGATCAGACAGTTATTTATCCTGGTCATCGTTATTCGCAAAATGCTTATGAGCCTCTGTCCGAAGTGCGTCAGCACAATTTTGTGCTTAAACCAATGAACAAAGATCAGTGGACTTCAATCTTTGCTGGCTAACTTGAATGGGGAATGTATTTAGCCGTTCAGTCCGGCGATCAGCGCCGAGATGCCGGCCACAGTGAGAAGAGTCAGTACAAATCGGCGCGACGCTGCCTCATTCACGAGGCGCTGCAGTCGCCTTCCCAAAAATATTCCTCCTAGCAACACGGGCATTGAAATCAGCGAGGCTCCCATTTGATCTTGTGACACTTTGCGTAACAGTGCGAAGGAGAGCAATGTGACCACACCTGAGACGGTGAAAATCATGCTGATGGTGGCACGAAAACGAGCAATCGGCATCTTGCGGCTTTGCAACGCGAAAACTAATGGTGGTCCGTTAGTGGACAGAGAAGCCGCCAAAGCACCACTCAGGATTCCAGCGACCCACTCCAGCCACGCTCCCGAATTTTGCAACGTCGAAACTTTGACAAGAAGCACAACAGAGCACAGGACGCCAATACCAAGCAAAACTTTGAGTACCTGCACATCCACAGAACTAAAAACAACGAGACCTAACGGAATACCCAAAAGGCATGAAAAACTCAGCCTCCTGACAACGTCATAATCGGCATCTCGGCGCCCGGACCAGGCTTGAAAGCCACTGCTGATGAAACCCAAGAAGGTGGCGATCACCACCCCATCGTGCGTATCAATGAAAAGTGCCATTAATGGCACCGCCAAGAGGGCGAAGCCAAAGCCAACAATGTTTTGCACTGTCGCCGCAAGGAGAACTACCGCCAACAAAAGCCAGAGGTCTATAGAGCCCATAAGGACCCAAGATTTTTGGTTGAACCCGTAGATGACATCAACATTGTCCTTAACAAAATGTAAACTTGCCCTGTGTCCGGATCGGAGAACTCCTTCAGCGTAAGACCACCCACCTCCTTGGGCGTGCATATCTCCGGAACTCGCCTCCTCAGCAGGTTGCAAGAGCTTGCTGACATCGGTCCGATTGCTGGGGGCGGGTCCTGTCGCTTGGCACTCACCGATGAAGATCGGCTCGGCCGCGACCTGATCGTGACCTGGATGAAGGATCTCGGATTGGAGATTTCCATCGACGGCATCGGCAACATAGTCGGCACATGGAATGTCGGATCTGGTGCCCCAGTGATGACTGGTAGCCATATTGACACGGTCCGCACTGGAGGCCGTTACGACGGAAATCTGGGTGTACTGGCGGGCCTTGAGGTCATTGAGACCTTGATGGCCGCTCAGTTGTCGCCGCCTCGCCCCTTGAGTGTTGGCGTTTTTACCAATGAGGAAGGGGCTCGCTTCCAGCCCGACATGATGGGTTCATTAGTTTTTGCAGGCGGAATGGCACTCGAGGTAGCACTGAACACTGTCTCCATTGATGGTGCCGTGTTGGCCGACGAATTGAACCGTATTGAATACGCCGGTTCATCCCCAAGCCCAGGAGCCGTGCCCCACGCCTTCGTGGAACTGCATATTGAGCAAGGTCCGCTACTCGAGGCAAAGGGCGTGCGATTCGGTGCAGTCACTGGGGTCCAAGGAATTTCATGGCAGGAAGTGCTTATTGAGGGGCAAAGTAACCATGCAGGAACCACCCCCATGTCGCTGCGGCACGATCCAGGATTTGTGGCGGCAAAGATCACCGTGTTTTTACGTGAGTTGGCCGAGCGCATAGGTGGGCATCAAGTCTGTACAGTCGGAAAAATCGACATCCATCCCAACCTTATTAATGTCGTCCCAAAATCAGCTCTCCTCACTCTTGATATTCGAAATACTGATGAACTTATTTTGCAACAAGCGGAGTCTGAAGTCGCTGAATTCATGAAGGCCCTCGCTGAGTCCGAAGGAGTCACCATCACGACAAGGATCTTGGCGCGTTTTGAACCAGTTGTTTTTGACCCTCGGGTTATTGACTTAATTGAAAGTCTTACCGAGAGCAATGGGCACTCCGTCATGAGAATGCCATCTGGCGCAGGTCACGATGCGCAGATGTTAGCGAGAGTATGCCCCTCATCAATGATTTTTACACCGTCGGTATCAGGCATCAGCCACAATCCAGCTGAATTTACCGAACCCGACGACCTCATTGATGGCTCGAATATTTTATTAGACACGATGTGGCAGTTAGCGCACATGAATTTTGACGAGAAAACAGGAGATTGATGATGGGATCTCTATCTCGCACCGTTGCCGTCGGTGCCGCACAATTAGGGCCGATTCAAAGGCATCATTCTCGAACCGAAGTGGTAGAGCGCTTAATTACCTTGTTACGTGAAGCCAAATCCCGCGATTGTGACTTGGTTGTTTTTCCCGAACTTGCATTGACAACTTTTTTTCCGCGATGGTTTGTGGAAGACATTACGGAGACAGATCATTGGTACGAGAGCAGCATGCCCAGTACTGAAACTCAACCGCTTTTTGACGAAGCTAAGAAATTAGGAATCGGTTTTTGCTTGGGTTACGCCGAACTCACTACACCGGATGAGACGGGTGTAAGACACCGTTACAACACTCAAATTTTAGTCGACAAAGGTGGATCGGTCGTTGCTCACTACCGCAAGGTGCACATCCCTGGTCACGCCCATCATGAACCTGATCGCCCATTTCAACATGCTGAGCGTTATTACTTTGAACCAGGAACAGAAGGCTTCGGTGTTTGGCATTGCTTCAACGGTCTAGTGGGCATGATGATTTGCAACGACCGCCGCTGGCCCGAGTCATATCGTGAAATGGGTTTACAGGGCGTCGAGTTAATCCTCTGTGGTTATAACACTCCCATTCACTACGTTCCCGATCCAAGCCAAGATATTCTCCAAGGTTTCCACAACTCATTAGTGATGCAATCCGGTGCTTACCAAAACGGTACATGGGTTGTTGGTGTCGCAAAGGCTGGTGTAGAAGAAGGTGTTGACTCACTCGGGCAAACATCTATCATTGCGCCAAGTGGGCAAATCGTGGCACAAGCACTCACCACTGACGACGAACTCATTGTGGCGTCATGCGATCTCGATTGGTGCCAGCGCTATAAGAATACGCTCTTTGATTTTGACAAATACCGACGCCCGGAAATGTATCAACGGATCGCTAACCAGCGTGGAGCGATTGTGCAGCCAAAGCCATGACCGACATACGCAATACCCAAACCGATGACCAAGGAGGCACGCGAGTGGCCCTTCGAGTCAACGGACGTGACGTCACGGTGGACTCGTCTCATCCCCATCTTCTTGCAGCCTTACGAGAAGAACTAAATATCACTTCTGCGAAAGATGGTTGTTCGCCAACTGGCCAATGCGGTTGCTGCACGGTGTTGATTGACGGAAAAGTGATCGTCAGTTGTCAGCAATCACTGAGCAAAGTCGCTGGAAAGACCATCGTCACCTTAGAAGGGCTACCCCCGGAAGAAAGAGATTCATACGCCAATGCTTTTGCTGCATGCGGCGCCTTGCAATGTGGATTTTGTATTCCTGGAATCGTGATGCGCGCAAAAGGACAAATAGACAAGAAAGGTGCGGCTCTCACAAAGGGAGACATGTCGCGTCATCTTGGAGCAAATCTCTGTCGGTGCACGGGATACGTCAAGGTCCTAGAGGCCATCGAATCTGTTGCCCTCGGCAAAGATCTCCGTCCAGTACAACCCACAGGTATTGGCTCTGGTGGAATGAAATATGAAGCCAAAGAATTAGCCCTCGGTGATCGGGGTTACATCGACGACCTGCGCGTCCCTGGATTGCTGCATGCGTCATTAGTCCTCACCAAACATGCACGGGCAGACATCAACGGAATTGATACAACGCAAGCCCTCTCTTCACCCGGAGTGGTAGCAGTTTTTACTGCTGCAGATATACCTGGTGAATTGAAGGTTGGATTGATCTATAAAGACTGGCCGATCATGATCCCCATCGGTGGTCGAACGAGTTATGCAGGCGATGTTTTGGCTGTAGTCGTGGCTGATACACGATTCAACTCTCGCAACGCAACGGCCTTGGTCGGTGTCGACTATTCTCCGCTGACGCCAATCACGGATGCCGCAATAGCGATTCAGTCCGATGACGTAGCTGTTTGGGGAACGCAGTCAAATGTTCTGAGTCGTAGCGCCTATCAACGAGGAAACGTAGACGCTGCCCTTGCCTCGAGCAAGTTCGTTGTCGATGAATCGTTTAGCACACAGAGAATTGAACACGCATTTCTTGAACCGGAAAGTACCCTTGCTGTGCCGTCCCTCAGCGACGGCGTGCTTCGTCTACATGTCTACTCCGGTGGTCAAGGAGTGTGGGATGACCGCAATGACATTGCTCGCGTTCTAGGTATCGATAACTCGGACATTACGGTCGAGCTGTTGTCAAATGGTGGAGCGTTCGGTGGCAAAGAAGATATGAGTAATCAGGCGCAAACCGCATTAGCAGCCTGGCTCCTCAATGCTCCAGTTAAGTGCACTTTGTCGCGCGAAGAGTCGTTGCTGATTCATGCCAAGCGACATCCCATTGAGATGCGTTACACCGCTGGTTGCGATGCCGAAGGACGTTTAACGGGCCTTAAGGTTCGCGCAATCGGTGATAGCGGTGCGTATGCCAGCGTGGGAATGAAAGTCTTGGAGCGTATGGCTGGGCACGCGAGTGGCCCCTACGCATTGGACAATATTGATGTGGAGGCCATTGCCGCTCGCACGAATAACCCCATTTGCGGAGCGTTTCGTGGCTTTGGGGCTAATCAGGCACAATTCGCCATGGAAGGGGTCATGGACCGACTGGCGCAAATGGTCGGCATCTCTGGCTGGGAGATACGCAAACGCAATGTCATTCACCCTGGTTCAATCTGGGGACCCGGACAAATCATGAATGATGGTTGTCTCGGTGCGGATATGTGTCTTGATGAAATCAAGCCCTTCTACGACCATGCAGTCGCCGCTGGACATGCTGTCGGCCTTGGGCTTGGTCTCAAAAACAGTGGACTCGGTAACGGATTCAAGGAAATCAGCGGCGCGGTTGTTCATTTTCGTACCGATGGAATTGTTGAAGTGAGACACGGTTGGACCGAGATGGGCCAAGGTATCAATACCGTTGCGTTACAAGTTGTTGTTCAAGAGCTCGGTATTGACCCTGAACGGATTCGTGTCATCGTCGACACGACGCGTGAACTGGGTTTTGGTCAGACGACAGGTTCGCGTGGCACATTGATGGGTGCAGGTGCCGTGAAGGCTGCCTGTGAGGCCGCTCGCGCTGCGAATCTGGCGATTGGCGTCGATCACTACGGGGAATATCGAGTTGATTGGACTCAGAAACTTGGCGAGGTTGAAAATCCAGTTATCCATTCCACTTTTGGATACGCCTCTCAATTGATTGTTCTGGATCGCGAGACTGGAAAAATCTCGCAGGTTGTAGCCGCACATGATGTTGGGCGAGCCGTCAACCCAACTCTTTGTGAAGGACAGATTGAAGGTTCAATCCACATGGGTCTTGGTTATGCACTCACCGAGGATTTCCCGTCCGATCCCGTGACAGGCTTCCCCACCGTGACGACGTTGCGCGGTCTGAACATCATTCGCGCCAAAGATATGCCTCCAGTCAAAGTCATTCTCGTTGAATCCCCCGAGCCCAATGCCCCTTATGGCATCAAGGGAGTTGGTGAAATTGGATTAGTGCCAACCGCAGGTGCAGTTGCTGCCGCATTGTTTGATTATGACGGTCTGTGGCGTACAAAATTGCCGATGCGACCCACAACCGTAGATGACGAGTAATCGTGCCTGCTACGACGCCTGGGATGATCTGCGGGCATCATCATTTGTATTCATCGCTCGCCCGCGGAATGCCTACTCCCCCTGTTATACCGACAGACTTTTTAAGCATCTTGCAACAGGTTTGGTGGCGACTTGATGTGGCTCTCGATTTGGAAATGATTTATTGGTCAGCGAAATTGGGAGCGATGGAAGCCCTCATGAGCGGTACGACAGGAATCATTGATCATCACGAAAGCCCATCGGCTATCGAAGGAAGCCTGGATGTCATCGCTCAGGCGTGTCAAGATGTCGGAGTTCGGGTGATGTGTTCCTATGGAGTCACGGATCGTCACGGTCCCGACGGAGCAAAGCGTGGCCTGCTAGAAAACGAACGTTTTATACGCGCCGGCGGGCTTGGCATGGTAGGAGTCCACGCGGCTTTCACATGTTCAGATGAACTATTACGACAATCCGCAGACCTAGCACGTGACCTCGGTGTTGGGGTTCACATCCACGTCGCCGAAGGTCTTGATGATAATGATGCTGGAAGCAGATTGGAACTGTTAGCTCAAGATGACTGGTTACTGGTGCACTGCGTACACCTTGATCGCCAACTCAAAGGAACAATCGCCCACAATCCGCGCAGCAATATGAATAATGGTGTCGGTTACGCATTTCCATCGCGTGCGAGGAACAAAGTTATTTTAGGAACAGATGGAATGGGAGCTGACATGCTCGAGGAGATGCGCCTTGCATATGTTGCGGGTCGCCTTAACGATCTCACAATGACTCCGCAGACAGTCCAGGATTGGATTGAGAACTCATATCACTTTTTGCCGGATTGCAAAAACGATTCCGTGACATGGAATTACGACAATGTCGAAAGTCCATGGCACACTGCCTTCACTCCGGGGATTCGGGCTCTCGATATCACGTCGTCTAGTGGAGAAAAACTTCTCACCGACGGACGACCCGTGCGCGTTGATCTTGACGAGACGAGAGCAAAAGCCGCCGAATCAGCGCAAAAATTATTCGCACTGCTATGAGCCAACATCTGAAAACATTCCAAACAAAGGTCGGAACATGAAACAATCTGTGGCAATCTACTTACAGGACGCTCATCCCATTCGTGAGGGTATGGCATTTGCTCAATACGCCGAGAGTAAAGGCTTTGATGCGGTGTGGCAAGCAGAAAGTCGCCTCGTCCGTGAAGCCACGGTACCGATGGCTGCGTTTGCCAGTGTCACGGAGCGGATCAAAGTCGGTAGTGGCGTCGTGGACTGTTGGAGTAGAAACCCTGCCCGACTCGCCGCCACTTTTTCCACTCTTGACGACCTAGCACCGGGACGAGTCATTCTCGGTATCGGTGCTTGGTGGGATCCATTGGCACAAAAAGTCGGAATTGACCGTAGCAAGCCCTTGCGAGTAATGCGTGAAATTGTCACAACGGTACGCGCCTTATTGCATAACGAAACTGTTACTTTTCACGGTGAATACGTTCATCTCGACGGTGTGGAACTTGATTATGTTTACCAAGACCGGCGACCTAAAGACGTGCCGATCTATATCGGGGCGACCGGCATGCAGATGATGGAACTCACTGGCGAAATTGCAGACGGTGTCGTACTGAACTATCTCGTCTCGCCTGACTACAACGATCAAGCTGTCGAGGCGTTGGCGCGCGGTGCTCACAAAGTCGGTCGCTCGCTTGATGACATTGACCGCCCGCAGTTGGTTGTTTGTAGTGTCCACGAAGATCGGCAGACCGCGCTTGACATGGCCCGCCTGATGGTCACTCAATACCTCGGTCAACAACCGCACATCATGAAAGCTTCAGGCGTCCCACAATCGTTACTCGATAAAGTCGCAGAAGTTTTGACCTGGCCTGCTACTCACGAGCAGGTGGAAGCAGCCAGCAAATTAGTCCCCGACGAAATCGTAGAATTACTAACTGCGAGCGGAACGCCAGATGACGCAAGGGCGAAAGTAAGGCACTACATTGATCACGGTTGCACGAGTCCGATTTTGTATCCATTGGGCGATGTGACGGCGACAATTGACGCATTCGCTGACTGGGATCCGGACGCTTAACATGAAGTTTGCCTCAGGCAAATTTTTTTAGCGCCACATTATTGACTGCTCGAGCAGTAGTCGCCGTGATGATCATCAGGGGGCCGAGCAACGTCAACGCAATGAGCAAACCAGGAACGCCCGGCGCCGCCAGCGTGGAGAACAAAACTCCGGTAACCCAAAAAGTGATTGAGGACATATTCCAAAGACGCCACTGCACGACTCGAACTGGATGCGCGAATTGGATGTTCGTCATTGTCAGCATCGCAAGAAGTGCAACAACCACTAGAGTCAGCGCGTGCGAGGCATTTATCAGCCACAGCGTTGCCACGACCATATTCCACGACGCAGGATAACCATGAAACCAGTTTTCATCGTCTTGTTGATCAGTTCGACTAAACCACAGGCAGGAAAACATCAACATTGCGGAAATCGCAATCATTCCGGTGCTGCCGTGTGGAACCATGTCAAACTGCCAAAGGAAAGCCGCAGGCACTAAAACGCAGGTGACGAAATCAATAACTAAATCCAAGATGTAGCCGTCAAATTTGGTCGTTGCCTCTTCAGGGAGCAGTCGACGAGCTAGAGGGCCATCAATGCCGTCAATAAGTTGAGCGACGAGCAACCACACAATCGCCAGACGAGCCGAACCATCCAACACCGCCACCAGAGCCGCCATTCCGACCAAAACCCCAGTCGCAGTAAAGGCATGAAGCGCCAAAGACAGGTCCCTCTTCACCGAAGGATCTGATACACCGTCTTGACTCTGTGATAAATGACTCTTGTTGAACACTGTGAATTAACCCTACGCCGTTTAATGTTTAATGATGTGACTAAGAAGCGTTTTTATGTGCAAAAGGCTTGGTTTGCGTTGGTCCTGGGTTGGGCCTTGGTGAGAATTGTCACAGCCGAAGTTTATTTCAGCCAATATGGCATCAACATCTGGATCTTTGCCACGATTGAAATCATTTCATCGCCGGTCTTAGCAAGATCGTCCAGCCAGTTGACTATTGTCCTCAAGAATCACAGGATTCCTCCATCCTTTCTTTGGGGTGGACTCACTCTGGTCAGTTTCGCGGCGCCTGACGTGTACCTCCTCACGGCAGGTCGAGGACTTCCATGGGTCGCCTACGGCCTGATCTTTCTCGTCATGACGATCGGCGGATCAGTTTCTGTGATCAAACTTCAACAAAAAAACTTACGAGGAGCACCTTTAGGCAAACTCAATGATTAACAAAATGTAAACTATTTGAGTGCCAGTGCTTACTCCGAAAAGTGTCGATGAATTAGTTGCCACTCTCATTGAGTTCCCGGAGGCGAGCCTGTTAGCCGGTGGAACTGATTTGATGGTTGAAGTAAATCTTCATGGGCGACAGCCGGCATCTGTCATTAGCCTACGACGGGTTGAAGAACTGCATGAATGGTCCCATCGGCGTACGCAGCAAACGGTGACGATTGGCGCTGCAGTCCCCTATTCGTTCATGGAATCCGGGCAAATATCTGAACTCCTTCCGGCTCTCGCTCAAGCGGCACGCACTGTGGGATCACCACAAATTCGTGCAGCAGGGACATTGGGTGGCAACTTAGGTACCTGCTCCCCCGCTGGAGATACTCTTCCCGTGTTAGCCGCCTTGAACGCAGTCATCCATCTGATGGGTCCGGACGGCACTCGCGATGTCCATTGGGCTGACTTCATGCTCGGCGTGAAAAAGAACTGTCTGAAGATAGGAGAGTTCGTTCACTCAATAACATTCCCGGTTATTTCTGGTTGGCAAGGTTACGCAAAAGTTGGTTCTCGCAATGCCATGGTCATAGCCACCGCCTCAACATGCCTCGTGCGCGACACCGAAGAAGGTTTAGTGACAATCGCCTTGGGTTCGGTGGGACCAACGATCATCCGGTGTGCGCAATCTGAAAGCTGGTTGACGAAAACGACTTCCCTTCGCTTAGGTGCTCAACTCGACCCAGCAACTGCCATTGAGTTTGGACGACGCGTCGCATTGGAGTCAAAACCCATTGACGACCATCGTTCTACCGCAGCGTATCGAAGACATTGCGTTGCGATTCTGGCACAAAGATTATTGATGAGGTCATTCGCATGAGTTCCGAAACATTAGGCAATGAGATGTATACCTTGCGCGTCAACGGTCAGGATCACCAAGTAAAAGATGCGTGGATTGGCGAGAGTCTGCTGTATGTTCTGCGCGAACGTCTTGGTTTGCCTGGAGCTAAAGGTGCATGCGAACAGGGTGAATGTGGCAGTTGCACGGTGGTCATGGACTCTCAGGCCGTGTGCTCCTGCTTGGTGTTGGCGGCTGCAGCCATCGAGACAGAGATACACACCGTAGAAGGTCTCGGAGTCGATGGCTCTTTGACCGATATTCAACAAGCTTTTCTCGCAGCGGGAGGAGTCCAGTGCGGTTTTTGCACTCCTGGTTTTATTGTCGCGGTTCACCATTTACTTGAAAATAATTCTCAACCCTCAGATGATGAAGTACGCGAGTCATTATCGGGAAATATCTGTCGTTGTACCGGCTATGGACGCATTCTCGAAGCCGTAAAAATTGTCATCTCACAACGGAACGAATCGTGACGATCACCCACCCAACGAGTACATCAACTCGTATCGGAACCCTTGGCACCAATGCTCATCGCCCTGATGGTGTCGCTAAGGTACAAGGCGGTTTCGCTTTTTCAAGCGATATGTGGTCTGACAATATGTTGTGGGGCGGCACACTTCGCAGTCCCCATCCATACGCCAAAATTATTTCCATTGATTACAGCGCAGCCTTAGAGATCCGTGGCGTTGCATGCGTCGTCACCGCTCAAGATGTACCTGGAAATCCCTATTACGGATTAATCATGAGCGACCAACCAGTATTCGCCGCCATCGGTGAATATGTGCGCTACAGCGGCGAGCCAGTCGCGGCAGTAGCGGCAGATCATCCTGAGACGTGTAAACGAGCGCTTGCAGCAATCAAAGTCGTCTACGAAATCTTGACACCTGTCACTCATCCTGAAGATTGCGTCTCCGGATTCGCGCCACAGATTCATCCGGAAGGAAATATATATCGCCATCAGCGCATCATCACCGGAGATCAGTCAATCGTCGGTGACGTCATCGTTGAAGGAACCTACGAGATTGGCATGCAAGATCAAGCTTTTCTTGGACTTGAAAGCGCTTTAGCGATCCCCGATTCAGGTGGCGAAGGACTAGAACTTTATGTCGCCACACAATGGTTACATGAAGATCGAAAGCAAATCGCCGCCTGTCTCAATATTCCAGAGGAAAAAATTCGGCTAGTTCTGGGCGGTGTCGGTGGCGCCTTCGGCGCTCGTGAAGACATCAGTTTGCAAGTTCATACCTGTTTGTTGGCGCTCAAGAGTGGGCGACCAGTCAGGATCTCCTACGGCCGCGAAGAGAGCTTCTATGGACATGTGCACCGCCATCCTGCCACAATCTGGATGCGTCATCACGCCGACGACAATGGCAAAATACTCAAGATTGAAAGTCGCATGTTGTTTGACGGCGGGGCCTATTGCAGCACCTCTCCGGCGGTGTTAATCAACGCCATCACGCACACCCAAGGTCCGTACAAATGCGACAATGCATCGGTCGAAGGTTGGGCGGTTCGCACCAACAATCCACCTTGTGGAGCGATGCGTGGTTTCGGGGTTGTTCAGGCTTGTTTCGCTCATGAAAGTCAAATGGAGAAATTGGGCGTCGCCCTAGGTCTCTCCCCCGTTGAGATTCGTTTGAGAAATGTGATGGAAACCGGTGATCGGCTGATCACGGGTCAGATCATGGACAGCGTTGCACCCGTCGAGCAATGCATTCGTGAAACTGATGCCATTGCCATGCCAGAACCGTTGTTACCTAACGCGGATATTCGTCAAATCCCCGGCGGTACCGGACTCACTGCGCAAGTTGGAAATATTGTTCGCGGAGTTGGCTGGGGAGTCAGCATGAAGAATCTCATGTACAGCGAAGGCTTTGATGACTATTCGACTGCGCGTTGCCGCATGACCGACGGAGTTGTGTCGGTGAAATTTGCAACTTCAGAGGTTGGTCAAGGCTTCACCATGCTGGCGCAGCAGATTGCACGCACGATTCTCGGCGTGGATGAGGTTTTACTTGACACCATTGACACTCAGGTCGGTTCGGCGGGTTCAACCTCGGCCAGCCGACAAACTTGGATGAGTGGGGGCGCTGTCAAGGCTGCTTGCGAAAAAGTTTTAGAAGATCTCTTTGATCACGCAGCGCTAACATTCGAACTTACGCGCGATCAATTGCGCATCGAGGAAACTGACATCGTGGATATTCTCTCAGGTCGCCGAATCGCGGTCAGCGAAGCTAGCAAGGGAATCAATCTTGATCGCACCGAGGAATACCACCATCCACCTACGCAAGACCTTGATGAGAATGGCCAAGGAAACTGCCACGTAGCCTTTGCTTTTGTGGCTCATCGTGCTGTCGTCGACGTTGACATTGAATTAGGCCTGGTGAAGGTGGTTCAGATTGCGACTGCTCAAGACGTCGGGCGAGTACTCAATCCCATTTCCGTGCAAGGGCAAGTCGAAGGTGGAATTGCTCAAGGCCTCGGTTTAGCAGTGATGGAAGAAATCATTGTCAAGGATGGCAAGGTTCGTAATCCGAGTTTCACCGACTATCTACTTCCAACCTTTCTAGACGCTCCATTAGTGGAGATGGTTTTGATTGAAGAATTTGAGCCAAAGTCACCACTTGGCGCCAAGGGAGTCGGAGAACCACCGTGCATATCTGTCACTCCTGCGATTGCCAATGCCATTCGTAACGCCACCGGACGAGAGTTGCTACGTGTTCCCATTCGTCCTTACGACATTTGCCTTTAGAGCAGGCCGAGTCGTTGCATGAGATCTTGCGGCGCATTGATTTCTACAAGCGCTTGCTTCAAGTGATCAAGTAGCTCACTCTCAAGTGCCGAGACCAATTGGCCATGGGGGCTCGCCAAATTCCGCAGCTGATGAGGATCACTTTGACGGTCATAGAGGAGATTCTCATTCTTCAGACCTCCATAGGCCCAAAAAGGTAACGAATCCCCGGCTTCAAAAGGCTGGCGGATGACTGGCACCGTCGTTCCCGGCATTGTGTCAAGAAATGCCCGCTGATCAGGACGCGGAAGACGCAACTGAGGCGCTAGGTGCAGAGGCATTGTGCTCCAGCGATTCGACCACATTGATAATGGAAAGCCGTCGCCCACGGACCCCCGTGTGTATGTGTGCGTCTGCGTCACCAGTTGAACTTCGCGTCCCCAGTAACCCGATAGACAATGATCGCGAACACTTGACGCTTGTCCCATCACGATGGGAACCAAAGATTTTCCGTGAGTGCGATGTTCAGGAGATACCGAAAAAATGTCACATAGTGTGGCATGAATATCCACTGTCGTGGTCAGCGCTGCCACACGGCCTGCTTCAACTCCCGGCCACCGAATCATGAACGGAATATGCCCCAAAGTGTCATGTATCGGGTAACCCGGTTTACCCCACACATCTTTTTCACCGAGATAATGGCCGTGATCTGTGCACACAATGACTGCTGTGTCGTGAGCATCTGGAGAGGCATCCAGCGCATCAATCAAACGGCCAAACCAATGGTCAATCATTGATAATTTGGAACCATAGGCGTTCCTTAAAGCGCGACCCTCCTGTTCCGTCAGAATTCCATCGGCGACCCCGTTGACAACGTAGGGGGGCCAAATTAGCCAAGGATCATTTTCATCTTGCCGGTACTGAGACGCCCAAGGCTCGGGTGTGTCAAAGGGTTCATGGGGATCAAACTCGTCGATGACCAATAATGAGCGCTCATGATGCCCACCATTTGTTTCCAGCCAATCCACTGCGGCGCGCATTGTTTGTGGACCAGGAAAATCCTCTTCACTCTTAAACCAGGTACGTGAATCTTGGTATTTGTAGTGACCACGCCACGGATCCCTGACAGGTAAAGCCGGAGTACCAACCCACGATGTATCTGAACGAGTCTTCCAGGGATCATTCTCATGTCCGCGTACGTATTCCCAAGCCGTGAAGTCTGTGTGATAGTTCTCTCCCCCAACCTCGAAAAGATGTGGGTGATCAGAGACCAGCATCGTCGTTACGCCCGCAGCGCGCAATGAATACGTCATTGCGTCCTCCCAAATCTCCACCGATCCCCAAGGACGCCACGGGAAATCCAAGGCGCCAACAAGCAGATCATGGCGCGCCGGCATACAGGGCAAAGATCCCGTGTGATGCCGTTCAAAGACAAGCGAATCGGCTGCAAAACGATTCAAATGGGGAGTTGAAAATTCAGATCCCCCGTACGCCCCCAAAAGATGCCGATTTAGGCTGTCGAGAAGAACAACAACCACATGTTTGGGCATCGACTGAGACTCTGAAAATTCCTTCCCCATGAACATACGATAGGCGCATCTAGTCAATCTGGCGTACCATAAAGAGATGACCGCTGAACTGGATTTTGTACCTTTCGATTGCGATAACCACTACTACGAGGCGATTGATGCCTTCACCCGCCACCTTGACCCGAAAGATGGTCCGAGATGTGTTCAATGGGCACAAATAGAGGGACGCCAATACCAAGTCATTGGGGGTCAGGTCAGTCGTGTGGTTACTAATCCGACTTTTGACCCGATTTCTCCTGCTGGAGCGATGCACGATTACTTCCGTGGTAATCCCGATGGTAAGCACCCCATTGAGTTCCTGACCCAGCGTGAGCCCATTCGCCCCGAATACCGGGATCATGATGCCCGCATTGCCACCCTCGATCGCCAAGGCATCTCAAAGATCTGGTTATTCCCAACATTGGGCATGCTGTACGAAGAAATTCTCAAGCACGATCCGGAAGGGGTGGGAATTATGTTCACCGCCTTCAATCGTTGGCTAGCTGAAGACTGGGGTTTCGATTATCAAGACCGAATCTTTGCCGGCCCTTACATCTCCCTGGCGTCACCCGAATGGGCCTGCAATGAACTGGACTGGGCATTGGGCCAGGGCGCACGAGTTGTTGTGATGCGTGCTGCTGCGCCAACTACCGCTCATGGACAACGAACGCCGTTCGACGCTATCTACGACCCATTTTGGGCGAGAGTCAACGAAGCGGGAATCACAGTAGTTATTCATGCTGGCGATAGTGGCAACTCCAGCAATGGTTACGCCAACGACTCCTTCTCGGCTCAATTCAGCGGTGTCGGCTGGAAGCCCAGTATCAAAGCCTTTAATATTGAAAGAGCTGCACAAGATTTCATCATCTCCTCGATTTTCGAGAAACTTTTCGACCGCTTCCCAAATGTGCGCATGGCATCAGTAGAAAATGGCTCCAGTTTCTTGGCCGACGCTTGCACAAAGTTAACGTCAACGGCGAAAAAGATGCCCCGCTATTTCACAGAAGACCCAGTTGAATCGTTACGTCAAAACTGGTGGATTAATCCGTTTTGGGAAGATGATGTTCAACAAGTATCCGAAATTATGGGCACAGATCACGTCATCTTTGGAAGCGATTGGCCCCACATTGAGGGCATGCCAAACCCACTTGATTATGTTTCGGAACTCAAAGCGTTTTCGCCTCAAGATCAGCGGCGTATTTTGCTTGACAACGTGACTGCTCTCAATACACCGAGACCTCTGTAAATCTCAGCCGATAAAACACGGAACTGTCGCTCGGGGAACGATGCCATTGACAGCAGTTGCCGTCAGGAATTGCACCTTGTCAATTATCCTTGCGATGGGAAACGTACGGGCAATAGACGTGGTCCCCGCACCTGGCCGCCGGCCCAAGTCACTCCACCAGCATCAGCGATTTCAAAATCTGGAATTCGTTTGATCCATGTCTCGATCGCGACGCGCAACTCCATACGCGCCAAGTTTGAGCCAGCACAGCGGTGAATGCCTGCTCCGAAAGCCACATGGCGATTGTGTTGCCGATCCAAAATCACTTCATCGGGATTCTCAAAAATTTCTGGATCACGATTGGCGCCCGGGAAATTCATTAATATTCGTTCACCCTTTTTCATCGGGCAACCGTTGTATTCTGCGTCCTCGCCGAGACGCCGGGCCATTGTCACTGGAGAATATGCTCGAAGTAATTCTTCCACTGCAGTCGGCATCAGGTCCGGCTCATTGACGAGTCGTTGGCGGTCCTGAGGATGGCTAGCGATATGCCACAAGGAACTGCCGATGGAGGACCAGGTTGTGTCAACTCCAGCGATCAGCAATAACCCGCACATCCCGAGGATGACACCCTCTTCAATCTTCTCTCCGTCAACCTCGGTCATGAGCAATTCAGAAATGAGATCGTCGCCTGGATTCTCGTGACGCTCTTTGAGCGCCTCAACAAAAAACTGAATAATACCGATGACACCTCGACGACGGCGTTCTTCGTCGTATGCAAACTCCAAGGTATCGCGCACCCAACCAGTGAATGTTTCGCTCATTGATTCAGGTACACCAAGAATGTGCGCAATGACGCGCACCGGAATCTGCTGCGCATAATCAACAGCCGCATCCGCTGAACCGTCATCAATGAAGCCATCAATGAGTTTGTTGCACAAATCGCGAGTCATTGCTTCATAGGTCTCGGTTCGTTGCGGACTCATCCAAGGCAGCAGCAAACGTCGTGTCCATGTGTGGAGCGGTGGATCGGAACTAATGGGCGGAACCCCGTATGGGAGCAACATCGGCTGCTCTGAGCCTTCACCAACCTCAACGACTGGTAGAACTGCTATGCCGTAGCCAGACGGGAACTTTTCAATATCGCGAGCAATTGCCGTGACATCCTCGTACCGCGTCGGCAACCACGAGCCTCCCCAGCGATCGGTATGTGCAATCGGACATTCATCGCGCAAAACGGCCCAAATGCTGTACGGGTCATTGACATAGGCGGGATCAAAGATGTCGTAGTCCGAGGACCAGTCGGCAACAGGTGGAGTTTTACTCATAATCAAACACTTTGTCAGATTTTTGTGCGTGAGTCCTCACCACGCAAAGAATTTCCCCAAAAAGGCGGATGGTTAACACCCGTAAAACCCCGAAATACCGAGCGATCCGAGAATCAGCCCCCTGGGTTCGCCGTTAAATGTTTGAAAAGTCCGGCATCGCGCGTGCGGCGGTATTCGAGAATGATTGGTTCAAGTTCGTCGGGGGTCGCTCCGTGCAAAATGACGCCGTCGACGCCCAAGTCAAACTGCTGACGAATACTCTGCACACATTGTGCAGGCGAACCTACGGCCGCCGAATCCAACCATTCATTAGGAATGAGGGAGCCGATGTGTTCAAGTTGCTCAGTGCTTGCGGCACCATCTAAAGCACCTCGAAATGACTTGACGAAATCATCATCACGAAAACGTTGCAAGACCTTGGGATCCCAATTGTTGGTAGCGACCATCAAATCACCGTAACCCTGCAGATAGGTGGCGAGGCGCCCGACAGTCTTCTTGAGACGAAGATCGGGAGCGATGTGATCCCCAATGGTGGCAAAGCACGACCACACGCGCACCTTGCTCGGATCGCGCCCGGCACGTTCGGCCGCATCTTTAACCGTCTTCACACAACGCTGTGTTGTCTCATCGGAGAAAAAGGTGTGCAGAATCACGCAATCAAAGGCCCGTCCAGCAAGTTCCAAAGTGTTGTGGCCAAAGGCAGTGATACCAAGTGGAATGTCCTCGCTGAAACTCGGGTCCAAAGCCAGAACAGGATACTTTCCTAAGGGTCCGTCGTGGCCCAAGATGACCTCGCCTGCGAACAGGCGCTTCATCACCTGCGCGAAATCTTCCATTTGTGCCGTAGTAATTTTCGGCATTCCATATGCAGCGAATAGAGGGGCGATCCCCCGACCAATGCCAAGGCAAAACCTGCCTCCCGTGAGACGGTGCATCGTTGTGGCATAAGAGGCAGTCACAAGCGGGTGTCGTGTGTTGTGGTTAGTCGCCGCTGTAGCGATGCCGAGGTTTGTGGACACGGCTCCGACTGCCCCCGATAATGTGACGGCTTCCTTAATATTAAAACGCTCAGAAATAAAACAAGATCCCAATCCAAGTTCCTCAGCGTTTCGCACCTCTTGTAGAAGATCCTGGGGTGACTTAGGCGCTCCTGGAAGGGTGTAGAAACCCAATTCATTCATCTGTTCCATGAATTACATCTCCGACTTTGGAATCCGAAATCCACCTAATAAATTCTTGATCGCATTCGATGAGAATGCGGTGACTGGCGAGTGCGGCTCCCCCATCAGTGTCTCAAGGTTTTCTTGAATTGACTCAGCAGTGCAGTCTCGGTCTGAATACCCAGCAGCCATGGAAATGTTCATACCCGCCTGCCAACCTGCGCCTACACTGAGGGTTTCTCCATTCAAAGGGCATTCGTTGTGGCCCAACCACACAACGAGTGGAGCCACCAACGATGGGCTCAACCAATTCCCCAATTCAGGTGACCATGGAATCGGTCCAAAACTGGTACCTAAACGCGTCTTCGCATAAGGCACCACAACATTGCAGGAAATTCCGAAAGGCTCACCCTCACTCGCCATGCCGCGAGTCAATCCGATCACCCCCATCTTCGCCATCGCATACACCGAGCCGTTCGGCACCCCACCAAAGGCCGCTCCCGATGAGACATTGACAATGCGACCTCCGCCATGTGCTTTCATCCACTTCCATGCGGGACGACTGACATTGAGCGTTCCCCGAAGTTGGGTATTGATCAGCGCATCAATACTTTCTTCTGGAAAATCCTCAAATGGAGCCATACGAACTTGCCCCGCATTATTCACAATCACATCCACGCGCCCAAAGGAATCGAGAGCACAAGCCACAATGTTCCGACCACCTTCTGGGGTGGCTATTGAGTCGAAATTAGTGACAGCTTGACCACCGGCAGATTTAATTTCGGCGACCACATCATCGGCAGGATTCGTCAAAGGTTGGGCGGCATCTCCATCAGAGTCCGAAATACCAACCCCAAGATCATTGACAACTACACAAGCGCCGCGCTCAGCAAATGCGAGTGCATATTCACGGCCAAGATTTCGTCCTGCTCCGGTGATCACGACGACCTTGCCATCAAAACGAAATGCCTTGACGATTTCTGATTGTGCCTCACTCATGTTGTACATCTCCGCGTTCCGATTGAAAAATGAACTCTATTAGATCAACAAGTACGCGCTTGTCCTGCACAATAAAAAGATGTCCACCTTCGTACTCTTGAAATCTTGCACCTTGGATACGACTTGCTATTGCCGCCCCATTTAATGATGGGGCGATGCCGTCATATTTCCCCGAGGCCACAAGCGTTGCGCATGCGATGCGGTGCAAACGATCCCATACGTCATGATTTTTACGCGCTTCCAACTGAAGAATCTCTCCACGTCGTTTTTCAGCATCAATCGTTCGTGCGGCGACAGTCCTGTACACCCGATCTTTGGGATGGGAATCAAACCACTCTTCTGTGAATCTCTCATCCAGCAGCCGTGGATAAATCTCCTGACGCTGATCAAAAGAGAGATTCTCCAATTCATGAAGTGGATACGAACTCCCACCGTCGCCACCAGCGCTAGTACACAGCAGAGCCAAGCGTTCAACTCGCTGCGGTGCAGTGACCGCAAGTTCCTGTGCGACCATGCCCCCAAAACTCATTCCACAGACGGCGAATGTTGCCCACCCGAGATGATCGGCTAGCGCTAACGCATCATGAGCATATTGGGCCATGTTGTATGGACCCTTGGGAACTGACGATTTACCCAATCCCCTTTGATCATGAATGGCCACCTCACCATATTTCCCAAGAATGTTGATCAAGGGTCGAACCGCTTCAATGTTTGACCCAGAGCCATTTAGGAAAATGACTCGCCGTCCACTCCCAAAGACTTCGTAGTACACAGAGCAATCATCAACGAGAAAACTGGGCATAACGTCAGTGTGTCCTGAGGTAATCACTCGTCTCAGGACGACGCGTCAACTGCCAATACTCAAGCATCGTGAATGGCCAGTTTTGAGCAACTCTTCCGGAGGAATTCTTGTACCAGCTATTGACGCTGACCGCACCCCAGGCCATGTTGTCGTTGCCTTGATCAACACGCTCATTGAATCGATCATGAACGTCCACTTTGACATCCCATGCACTGTCCCCCGAACGGAGCATCTCTTCAATGCAGCCAAGAATATAATGAGTTTCACATTCTGAAAAGAAAATAATGCTGCCGTTGGCGACAATATTTGTGTTTGGACCATACATGCAGTAAAAGTTTGGGAAATGAGGAATGGTGATGCCGAGATACGCGCGAGCCTCGCCATTCCACATTTTGTGCAGGTCCGCACCATCTCGACCAATGACACGCATCGGAGTGAGAAAATCAGACGCCTCGAACCCAGTTGCGTAAATGATCACATCGGCGCTGCGTAAAGTGCCCTCGGCGTCAACGATTCCGGCACTTTCAATGTGATCTATATGGTCTGTTATGAGTTCAACATGATCGCTTCGTAGACAGGCCGCCCAAGACCCGTTATCAAGAGCAACACGCTTGGAAAACGGTGCGTATTTAGGAACAGTTTTTTCATGTAAGTCAGGTCGATCAGCGAAGACCGCATCAAAGTAGAGAAGTAATCGATCTCGTAAATGTCGGTTAGCGGCGCTGACTGACGCCTTGCCATCAGACCAATCCGGATCAACCACACATGATGCCAAAACACCTTCAGTTGTTCGCCAAAAGAGCAAGAAACGGTACCACTGCGCATAGGCAGGAACGTTTTGAAAGAGCCACTGCAGTCCTGTTCCAATTTTTTCGTGGTAATGCGCTATCGGCGTTAGCCACGGTGGCGTGCGTTGATAGATACTCACAGACTTTGCGACCTTGGCAACTTCTGGAATGAGTTGCACACCGCTAGCTCCCGTGCCGATAACCGCGACATTTTTGCCGGCCAGCTCAAGAGAGTCCGGCCAATGTGCTGAGTGGAAAGATTGCCCAGAAAAACTCTCACGGCCTGTGATTAACGGCATCTTCGGTCGATTGAGTTGTCCTACTGCGCTAATGACCGCCTGCGCATAGAGCACTTCAATCGGACCGCTCGGACCACGTTGAACGCTGACGCGCCACACGGACTCTGCTTCGACCCATTGCATTTCCTTGACCTGAGTCTGAAACTGAATGGATGTAGCGAGATCAAACTTCTCAACGCAACCACGGAAATACTCGAGTAAGACATCTTGAGTTGAAAAATGCAAAGGCCAGTCAGAGCGTTGCGCGAACGAATAGCTATACACATGGTTAGCCGAATCGACCCGACAACCTGGGTACGTATTTTCCAACCACGTTCCACCAACATCAGCATTCTTTTCTAAAATCTCAAACTCGATTCCCGCTTGCTTCAACCGATAACCAGCGAGTATCCCCGACATTCCAGCGCCAACGATGAGAACCTTAAAACTTCTCTTGGGGGCAATTTCATCCCGAGACCACTTGGGTTGTCGTAAATCCTCACCAGTGACGGAGAGCTCTTCCAACATCAATGGAACATAATCATCACTTACGAAAGCACCGACCGTGTACGACATGATGTCCTGGATTTCGGACTGTGAACATTGATGGCGACTCACTCCACCCGAGTCACGGAACTTGATCAGTGTCTGACGCGCAAGAAGGCGAATCGCCTCCTGCTGCTCAGTGGTCAGTCCTCCCTGAGGTTGGGCCGCCAATAAGGGTTGCGAGATCAGTTCTGGACGCAGCAGAGTGAGGTCGCCTGTGAGGTAGGCAAGGGTTGGCAAAATTGCAATGAGTTGCGCCTCACGTAAACCAGCATCTATCTCCGCATCTGTTGCCTGAAACACTTCACCACCCCTTTTATCCCTTCCAACTATCGCGCACACTCGCGAGACCATCACCACTCCGCCTACGAGAAATGCAAT
Organism: Actinomycetes bacterium; assembly: GCA_037147055.1. Lineage (GTDB taxonomy): Bacteria > Actinomycetota > Acidimicrobiia > Acidimicrobiales > Ilumatobacteraceae > Casp-actino8. The sequence goes on from JBAWVW010000015.1 coordinate 29,399, forward strand.
TGTCGGTATAAAGTTTGAGTGTGTTTGACGAGAGCCTTGAACCTGTTTCCGCTGGTGTTGTCATTGGCTGCGATGAATTAGCCCCAACTTTGACTTTTTATACTGAGGTGCTCGGATTTCGGGTTCAGACAATTCATCCAGCCGATAGCCCGACTCACGCCACCCTCATCGGCTTTGGCTTGCGGATCCACCTCCAACCTGGCTCCACCCCGTTGGCTGTGTTACGAATCTCGCTCCCACACGGGAGTCCTTTGCTGCACAGTGCCCTCACTGCTCCCAACGGAACCATCATTGAATGCGTGAACTCAACCGAGGAAATGATCGTTCCAACCTTGGCATCCGCTCTAGTCATCACTCATCAGGACGGAAGCGATTCATGGGGTGCTGGTCGCGCTGGAATGATGTATCGCGACCTCATACCTGGTCGGCAAGGCAACTCTGTCATAGCGTCCAGCATCATAATTGATAACGCCGGTCCGGTGCCTGACTACGTGCACTTTCATGAGGTGCTATTTCAACTGATTTTTTGCCGCTCCGGTTGGGTGCGTGTGTTGTATGAGGATCAAGGCGATTCCTTTGTACTCGGTGCAGGCGATTGCGTCATCCAACCACCAACGATTCGGCATCGGGTGCTGGAAAGTTCAGACAATCTTGAGGTTCTAGAGATCGGATATCCGGCTGAACACTTCACCCATGCCGATCCCCTAACCCAACTACCATCAGTAGCCATCAATCCAGCGCGTACTTGGTCTGGTCAGTCCTTCATTCGCCATACAGCTTCTCAGGCCACGTGGACACCGTTCGGGGATCAAGCGCTGATTACTGATACTAAAATCCACCAAGCAACGCAGGGTCTTGCAAACGTCTGCATCATCAGAGGTGAATCGGCAGCTTCTTGGCCAAACACGTTCGTCGAAGAAAAACAGCTCACATTTCTCTTCGTTTTACAGGGTTCTGCGATAGTGATCATGAATGAAAACGGATCACATGCCTTGAACTCTGGTTCAAGCATCGTTATTCCCTGTTGCGACATTTATTCGGTCACGCAAAGCGCAGGAACCGAAATCCTGAGATTCAATCTGCAGACACAATAAAACTCTTTACTGTCTACCCATTTCGGCTCGAGCGCGAGCACCATCAGTGTCTGCATCGGGTCGAGTCGAGATCAGGTTAATCTCCACAAAATCAATCTGACCTTCAAAATGATAACCGTCAACTCGTTCGCTGTATTCGGCTGCAACTGGCGAACCGTGGTCGTAGCCGACTGAACTTCCGACGCTTGAAATCATTCTCATCACGAAGGGCAGATCCATCTTCGCTAATTCGATACCGTTCTCCAAAATCGTGACATCTCCACCCTTGCCTGTACGCCGAAATTTAAGACTCAACGTCACTTCTCCACTCGAAAGTTTCTCAGGAGACTCAACCACTAGGTGTTCGCCGAAAACGTTGTAATCAAAAAGCAGATGATCATTATGGACAAAGAAACTGAAGCCAGAATTCTCCGTCCCTGTCGCATAAATCACGCCGTTCTGGCCATCTTGGCGACGTACCTTGGCGTCCAAATCCCAACTTCGACCACCCACTGAAGCTGATACCTGCGTCGGCAATGGCGACATAGGAGGCCGATACACATATTTGCGCGACAGAGGATGCGGAGTTCGATCAGCAAATTTCATCGAGAACAGTTCAAGGCCACGATCATCAAGAGGTAGGACACCCTCCTTTTCCGCTTCCTCCCACCACAGGGCAATCATTTCTTGTAAACGCTCCGGTTGAGATTCCGCCAAGTTGACAGTCTCCGAGCGATCTTGCTCAAAGTGATACAACTCCCACACATCATCGTCAAACGAAACACCTGGCGTATGCCGCGTGACGGCTTTCCAGCCCGCGAAATAGATACCACGATGACCGACCATTTCGTAATACTGAATCAGTTTTGTTGTCTCTGCATCTTTTTCGTCAAACGAATAGTTCATCGGCACACCGGAAATCGGCATTTGTTCCAAGCCCCGATACACATCGGGCGGAGTAATTCCGATCGCCTCATAAATGGTCGGGGCAATGTCATTGACGTGATGGAACTGATCTCGTAACCCACCAGTGTCCAGTACACCCTTTGGCCATTTCACGATAAGAGGCACATGGATTCCGCCCTCATGCGTGTTTTGCTTATAGAACTTGAAAGGTGTGTTGCCCACCTGCGACCAACCCCATGGGTAGTTGCTGTGGCTATGAGGACCACCAATTTCGTCAATCCGATGAATCGCCTCATCTGGCATTTCGATCATCATGTTGAAGAATTTCATTTCGTGGAGAACGCCGAAAGGTCCGCCTTCTTGCGAGGCGCCATTATCTGATAGCAGAACAATCATTGTGTTGTCTTCGACACCTAATTGCTGCAGAGATTCAAGTAATCGGCCGATTTGTACATCCGTGTGATCAAGGAAAGCTGCGTACGCTTCTTGGAGACGACAAGCGAGACGTTGTTGGTTATCTGAAAGATCTTGCCATGCTTCGACACCAGGATTTCGAGGTGCTAATTCAGTATGAGCGGGCAGTAGGCCGAGTTCTTGCTGGCGCTTAAACCAACGTTCACGCACCACGTCCCAACCTTCATCAAAGGCTCCGCGGTACTTCTCCATATATGCAGCGGGCGCTTGATGTGGCGCGTGCGTCGCGCCGAAAGCCAGGTACATAAAGAACGGACGATCTGGGCGAACACTCAGTGAATCATGCATAAATTGCTCTGCATGATCAACTAAATCTTCAGACAGGTGATATCCATCAAC
>JBAWVW010000016.1:0-30678 GCA_037147055.1 Actinomycetes bacterium
TGAACAGCGGGCAAGCCCAACTCGTGGGCCACTTCAACTGCCATAGGAAATAACCATGTTGAAGCCGTGGGTGCCATTGGCGGACGGTTAAATCCACCCTTCATTTCAAGACGCGCTTGCGGATTGTTGACGATCAAAGAATTCATCGCCGTTTCAACGCGTTGGCGTTCTTGTGCTTCAACGACGCGCACATCAATGGAAATCTTGGCGTGTGCTGGCACCACATTGTCCACCGAACCAATCACAGCCACCGTGGGTGTCACGGTGGTGCCAAGTTCACCATCACCGAACTGAGCGATCTCGAGAATCTGTTGAGCCGCTTCAATCAATGCATTCACGCCTTTTTCAGGCTCAAGTCCGGCATGTGAAGCCCGACCATGTACATGAAGTTCGAAAGTTCCCGTTCCCTTGCGCGCTGTTTTCAACGCTCCGCCATCAGCGCTCGGCTCCAAAACCAAAACTGCCCCGCACGCCTGAGCGCGTTCAACGATGAAATCACGTGAATGATGCGAACCCACTTCTTCGTCAGAGGTGATCAAAATCTCGACACCCGATTTGTCGGCCAGTGCAGCAACACCGTGTATGGCTTGGATGATCCCGGCCTTCATATCAAAGATGCCAGGACCCGTTGCCCGATCAGCGACGACGGTGAAGGGGCGCTGAGCCAGAGCACCTTTAGCAAATACGGTGTCGTGGTGTCCGACAATCAAAACTTTCGGATCCCCACCGCCCGACCAGTGCACATGTGGCCCCACTGCAGAATCAACAAGCGTCGGAGGTGTACCCAAACGTTGTTGCATCATCGCTGCCAACTCACCCGCACTTGCAGTGAGGGCATCAATATCCAAAGACGGCGATTCGATATTGACGAGCCGGCCGAGATCTTCAACCATCGTGGTCACATCAGGGGCTGCAAAATTTTTATTCGGCACGAACCCATTGTGCCTCATGGACGCCATCTAGAGTTCAATCTATTAACAATGGAGGAAAAATGAGATCCACGACACATCGCTTCACGGCATTCATTATCGGATTTGTCTTCATTGGCGGACTTGTGGCCTGTTCTGGTGGCAGCGACTCCAGCGTCGTCACCGAGCCACCCACAACCACACAACCTTTGCCGCTCGCTAACTACACTGTGCGTCCTGGCGCCCACCAAGTTGGAGTTCTCGACGCCGATCCTGGTACTGCGTTGCAGATCCAACATGCCGATGGCTCAATTGCCGCCGAGGGCGTCGTGGATGAGCAAGGTTCATACTTAGCTCGCAATCTCGAGGTTGGAACGTACAGAGTGGTCAATACCGATCTTTCAGCCGCCAGCGCCGAGGTTGAGGTCTATGACGCCTCGTTTATTCCTCAGCAATCGTTCTACGCCGATCAGAAACTGCCATCACCGGGATTCGGCTATCTCGAGACGCGTGACGGCACCACGCTGTCAATCAATGTGGTGTTGCCGGGCACACCAGAAAACGGGCCGTATCCAACTGTCGTTGAATACTCCGGTTACGAACCGAGCAATCCCAAGAACACGACCTTTGCTCAACTTTTTACGACTCTCGGTTACGCCTACGTGGCTGTGAACATGCGTGGCACTGGTTGCTCTGGCGGTTCGTTCCGTTATTTCGAAGAGTCCCAACTTTTGGATGGTTATGACGCCATTGAGACCATCGCCGCACAGTCTTGGGTGCAGGGTAACAAGGTTGGCATGGTGGGGATCAGTTACCCAGGTATCAGCCAACTATTTGTGGCCTCGACACAACCACCAAGTTTGGCCGCCATCACTCCGTTATCAGTACTTGATGACAGTGCACGCGCCACGCTCGCCCCAGGCGGGATTCTGAATACAGGCTTTGCAGTGAAGTGGACGAAAGAACGTATGGATAGTGCCGCTATCTACGGTCAGGGCTGGTCAAAGGATATGGCTGATTCGGGCGATCCAGAATGTGCAAATAACCAGCGCATGCGTCTGCAAAATCCGGATCTCATTGCTGAAATCAACGACAACGAGTACTACGTTCCCGCACTTTTGGACAGCATTAATCCGTCCTTGTTTGTCAACAAAATCAATGTTCCAGTCTTTCTCGCTGGGGCTTGGCAGGACGAACAAACAGGTGGACATTTCCCCGGATTCCTAGACAAGTTCACGGGTTCACCACATCTATACGCGACCCTCGTCAATGGTCTGCACACAGAGTCGTTAGCACCTTCAGTGTTCCCGCGTTACGCAGAGTTCTTGAGTTTGTACGTGGCCAAAAAAGTTCCTGACCTCGGTCCAGCGATGTTGATTGCAACCGTGCTGACTCCCAGCATCTGGGGTGTGAATACGCCGATCGTTCAGGGAAATCGTTTCGCTGGTATGACCTACGACCAGGCTCTTGCAATTTTTGAGAGTGAACCCTCTGTACGGGTGCTGTTCGAAGAGGGTGCCGCTGACGGTCAGGCATATGGTTCGCCACTTAATCGTTGGCAGGCAGAATTTAGTGCGTGGCCGATTCCCGAAGCACAGGCCACACGCTTCAACTTCGGCGACAACGGGTCTCTGGCTCAAGGGGCGAGCGGCACTGGAAGCACCTCATACATCGCTGACCCAAGTGCTGTACCAGAGCGATTCTTCGAAGGTTCTGGCAGCGATATCTGGAAATCTGATGTGAAATGGAATTGGGTACGAAATCCGCAAGGCACGGCTGCAGTGTTTACGACCGCACTTCTCACCGAGGACACAGTCATCGTTGGGCCAGGTTCTGCAGATCTTTGGATTTCATCGGACGCTGTTGATACCGATCTTGAAGTCACCATCAGTGAAGTCCGTCCCGATGAATCAGGAACAGAAACGGAAACCTATGTGCAAAGCGGTTGGCTGCGCGCGAGTCAGCGTGCACTCGATGAATCATCGGCTACTGAACTACGTCCGACCCACACCAATTTGGAGGCTGATGCCAAACCGTTAGTTCCAGGTGAGGTCACACTGGTGCGAGTTGAGATGTTCCCGGTTGCTCATCCATTCCGCGCTGGTTCGAAGATTCGCATCAGCATTGACGCTCCTGGTGGCAACCGACCTGAATGGATTTTCCGCACTATTAGCAAGGGCGAAAATGTGACAATTTGGCACGACGCCGAGCATCCGTCATCAATTGTCTTGTCAATTGTTCCTGGTCTCGATGTTCCACCGGGGGTGGCTGCATGCGGTTCATTACGTGGGCAGCCCTGCAGAATCAATTAAATCTTCAAGTGCAAGCCTGAGATTTAATCTTCGACAACGGACAGAGTCAGCAAAATTTCACCTGACTCATGCGACTCCAGTTCAAAGTCGCCCAACTTGTCGGCAATGAAATCAAAAGTGACATCGTCACCCATGAGTTCAATGTCATAGCCATGAAGATGGAACTCTTGTTCCGCTTCACTGGTCACATGAATCACGACAGGGCTACCTAAGGCCACTGATGCAACTTCAGGCGAACCCGCATCAGCGTCAACCTCAATCTCCACTGATTCAGTTGAGGGCGTTCCCGTTTCGGGGATATCTTTGCTCGCCGAACTTGTCGGGGCACTACTGTTCGCTGGGTCGGTGGGTGTTTGCGTCACTGCCTCGGTGATGGGTGGGTTGCTCGACGTTGAGGGCGAACCCTCACTGGAACAGCCACTCACGCCTACAAGGGATATAACGAAACCAACTAACAAAACGGGGCGAGAATAAATCTTCATCAGGTTTTAGAATCTCCGATCGTTGGTTTTCTTTTTTTCTGGGGCACGGAAAGGTGCCTCAATGAGCATTTCAAAGCGAGAATCATCAGGCTGATTGGGTTCATTCAAGCGCTGCAAGAAGGTTTTTAAAGCTGCTCGCGCTCCAATAACGTGCTCACCCTTGATACCGACCGAACGGCTCAGAGCATCTTTTGCTTTAGCCACTCGCTCTTTACGAACATTCTTTTCTTCCTCGGTTCGAGCCTGAGGAACCTTGCTTGTCTTGGCAGCCTTAGCAGCCAATCTGCGGGCCTCAGATTCTTGAAGCGGGGTGAGTTTCGGTGCGTTAGCCATGGGATAATCCTACGAGACAGATGGATGAATGGTGAATGGAAAATGAAAGTAGTGCCCGGGATGGGACTCGAACCCATACTCCCTTGTAAGAGAAGGGGGGTTTAAGCCCCCCGCGTCTGCCATTCCGCCACCCGGGCACGCCCTCAATCCTACGGGTTAAGCGACCTGTGGCGGTCGTGTAATTGGCAAAGCCTCGCAAGTAAATCCGAGGGCCAGCCACATTTCCCCGCGGAAACGGTCGGCCAATGGCGGGGTGAGTCGATTGGCAGCGATCACGCCCTCAATCATGTCGACCAAGATGGCGACCCATGGCCGATCCTTGACCCGCACTGCCACCGTGACCCCATTGTTCGTTCGCTTCAAGGTGCGATCGAGACCAATCACTCGTGGCGGACAACGAAATCCGGGTACGAGTAAACCCCGTTCTCTGGCCTCTCGCCCGAGGGTTCGGGCGGCGGTAGCGAAGTTAACTGTGATGGATTGCATGGGAAGTAACACTTTGCCTGATGGGTATGGCACGGATAATTTCCGGATTTTCACACTCCCCACTCACCCCCGTTCTAAGGTCTGCATGTGACCGAGACATATAACCCCGCACAGCAAAAAGTGATCGACATGCTGGGTCGCTCATCGGATCGTCCCGAAATTCCTGCAGGTCTAGCCGACGAACTTCGCGCTGATCTGGAAAACTCGCTACTTCCCGTCTTGAGTTTGTTGCCCGATGGCAGTTCTTATGAAAAGCGTTTCTTCCTCAACAAACAAGGTGTCACCAACGTTCATTCATGTGAGGGATTTTTTATCAGTGGTCAGGGTGAATTTGAGTGGACTCATGCCAATTGCAAAGGCACCATCGTGCATAAGACCATTGAGGTCTCCATCAACCTGCGACAACCCATGCCGCCCACAGATTTGGTTGAAGAATCAATTTCGCGACTCAGTAACGATTCCTCAAAATCGATCAGCGAGTTTTTAATCACCTTGGATGAATACGATCGGGCTCAACTTGTTGGCGAATGCAGTGGTTTATTCACACGCTTCACCGAATGTTTCCCGCCAATCAAAAATGCATGGATTCCCCAAGTAGAAAGCTCGTTGGCCCTCAACCTTGCTGGTAACCGCATCCGCATCGGTGGGAAAGTGGACCTCGCGCTCGGTCGACCACCAGACAAGGTGATCATTGACTTCAAGACTGGCCATCCGTCACCGGCGCATCATGATGATTTGCGCCTCTACGCATTGATTGATTTCTTAGCTCTTGGTGAAGCTCCGCGAAAAGTTGCGAGTTACTACTTGGACTCGACCGATGTTCATCAAGAAGATATTTCCGAGACGATTTTGCGCTCGGCTTCTCGGCGTTTACAAGATGGATTGGTGCGTGCCATCGAACTCAAACTTGGTGATGCCGAACCAGTCCTACGTCCAGCAGCTTTGTGTCGTTGGTGTGCGATCAGCGCTGACTGCCCAACGGGACTTGAGTACTTGGCGCAAAAGAATGAGGCTGAAGGCTGGTAGATCTAAAATGATGCATCATTGTCGAACGTGTGGCGACATGAGAGCAACTGGTAAACCAAGACCAACTTCTTTTTTTACAGATGCAATGCGTCGCCCAGGCTGCACTGCTGGACGTGGCTCGCTCACAGCATCAGGCCCAAGCCAACTGACGGTGGCGTCAAGATCGGCAACAACGAAAACTAGACCCCAAATTGCTGCGCTAGTTTCGCGAGCAAGATCAGGTCGCTCCAGTATTTCCAGGATGATCGGCCCAGCGCGATGAAATCCCTGACGCATTCCATGACCAGCCTCACGAATACGTTTCAGCGGGAGATGCATTGACTCGGCTATCTCCCCGCAGGTCCGGTCCAGTGAGCCAGTCGTGATCACAATGTGATCAATCGACAGCACCTCAAGGGAATTTTCCCATTCTGGCTTGGGATGGGGAGCATCAACGACCTTGGTCGGCACGCCGTCCATTGAAGTCAATGCGACGTCTGTGACCAGAGTCCAACCCACTACGCTCGATTCCCCTGAGGCTTCACTAGCGGGATCAACGAAACGTAAACCCAGCCCGGCGATCCACACAAAAGGCACCGAGGAGCCGTCACCTTGTTGAACATTGCCGACTTGGCAACCTACATTTTTCCAGGCCTCGCTTGAGGATGACAACCACAAATCAGCGATGGTCGTCATCATGAACAGCCCCTTGGAGTAGATCCGGCCTAACTCTTACGCAAAACCTGAGCACCGAAGGCGGAAATCAGACGAAACGAAAAATAGAGACTTAGCCACGACCCATGTTTGGGCGCTTACCGTGGTTCGCCTTTGAGCGGCGGAGCCTTGCTTTACGCTTCTTGGTCTTCTTTGACATAGGTATGAGAGCCTACAGCCCTCGTTGCCAGAACGAACTCGGCGATCGATGAATCCCCATTTTATTTAGTGGAACTGGTGGCGGGTCATGGCCGAATTCGGCCATGACCCGCCACCAGTTCCACCACGGGAAGATCGACTGGGTAGCCTGCCAAGCGTCATGGAACGCTTCGGTCTAGTCGGTCTCCCCAATGCAGGTAAAAGTTCGCTCTACAACGCTCTGACCGGAGGAGGCGCTCTGGCTGCCCCTTACGCCTTTGCCACAAAAGATCCGAACATTGGAGTCGCCAAGGTTCCCGATGATCGCGTTGATCGCCTAGGTGTGATGTCCAAAACTAAAACCTTGATTCACGCTTCGGTTCAAGTCGTTGACATCGGCGGTCTTGTTGAGGGAGCGAGCAAGGGCGAAGGCCTCGGCAACAAGTTTCTTGCCAACATTCGAGAAGTAGACGCCATTGTCCTCGTACTTCGTGCCTTTGAAGATGACGATGTCCCTGGACCATCGGATCCGCTTGAACATTTGCGCGTCGTCGAGATTGAACTTGCTCTCGCAGACCTGGAAACCGTAGAAAAGCGTCTCAAGCAAGCTACTCGTCAAGCAAAACTTGATAAGGATGCCGCCGCCGAAGTTGAACCACTGCAGGCCGCCTACGACGCCCTCAGTCAAGGTCTCCCCCTATATCGCGCTGGACTTTCTGAAGATTTCCGCGCAGTACTCAAGCCATATTTTTTACTGACCAACCGATCTGTTCTCGCAGTCGTCAATGTCGGCGAAAATGAACTCGACAAGATTCCCGCCATGGAAAAGATTGTGCGCGACGAATTCTCCACGGCTGGCGCAAATGTTGAGGTCATTGGCATGTGCGTGCAGTTAGAAGCCGAAGCGGCGACGATTGTGGACCCTGTCGAACGAGCCGAAATGCTTGAAGGATTCGGACTTGGCGAAGGTGCCTTGTTCCGTATGGTCCGCAGTGCTTATCACCTTTTGGGCCTACGGACTTACTTCACCACAGGTGAAAAGGAAACTCGGGCATGGACCTTCTACGCAGGATCAAGTGCCCCTGAGTGTGCAGGTCGCATTCACACCGACTTCCAACGCGGCTTCATCAAAGCCGAAGTCATTCACTGGGATGAACTTCTTGAACTTGGGGCTTGGAATAAGGCCAAAGAAGTTGGCAAGATTCGTATTGAAGGCAAGGAATATCATCCCATTGACGGTGATGTCATGGAGTTCCGCTTCAACGTCTAAAATCTGCATACCAAAGGAGGTCGGTCATGAAATCCAGTGGAGCATGGCTGGTATCTGAGGGACGCGTTTTAGCGAGCGCTGAAATTGCCGATGATGCCAATTCAAGGCGCCGAGGTTTGATCGGGCGCGATCATCTTGACGGCGCGATCATTATTTCCCCGTGCCGCTGGATTCATACCTTTGGCATGAAGTTCGCTTTAGATATCGCTTACCTCGACACTGAGGGATTCGTCATCAAGACTGTGCATATGCAACGAAATCGCCTCGGGGCCCCAGTGCGACATGGGCACGCGGTCATTGAAGCAGAAGCAGGTGCCTTCATCCGCTGGGGCTTACATGTCGGCGACAAGATTGAAGTTCGTCGCGGTTCTGATGAAACGTTGACTACATGAGTCAATTGATCTTGGTCGCTACCCCACTCGGAAACATGGGCGACATCTCGCCGCGCGCCATTGAAGCGCTGACTCGAGCCGGCCTTGTTTGCTGTGAAGACACGCGTCGCACCGGTTTGCTGCTGCACAACCTCGGTATCAAAGCGACTTTGATGCGCGTTGATGAACATACTGAACACAATTCAATTCCGCGAGTCCTTGATGCTCTCAATGAAGGTCGCGACGTCTGCCTCGTGACCGATGCTGGGACACCCGGAATCAGCGATCCAGGCTCACGCTTGGTGCGCGCGGCGATTGATTCTTCGCACATTGTTTCCGCTATTCCGGGTCCGGCTGCCTTGATCATGGCATTAGTGATCAGCGGTCTGCCCACAGAGCGTTTTATCTTCGACGGATTTCTTGAACGAAGTGGCCAAGAGCGTTCGCGCCATATTGAGGAACTCTCTCAACAGCGTCGCACCGTTATTTTGTACGAAGCCCCGCATCGAATTCAACGCACCTTGGCCGACCTCGCTCTGGCCTGTAGCCCCGAACGTCTCGTCGCCTTGTGCCGTGAACTCACCAAGATTCACGAAGAGGTCTGGCGCGGGACACTGGCAGAGGCGGTTGATCACTTTGCCACGACAGAACCTCAAGGAGAGTTCGTCATCGTTCTGCAAGGTGCCCCCGACTCCCCACCCGCCACAGCGCAAGACATTGATCGCTCACTCATGATCGAGTTGGGCCTTGGCCTCAGCACCAAGGATGCAGCAACGACAGTGGCAACGAGTCTCGGGATTTCCCGCAAGGTTGCCTACGAACGTGCAGTTTATTTATCAAAGACAGACACCAAGTAAACTTTGAGAAACAAGTGTCAATAAAGGCTCATTTTTCACGAGAAGTGTGAACTAATAGGGTTGTGGAAACTGTGGACCCAACTATTTCTGAGTCACAGCGTGCTCATGCTGATCGTGGAGCCGCTTTTTTTGACCTGGATCGAACTTTAATTCCTGGCTCTTCTGTGTTTACGTTGGCAAGCGTGGCTTGGCGATCAGGACATCTGAGCACTCGGCAATTGCTTCACGATGCTTGGGAGGCGCTCACCTTTCGCACTTCTGGGGCCACCGACGGCAAGACAGAAAAAACTCGTCAGCGGATTTTGGGTGCAATCAAGGGGCAAGATGCCTTCACATTGAAGAATTTATCCAGTCAGGTGATTCCCAAACTTGTAGCGCAGGTGCGCCCAGAGAGTTTGGCGTTGATTCACGACCATCAACTTGCTGGACGACCGACGTACATCGTGTCTGCCTCGCCGATCGAAATTGTTCAACCACTCGCTCTCGCATTAGGAATGACCGGTGGCATTGGCACTCACGGAGAGGTCGTCGATGACTGCTACACCGGCGAATTGGTTGGACCATTTTGCTATGGCACTGGAAAAGTTGTGGCAATTATGGAGTTGGCCCGTGATTGCGGTTATGACCTTTCACAGAGTTATTCGTACAGTGATGCGGCCAGTGATTTGCCAATGCTTGAATCCACTAAATTCTCCACAGCCGTCAACCCAGATCATGAACTGTCCAAGATCGCACATGAGCGCGGATACCCAATAGTTCGCTTTGACGGGGTCAAACAACGTGATGCTCAAGGAAAAGTTTGGGGAAGGCGCGAGCAAACATTGGCCCTTGCCCTCTCCATCGGTGCCGTCGGTTTTGGCATCGGACGTCGGAACTTCAAAAAATAGTTCATCTCTGGCGCGGGGCCAGAGCTAGTTGTCGACTTTGCGCCACCAAAACTCCGTTCACATCCCACATCTCGCCGTCTTCTTCCAATAATCCATTCTGCAAATAGCGAGTTGCAAAAAAACAAGCGATGGGACCGCCCGCTGGAATTGCTCGAGTATGCACTGTCAATTCAATGGTTGGCACCCAGCCTGTTGGCACATTGAGATTGAACACTGAAGGTGGAAAGGCATCACTGGCCAATAAAAGTGCGCGCGCATCAATCGGTCTTTGGTCTTTGAAAGCAAACCAACCACGAATTAAAGCCACTCCCGATTTTTCACCATCACGAAATGCAATGTCGCCTGGATGGGCGCGGGTTCCCAATCGATCGTGAATGTAAGCAAAGTTGTTCGTAGCACTCTCGGCAAGCGACACACAATCTTCAAAGGGGGCGATCAACGGCTGATGATTTTCTAAGGTTTGGCTCATCTGAGTTGGACCAGAGGATTCATCTTGCAGATTTCCAAGGGTTGCCAAAACCCGCAGCACCTCTTTCTCGCCGTTCTCAGTCTGTAGTAGCAACGAAGCCGTAGCAGTGGCAAATGTGCGACCAGAACGCACTGGCGTGACAACAATCCGTGCCTCGCCAGCGGGGCACGGAGCCAAATAATGAGCCGTCACAGTGATGCAGTGATCGCGTCCAGTCGCCTTGGTCAGGGCATGACCAACGAGCGCCAAAAGATAGCCGCCATTGGCGTTACCCATAATGTCCCAGCCTGGGTGCACTCTCGTCAGATACGAGACCGAGCCATCAATGTCCGCGGTGGCGACTTGCTGAACCTGCGTGGCCACATCAAATTCGTACAACCGCTCACTAGCCGCATCAATAGACATCAAAGTAACGCTAGTCAGGTCGTAGCCTGAACGATGTGGTCACGCCGTCTGAAAATACACCTGCAAAGTTTTACGCCACGACTCCCATTTACTATGTCAATGCCAAACCACATTTAGGTCATGCGTACACCACAATTATCAGTGACGCTCTGGCACGCTGGCACCGCCTCATCGGCGACGATGTGCACTTTCTCACTGGCACAGATGAACACGGTCTGAAGATTCAACAAGCTGCCGACGCCGCTGGCTTGGCGCCCCAGGCTTTTGCCGATTCCATCGCTCCCCTCTTCGCTGAAGCCTGGGAGAAACTGAATATCAGTCACGATGACTTCATTCGCACGACAGAACAACGCCACCGTGTGGGCGTGCAAAAACTTCTTCAGGCCTGCTACGACAATGGCGATATTGAACTTGATACATACAGCGGCTTGTACTGCGTCGCCTGCGAGGCCTACTTCACCGAAGATGATCTCGTTGAAGGCAATTGCCCGATTCATAAAAAGCCCGTTGAATACGTTGAAGAAGAGAATTACTTTTTCCGCTTATCGCGCTACGGAGATCGACTTTTGCAGTGGTATCGCGATCATCCCAACAGCATTGTTCCTGACTACCGCATGAACGAAGTTATTGGATTTATCAAGCAAGGACTTCTTGACTTCAGTATCAGTCGCAATAGTTTTTCCTGGGGTATTGAGTTGCCTTGGGATAGCAAGCACATTGCCTATGTCTGGTTTGATGCGCTCGCCAATTACATCACCGCTATTGGTTACGGAACAGACGATGAAATGTTCAATAGCCATTGGCCCGTTGACTATCACCTCATTGGCAAAGACATCATCCGTTTTCACTGTGTGTACTGGCCTGCAATGTTGATGTCTGCCGGTCTCGAGCCACCAAAGGGCTGGGCCGTGGGTGGTTGGCTGTTGGTCGGTGGGGAAAAGATGTCTAAGACGACCGGCAATGTTGTGAACCCGCTAGATCTCATTGATGACATCGGGCTTGATGGTTTTCGCTATTACGTGTTGGCTGAAACCCCCTACGGCGCTGACGGCGATTTCACCTATGAAGGTCTGATCGGTCGCTACAACTCGGATCTGGCAAACAATCTCGGCAACCTATTAAGCCGCGTGGCGACGGTCGTTGGAAAAAAGTGCAACGGCATGTCGCCCGCACCGCGATCTGACAGCCCCCTGGCGCTTCCCGCTGCCGAAGCTGTCCGCGAAACAATGGCGCGCTGGGCTGATGTGCAACCCAGCCGAGCTCTTGAAGCAACCTGGCAACTCATCCGAGCCACTAACGCCTACCTTGAAAACAATGAACCCTGGAAAGCCGAGCCAGGACCAGCCCTTGATGCAGTCATGGGTGACGCCCTCGAGGCCTTACGTATCGTCTGCATTCTCGCATCGCCGGCCATTCCCGAAACCGCCCAAACGATTTGGGAACGAATTGGAATGCCAGGACAGATCACCGACCAACGCCTGCCATTGGCTGTTGCCTGGGGCGGTTATCCAGGTGGCATATCGATCGACAAGGGCGAGCCCCTCTTTCCGCGGCGCAAACTCACCGAGAACTAAGCCAACACGATGTGGACCGATACTCATTGTCATCTCGATGACGAGCGCTATCGCGGCGAGGGACCACGTGACCTAGGTGGCACTCTCGGCGTCTTGGAAAGTGCGCGCCAATCACAGGTCTCGCGTTTCATCACTGTGGGATGCGATGCGACTTCTTCACAAGTCGCTATTGAATGCGCCGGCGCCCACGATGACGTGTGGGCCAGCGTCGGTCTGCATCCCCATGACGCAGTCCACGGGGTGGAGACCATCGTTCATCTCATCACCTCACCGCGCGTCGTCGCCATTGGAGAAGCGGGTCTTGATTATTACTACGAGCACTCAACTCGCACCGACCAACGAGAAGCTTTTGCGGCGCAGATTCAACTTGCTCATCAACATGATTTACCTTTAATCATTCACACTCGTGATGCATGGGATGACACATTCGATGTACTGCTAGCCGAAGGTGCACCCAAGCAGACAATTTTTCACTGCTTCACTGGCGGTCCAAACGAGGCCCGCCGCTGCCTTGATATTGGTGCCTTTCTGAGTTTTTCTGGGATCGTGACCTTTAAAACTGCCCTCGACGTGGTCGAAGCCGCCCTCCTCTGCCCTCTGGAGCGGATCTTGCTTGAGACCGATAGTCCCTATCTCGCCCCCGTGCCGCATCGTGGCCGCACTAACCAACCCGCCAATGTGGCAGTCGTCGGAACCCGTGTGGCTGATATCAAAAGTATTGATCCCCACGAAATGGCTCGCATCACTACTGAGAACGCCTGCATTGCGTTCCCCTTGCTCACTTCATAGCCTGAGAACAACCGATGTTGACCTTTACTGAACGCCGCCGCCTCGCACTTGTCGCTGTGATTACCCTGATCGCCCTACCAGCGATTCTGTTGATGGGCAATGACTCGTCAAAGGACGATTCCGCGACGCCGACGACGACTCCTGCAAGTCTCATAAAAACCTCCGACAACTCAGAGCCGGCCGACCCCGCCTTCCTGCCGATTCCCATCGATTCAATTGCCCCCAAGATCATCACCGTCAATATTCCGGCCCCCCCGTCGGGTTCAATCGTCAAAGGGACCGCTTCGTTTATCCGCTGGCCCAAGACAATGGGATTACGTCCATGCGCCACTCCGCACGCTCTCATTGGGGCGATCGTCACCATTACCAATCTCAATAATGGACGAAGTCTGAAGTGCAATAACGTGTCGATCCAATCCCTGACTGGGGGCAATATCATCTTGATTCATACAGAAGTATTTCTTGAAATTGCCGATCTTGTCGATGCCCCGCTTCCCGTCACAATCAGCTTCTGAGATATTCGCTGTGACTCACTCCCAACGCGAGATCACCGAGTTACTGACCACACATGGTCTTGCTCCACGCCGATCCTTTGGCCAAAACTTTGTCTGTGATCCGAATACGGTTCGCCGTATTGCGCGCATGGCCAACGTTGGTCCTACCGACCATGTCATCGAAATCGGTGCCGGATTAGGTTCACTCACCTTGGCACTTGCCGAAACTGGAGCGCGCATCACCGCTATTGAAATTGATCATGGCATCGCCCCCGTGTTGAGCGATGTCGTCAAGCATTTGGACAATGTCAACGTCATTGTTGGTGACGCCCTTGAACTTGACTGGTCCACATTAATTGCTCCAGGTTCATCTGCCGTTGTGGTTGCCAACTTGCCATACAACGTAGCCACTCCGTTAGTTGCTGATCTTCTTGACACAGTTCCTTCGATCTCACGCTTTGTGGTGATGGTGCAAAAAGAAGTCGCGCTGCGCTTGGCCTCGGTTGCTGGATCGTCTGACTATGGCGCAGTAAGTGTCAAGGTTGCTTACTGGGCTACCGCTCGGATTCTCGGTGATGTACCCCCAAGCGTGTTCGTGCCCCGACCGAAAGTCACCTCTAGCATCATTGAAATCACACGCCGATCTGAGCCGGCGGTTGGTTCCCATATTGAGCCGCAACAACTGTTTCGCATTGTGCGCACCGCATTTGGACAGCGCCGCAAAATGTTACGCCGTTCATTAGGCACGATGACGACTGCAGAAATTTTCGCACAGGCTGATGTCTCACCTGAGGCTCGTCCTGAAGAACTTGATGTTCATCAGTGGGGACGCCTCGCCACCGCTATTGAAGAAAATCGCCGTCAATCACCAGTTGAAAAATGAATATCAACGCACACACTCAACAATTGATCGCCCCAGCGAAACTGACGCTGAGTCTGCGTATCACGGGTCTACGTAGCGATGGCTACCACTTGATTGAAGCGATCATGACAACGCTTGAATTGCACGATGTCTTGACAGTCATTGATGACTCTCACGGCTTATCTTTTACAGGACCGTTTGCAGAGGGTCTGAAAAACGATGCATCCAATTTGGTGAATCGGGCTCTGACATTTGTTCAGCGGTCAGCGAACATTATTGTGACGAAAAATATTCCCCATGGAGGAGGCCTCGGAGGTGGCTCAACAGATGCTGCTGCGATTCTTCGCTGGGCAGGTCGGACCTCGCCCAGCGACGTCATTGACAGTGCGACTCTCGGTGCTGATGTTCCCTTTTGTCTCGTTGGCGGTCAGGCTCGAGTTTCGGGAATCGGCGAAATCATCGAACCAATGTCCCTTGAGTCGCAAAAAATCACTCTGATCATTCCTCCACTTCACGTGAGTACGCCCAAGGTCTACCAAGCATGGGACGCAATGAGCGGACCGCGTAGTGACGGACCTAACGACCTTGAGTCCGCAGCAATCCACGTTGAACCCGAATTGGCCCGCTGGCGCGACCGCATTCGCGAGGTCACAGGCGATTCGCCTGTCTTGGCAGGTAGCGGTGCCACATGGTTCGTGGCAGATCCCTTGTCAGATCGGGGTAGGCGATTACGAGAAGCGCTACCCGATGCTCATGTCATCGAGACGCAGACACGTTCATGAGACCCGAGGCCCAAAAGAAAAAATCTGGAGTTACTTGCGCTGACGCTGGTGACGCGTACGTCGGAGCATCTTTTTGTGCTTCTTCTTACGCATACGCTTACGACGCTTTTTAATTAACGAACCCATAAGACCTCTCCGATGACAGGCTTCACACGCTAGCGAGTCCAGCCCCTCTATCCAAACGGAAGAGCAAAAGGAGTCAATAAACTAATCAGGCAAACTTGCCGAAAGCAGATAACTTTGTGATCGGTTGACCCTCACAAGGTCTTCTCCCCTTCCGGGGTCGTCCAATGGTAGGACCGTGGATTTTGATTCCACTAATAGGGGTTCGAGCCCTCTCCCCGGAGCCAATTGTTGTTTTTGCAGTAACCGTTTGGGCATTTTTCGTCTTTGCGACGAGTCATTGATAGGCAGAGCGCTGTCGCGTTCTATGATTTGGTTCACATCACCCACTAGCGGAGGCCGCAGTTGAACCACATAGACAAAGTCACGACCAAGAGAATGTCTTTGTACACGGGACGCACCCACCCAGCATTGGCAGAAGAGGTCGCTGGTTTTCTCGGTATCGATCTTGGAGAGCACAATCTCGTTCAATTTGCCAATGGAGAAGTTCGCCCACGCTTTGGCGAAAGTGTGCGTGGCTCGGATGTCTTCATTATGCAGAGTCATTTCGGCTGTGATGGTCGATCAATCAATGACTCGATTATGGAACAACTGATCATGATCGATGCCGCTCAGAGAGCTTCCGCGAAGCGCATTACTGCCGTGTGCCCGTTCTACGGCTACGCCCGTCAAGACCGCAAAGCCGAAGGACGCGAACCAATTACCGCGCGGTTGATCGCTGATCTTTTCAAAGCAGCCGGTGCCAAGCGCATGGTTTCCATTGACCTCCACAGCGGTCAGATCCAAGGTTTCTTTGATGGTCCAGTTGATCACCTCACCGCAATCCCAGTGATCGAAAAATACATTCGTGAAAACGCTAAAAATCCCGTCATCGTGTCTCCAGATGCAGGACGAATCAAGGTTGCCGAAAGAATGCAACAACACTTGGGGGCCGATCTCGGTGCCGACCTGGCATTTGTGTACAAGCGTCGCCCAAAGGGCAGCACAAACGTCGCCCAAGCCCTGGATGTGATCGGTGATGTCGAAGGACGGCTCTGCATCTTGACCGACGACATGATTGACACTGGTGGAACCATTGTTTCCGCAGCAAATCTGTTACTCGACAAAGGAGCGACGGAGGTCTGGGCCATGGCCACCCACGGCGTTCTCTCAGGACCGGCCGTTGAGCGTTTGGCGAACTCGCGGATCGATCGAGTGGTCCTGACCAACACCCTTCCGCTGAGTCCCGAAGCCAAGATTGACAAGATCCATGTGCTCTCAGTGGGCAAAATCATTGCTGACGCCCTCGAAGCTGTCTTTGACGACACCAGCGTCAGCGAAATCTTCGGTGGGGAAAACCAAGCCTGAACCCGATCGATATCTCGGTTCCTCCTGCTCATCAGGGTGGAGAAACGGCTTTTTTGCCTCTAGCCTTGGCATCTGTCTCTGAGCGTCTGGATCGACTGGTCCAGTTTGAAAGGTCTCGCCATGTCCACAACCCTTGCAGCAACAACTGGTCGTAACACAGGAAGCGCGGCGTCACGTCGCCTCCGTCGCGAAGAAAAGATCCCCGCCGTGATTTACGGCCAGGGCATGACTCCTGTTTCAGTGATTATCGATCGCCGCGATCTGCGCCTCGCGCTGTCTGGCGCTGCTGGTACTAACACAATTCTTGAAATCGCCGTCGACGGCAATGTCTACCCTGCTGTCGTCAAAGAAATGCAACGTCATCCTGTTCGCCGCACTGTGGCTCATGTTGATTTCTTGCGCATCAACATGAGCGAAGAACTCACCATCGCAGTTCCTGTGCGCTTGGTCGGAGAAGCCAAAGCCGTTGTCGCCGAGGGCGGACTTGTTGACCCATCAGAAGACACCATCGACATTGTGACCACCCCAGCCAACATGCCAAGTGAAATCACCATCGACATCTCTGAGATGCAGCCTGGTGATGTCATCCGTCTTGGAGCCATCACCTTGCCTAAGGGCACTCGCGCGCTGGGCGATCCTGATCTTCCCATCGTGACTGCCATTTCTGGTTCAAAGGCTGAAGTTGCCCCTGTCGCCGCTGCTGGCGAAGGTGCTGCGGCAGCCGCCGGTGATGACAAGTCCAAGTCCTGAGATAGCTAATGGGCCTCTTTGGCCGCTCCACTAAATCTTCAGATTCATCAGGTAAAAACGCGTCTACGTTTGATGCTCTTGTTATCGGATTAGGAAACCCTGGTAAGCAGTACGCCCGCTCACGTCACAATGTGGGCGAAGAAGTTGTCGTTGAACTTGCTCGAAGGGGACACGAAGCGTTGAAATCTGGCCGTGACTCTGCGTTAGTCGCCGAAGTCCGTATCTCCAATGCGACTCAAAGCAATAAGCGTGCGGTGCTTGCTTTCCCGACCACATTTATGAATGAAAGCGGCCAGGCGGTGAGCAAGTTAATGCGCCGTTACGGGTTTAAGTCCGTTGATGCATTGATCGTTATTCAAGACGAACTTGATCTTGCTCCAGGCACGGTAAAAATAAAAAGGGGCGGAGGATTGAGCGGACACAACGGCTTACGAAGCATTGCCTCGCATGTCGCAACACAAGAATTCATTCGTGTCCGTCTTGGTGTCGGCAAACCCAGCAACAAGGAGCAGGGGGCCAATCATGTGCTCTCCAAAGTTCCCGCTGCGGAACGCCAACTTTTAGATGTAGCCGTCAACATTGCCGCTGATGCAGTGGAAAAAATAATCCTTGATGGTGTTGACGCTGCCATGAACATGTACAACACGTTGTGAGTAGTAGCGCTCCACAGAACACCGTTACGCACAACACCACGTCTGGTGTCTTGGCGTCGCTGCCGGTGGCATTGCGAGATGATCGTGCGCTGATGACTTTGATCGGATCGCCTGATGGCACGGTCGCAGTTCCAGAAACTGCGCGCAGCATCGCCATCGCTGCTCTCGCTCAATTATCGGGACGCCGACCGGTGATCGTGGCCTGCCCAACAAGCACCATGGCTGCGCAGTTAGCCGACGACATCAAAGCATTTATGCCCCCTGGCGATGTGATGCTTTTCCCCGCGTGGGAAACCTTGCCTTTTGAACGGGTCAGCCCAAGTGTCGAAACAATGGGGCGACGACTCGAGGTGTTGTGGCGTCTCCAAGACTCAGAACGCTCTCCACAGGTCATTGTCGCTTCAATGCGCGCCCTTCTACAACAACTCGGTCCCGATACAGCGACCAACACTCCCGTGATTATTCGTCGCGGCAGCTCTCTCGATCCTGATGAATTAATGCGTACTTTGGTCAACGGCGGCTATCGCCGCGAAGAACTCGTAGAACACCGTGGTGAAGTTGCACGTCGTGGAGCAATCGTCGATGTTTTTCCATCAACAGCCGATGCCCCAATCCGTATCGATCTCTGGGGCGACGAAGTAGACCGTCTGACAACGTTTTCGGTACATGATCAACGCAGTGACCACGACCTCGAAGAAGTGTTCATCTTTCCCGCTCGCGAACTCATTTTGAATGATGCCGTCCGCGCGCGTGCCAGTTCTTTTGTGACCTCTGAACCTTGGGGACGCGAGCATTGGGAACGTCTCAGCGAGGGTTTGCTTTTTGATGGCATGGAGAGCTGGTTGCCATGGCTCACACAAAGCCCGACCTTGCTCAGTGATGTCTTACCCAAGGGCTCAAAGATGTTGCTGATTGAGCCGCGCCGAATGCGCGATCGAGCAGTTGATCTGTTGGCCGAGGAAGCTGATCTCGCTAAAGCCTTGGCTTCGTCCTGGGCGCGTGACGAAGATCGCGATTTTCCGCGTCTGTATTCACCGCCTGACCGTTTGTTGAGTGAAACACGCGGCTCATGGAACCTCATACCGGTCGCCGATGGTCCGGACATGCCTCTCATGGAGTCAAGTGGTTGGGGCGCGATGGCAGGTAGCGGCGAGGGCATCGCCGAGCGAATGCGCACTTTGCTGTCATCGGGTTATCGCGTCATCGTGGCCGCCGACGGAGAAAGTTCAGCCAATCGTCTCAGTGAGATATTTAGTAATGCTGGATTACAACTTTCGATCTATGCGACGCCGCTCAATGGGACAGCGACAAATCTCGCCAATGCTGGAGGAGCGATCGTAGTCACGTCGCTACATCGAGGCTTCTGCATTCCTTCAGCAAAGTTGGCAGTCATCACCGAGGCCGACATCACTGGCCGACGGCGATCGCATCGTGCACCGCGGCCCAAACGACGCGAAGGTGTCACGGTCTTTGAAGACCTAAAAACTGGCAATTATGTCGTGCACTACATCCATGGCGTCGCAAAATTTGAAGGCATGGTCAAACGCACTGTTGGCGGAATTGAACGAGACTATTTATTGTTGGCATATAAGGGTGGCGACAAGGTTTATGTCCCTTCAGACCAAATTGACACAGTTCGTCATTACGTCGGCGGAGAAGCCCCAGTTTTGCATCGACTTGGCGGAGGAGATTTTGCTCGTTCCAAAGCCAAGGTGCGCAGTGCAGTTCGTGAGATCGCACAAGAGTTAGTGGTCTTGTACCAAAAACGAGTCAATGCCCAGGGACATGCTTTTTCTTCAGACACGCCTTGGCAATTTGAGATGGAGGACTCGTTTCCGTTTGTTGAAACCCCCGATCAGAAAAAAGCTATTGAGGACACCAAGGCAGATATGGAGCGGGCTTTCCCTATGGACCGTCTGGTGTGCGGAGATGTTGGCTTCGGTAAAACAGAAATCGCAGTGCGTGCTGCGTTTAAAGCCATCCAAGATGGAATGCAAGTTGCAGTATTAGTGCCGACCACCTTGTTGGCCTCGCAACACGGCAATACCTTCGCCGACCGCTTTGCCGGTTATCCCGTGCGAGTTGAAGTCCTCTCGCGCTTCCTCACCAATGCTGAAGCAAACAAAGTCATGAAGGGACTTGAGAGCGGTGAGGTTGATTGCGTCATCGGAACTCATCGCTTGTTATCCAACGGCATCAAGTTCAAGAACCTTGGACTGCTCATCGTGGATGAGGAACAACGTTTTGGCGTACAGCACAAAGAAGCAATGAAATTACTGAAGAACGATGTCGATGTTTTGACTCTGACGGCTACACCAATTCCAAGAACTTTAGAAATGAGTTTGGTGGGAATTCGCGATCTCAGTTTATTGCAAACTCCCCCAGCAGATCGCCAGCCAATTCTTACTTTTGTTGGAGAATACGACGAGCGTGTCGCTGTCGAATCGATTCGCCGCGAACTGTTGCGCGAAGGTCAGGTATTTTGGGTCCACAACCGTGTCCAGTCGATTGAGGAATGTGCTTCGCGACTGCGCGAACTCGTACCCGAGGCACGTATCGCCATCGCTCACGGACAAATGGATGAAGGCACCCTTGAACAAGTGGTCGTTGATTTCTGGGAAGGCGAATTTGACGTTTTGGTGTGCACGACGATCATTGAAAGTGGTATCGACATGCCAACCGTGAACACTTTGGTCGTTGAGCGAGCCGATCTACTGGGTCTCGGACAAATGCATCAACTCCGCGGGCGTGTTGGCCGCAGTGGCCAAAGGGCCTATGCCTATCTCTTTCATCCACGCGACAAGGTTCTCTCGGAAGAGGCGTACGAAAGACTCCGCACAATCGGCGAATCAACCGAATTAGGAAGTGGGTTCAAGATCGCGATGCGTGATCTTGAAATTCGCGGAGCTGGCAACCTCCTTGGCGAATCGCAGAGTGGGCATATTGCCGCGGTTGGCTATGACCTCTATTGCCAGATGGTCACTGAAGCCGTCGGGGAAATGAAAGGTGAGCCGATACACGAGCCTTCCGATATCCGTATTGATGTTCCAACCGATGCATATCTTCCCAAAGACTACGTCGCTAAGGAAGAACTGCGCCTGGAGGCGTACCGTCGCTTGGCTTTGGTGACCAGCGCTGAAGAAGTGACTGACATTCGCAACGAATGGGTAGACCGCTACGGACCCGTACCAAAACCTGCCGAAGCGTTGCTGACTGTTGGTTTATTGCGCGCCGAATGCCATCGCCTCGGTCTCAATGACCTTAACATCACCACCTCACAAGCCCGACTCGGCCCGATTGACCTTAAAGTCAGCGAAACTGCCCGTCTGAAGCGACTCTCTCGGGGCGCCTTGCACAAAGAGGCGGCACGCCAACTCATTCTGCCGATACCGCGTGACAAAGAGCCAGCAGCATTTCTTGTCGAATTTCTCCGTGAACTCATCCCCCACCAGTCCGCCTAGTAGTTTTGTTAATCGTGCTCACCTCTCGCCGAATTATCTCGCTCACCGTTGTCGCAGTGGCCTTGCTCACAACGTTGTCCTCATGTGCATCCGTCAGCAAAGATGCCATTCGCTTTAACAGCGAATCCCTGCCTGCTCATGATTTCGAGGATCTCCTCGTTGGATTTTCGCAGGCGGTTCCCTCAGCCCTCAGTGCCAGTGGGAATATCACCTCCGTAACAGCTCAGGCAATACTGCAAGACTGGATTTCTACACAAGCGATACTCACCGCATTAAAAGATGCCGGCGTAGAAATATCCGATGAGAATCGCACCACAGCCCTTAATGGCTTACAGCAAGCCAAAGGTTTTAGTGATTCTCCCCAAGGTGTCCAAGATTTTTATGTTCTCGCTGCATCAGCGCAAGCAGCAGCATCTGCGGCCTTCGCTCTTGGGGACGAAGAAATAAAAAAAATATATGACCAAGGCGCGATTCGTTCTGGTGCCGTATGTCTGCGGGCGATCTTGACCGAGACTCAAGAACAGATGGACTTGGTATCCGCTTTACTGTCTGCGGGTCAGGATTTCGCGGCTACCGCTGAAAAATTTTCCATTGACAAAACTGGGGCCAACGGGGGCGTCATCAACGATGCGGCCAGTGGTTCACAATGCATCAGCCAAGCAATCTACGAAAGTCAATTCTCGCCTGACTTTCAAAACGCTCTTGCAGACGTGCCAGTTGGCGGACTCTCGGTCCCCTTTGAAATTCCCAAAGCTGGTTGGGTCATTCTTTTGATCCGTCCATACGACGAAGTGTCTGCAGATCTCCCAGCCCTCATCGCCGGCAATGCCCTCACCGATGTGACGAATCCAATTTTGCAGGGTGCCAAAATTTGGGTGAATCCACAATATGGACGCTGGGATCTTGAATCACAGAGCATCGTTCCCCTGAGCTAATGCCCTCTATTGAAATCATTGGTCTCGGCCCTGCCGGGGACGAATTCATTACCGACTTCACCAAACAACGAATCGCCGCTCACCAACACCGTTATCTGCGGACGACACAACACCCCAGCGCACATCTAGTTGCTGATGCAATAAGTTTTGATTCACACTATGAATCTGCCACTAATTTTGATGCGGTCTACACAAGAATTACCGAAGATTTAGTTGTAGCAGCTCTCAAATTTGGTGCAGTGTTATACGCCGTTCCTGGTTCCCCGTTGATACTTGAGAGAACAGTCCGACTGCTTCTGGCTGATCCGCGAGTTGAGTGCATCGTGCAACCAGCAATGGGGTTTTTGGAAGTTGCCTGGTCTCGATTGGGCATTGACCCCATCGAGCAAGGTGTGCAGTTGATTGATGGTCACCAATTTTCAACGGCCGCCGCAGGACTGAGTGGTCCGCTACTCGTGGCTCATTGCCATGCCAATTGGGTTCTCTCCGATATCAAATTGGCTGCCGAAGATTCAGCGGAACTGAGCAATGACGATATGCCTGTGGTGATACTGCACCATCTTGGTCTCGCTGATGAAGTGGTCATCACTGTTCCCTGGAGCGAACTCGATCACACCCTTGAGGCTGACCATCTCACTTCAATATTTATTCCCGCCTTGCGCAGTCCCGTTGGGCGCGACCTCATTGCCTTTCATGAACTTGCCCGTACCTTGCGGCGAGAATGCCCATGGGACCGTGAGCAAACTCATCAAACGTTAACCACATATCTTTTGGAAGAAACCTATGAAGTTGTTGATGCGTTAGCTGCTCTGAATGTCGATGATCCTGCGACTGATGAACATCTCATGGAAGAACTCGGTGATCTGCTGTACCAACTTGAGTTTCACGCGGCGATCGCCGAGCAGCAAGGACGTTTCACGATGGGTGATATTGCACGTGGCATTCACGACAAGTTGGTTCGTCGTCACCCACACGTTTTCGCCTCAAGTAGCGCCGAGCAAGAGCCCGATCAGGCGACTCTGGTGCGATCATGGGATGACATCAAAAAGGCCGAAAAACTGGCCAAGGGCATCATTGCTGGACCCTTTGATGACATACCCCGGGCCACTGGTTCATTGGCATACGCTTCTGCAGTTTTGAAGAAAGCTGCTAAAGCCAACCTCCCGATCATCACCACCAGTCAGTCACTATCCGACATCTCTGATCTAGGTCTGCATCTGCTTGAAGTGGTCGCTGAGTGCCGTTCACGAGGCATTGACCCCGAGGTCACCCTACGAAATGTGACCAATGCTCAGCGATCGGCGGCCGAACAACATTTCAAAGCCTGATGGGTTTGGGTGTCGGAATCACTAGTTTGGTGTCATGAGCGAGATCATCAGCATTTTCGGCCGAGAGGTTTTGGACTCCCGGGGTAACCCCACGGTTGAAGTTGAAGTTGAACTTGATTCTGGAGCCCGAGGTCGGGCGATGGTCCCCTCGGGTGCAAGCACCGGCGAACATGAGGCCGTTGAACTGCGTGACGGTGGTCGTCGCTACGGCGGCAAGGGCGTGCTCACTGCGGTTGGCTTTGTCAACGGCGAAATTGAAAGTGCTTTGGTGGGTTGCGATGCTCTCGAGCAACGCATGGTAGATACGGTTCTCAAGGATCTTGATGACACCCCCAACAAATCCCGCCTTGGTGCCAACGCAATGTTGGGAACAAGTCTCGCTATCGCAAAAGCTGCTGCGAACTCACTTGGTCTCCCATTGTGGCGATATGTCGGCGGACCGAACTCTCATGTCTTGCCAGTGCCGATGATGAACGTGATTAACGGTGGTGCTCACGCCGACAACACCCTTGATCTCCAAGAGTTCATGATTATGCCGATCGGTGCTCCGAGTTTTCGTGAGGCTTTGCGTTGGGGAACTGAAACGTATTACCAAATAAAAAAGATTCTGCAATCTCGCGGTTTGTCCACCGCCGTCGGCGACGAGGGTGGATTCGCTCCGAACTTGGCAACCAATGAAGATGCCATCAAAATTTTACTTGAAGGAATCACTGCTTCAGGCTTTACGCCTGGAACCGACATTGCCATAGCCCTTGATCCAGCCATGAGCGAAATCTATAAAGACGGCCGCTATCACCTTGCCGGCGAGGGCAAGGTCCTAACGAGCGATGAACTCGTTGCTTACTGGGCCCGTCTCGTCAACACATATCCCATCGTGTCGATTGAAGATGGCATGGCAGAAGATGACTGGGATGGTTGGTCTGCTCTCTCACAAGAACTCGGAAGCAAGATTCAACTCGTAGGGGACGACCTGTTTGTCACCAACGCTGCCCGCCTAGCGATGGGCATTGAACGCAAGATTGGCAACAGTGTGCTCATCAAACTCAATCAAATCGGCACTCTCACGGAAACCCTGGAAACCATTGAACTGGCATCCCGCCATCGCTACACCAGCGTGATGAGTCATCGCAGTGGCGAGACTGAAGACGCCACGATCGCCGATCTATCTGTCGCCACAAATTGTGGTCAGATTAAAACTGGCGCTCCAGCACGTAGCGACCGAGTTGCCAAGTACAACCAGTTGCTACGTATTGAAGAGCAGTTGGGCGAAACGGCAGCTTTTCGCGGTCGATCAGCCCTCGCCCCACTGGCCTGAATCTCGTCGGTCTTGGCATGACGCCACTTGCCCCTCTCAAACGGGCAGAATATAGGGATGTCACGCGGAAATAAAACCACAAGCATTCCGCGCCCTAAATCACGCTCCAAGAAAACTCCGACAAAGAAGACCCGCTCGAAAATAGCTTCAGCTGCAGATCACACCCGACCCACGCCGCGTTCCGAACGAATTGTTCCTAAGATTCTCGGGCGGGTTGCGATCGGTGTTGGAGCCCTAGTCATCTTTGTTTCGTTTGGCAACTCTTTCTTGGTCCTGCCTGCCACATCTTGGTTTGGGCAACGAAGCGAGGTCTCAGGACGGGAAAAAGAACTGGCGATTATTCGCAAGGCCAATGACGAATTGCAAACCGAAGTTGACCGACTCAAGACGAGTGCCGGGGTACAGGATGCAGCCCAAGATGAATTGGGCTTCATCTTGGCGGGTGAATCGCGCCGACAAATCATCGGCGACAACCGAGCGCCAGTTGACCTCCCCAAAGGTTGGCCATATGACCTGGTCACCCAAATAGTGTCAATAAAAGTTGCCGAAGCGGTTGTCGTCGTCGCCGAACCAGCCCCCTGAGACCCAGCAAAATCCCAGTACGACAGTAATGGTGAGCGCTTCATAGGAGTAATGTCTG
This sequence comes from Actinomycetes bacterium, assembly GCA_037147055.1. Lineage (GTDB taxonomy): Bacteria > Actinomycetota > Acidimicrobiia > Acidimicrobiales > Ilumatobacteraceae > Casp-actino8. The sequence continues at coordinate 25,691 of JBAWVW010000016.1, forward strand.
AGGTGCTGGGAGCAGTTCTCAGCACTTGTACACAGGGGTTCAATCGTGACTGGTGGCAGCATTCTTGGTAATCGTGTTCTTCGCAAAGAAGATCCAAAGTTCCTGACAACTGGCGGCGAGTACGTCGATGACTTGCTGAATGAGCCGCGCCTTGTGGGCGGCCTTCACGTCACGTACGCGCGGTCCTCGGCAGCTCACGCTCGCGTCTTATCAATCGATACCTCAGAAGCAGAATCAATGCCGGGTGTCGTCGCAGTTTTCACCGCAGCCTCACTTGACTTGCAGCCTGTACCAGCGGCCTTCAACCCAATGGTGGCGCGCACACTTCTTGCGAGTGACAAGGTGCGATATGTCGGTGAGCCAATCGTGGCCATCGTCACCGAAACTCGTGAACAAGGTGAAGATGCCGCTGAGGCAATCATCGTTGATTACGACTACCTCGAAGCGTTCGTTGACCTTGAAACATCAATGGCCAGTAGCACACATATCTACGAATCCGCTGGAAGCAATGTTGTCTTTGATACAACAGCACTTGGTATTCCAGAAAACACCGGTGACGCGTATTTTGAAGGTTGCGAAGTCACCGTGAAAGGTCGCTTCCTGAATCAGCGCGTCGCGCCTTGCCCATTAGAAGTTCGTGGTGCTGCTGCCGTATGGGGTGACGATGGACGTTTGACACAATGGCTCTCAACTCAGCATGCCCAAGGCACAGTCGCTCCGATCGCCGCCGCTAATGGTGTCGCCGAGACTCAAGTTCATATTCTCACCCCCGATGTTGGTGGCGGATTTGGAGCCAAAATTGGCGCCTATCCAGAAGAGCTTCTTCTTGGTGTCATCGCCAAGAAAGTTGGTCGTGCCGTGAAGTGGCGCGAGACGCGCAGTGAATCAATGGTCGCTCTTGGCCACGGTCGCGCCCAACTGCAGTACATCACTTTGGGCGGAACTAAAGCCGGCAAAGTCACTCACTACCAGTTGTGGGCGATTCAAGATTCCGGCGGATTTGCTGATATGGGAACGATCTTGGCCCCATTCATGACTCGCCCTATGTCAAGTGGCGTGTATGCAATTCCCAATATTGAATGTCGTACAACCTCTGTTGTCACCAACACCACTCCTGTTGTGGCTTACCGCGGCGCTGGCCGTCCTGAAGCAACCGCGGCGATTGAACGCGCCATGGATCTATTTGCTTTTGAGATTGGCATGGACCCCGCTGAAGTCCGAAGGATCAACTTGATCCCCAAGTTCCTTGAGCCACACACCACTGTTGTCGGTCAGACCTATGACGTTGGCGATTATGAGACTGCACTCGACAAGGCATTGCAGGTCGCCGGTTACACCGAGTTGCGCGCCGAGCAGGCTAAGCGTCGTGCTCGCGGCGATGTCAAGCAGTTGGGTATCGGCGTCTGCGTGTACGTCGAAATCACTGGTGGCGTCGGCAACGGCGAATCAGCAAAAGTTGAAGTGCTTGATGATGGTCGCGCTGTGGTCTACACCGGCACGTCTCCTCATGGACAAGGTCACGACACGGCATGGTCGATGCTTGTTCAAGAGCAGACAGGCATCCCAATGGACAAGATTGAACTTGTCTGGGGAGATACCGACCTCGTTCCGATCGGTACCGGAACCATGGGTTCACGTTCCTTGCAACAGGGTGGAAACGCAGTCTTCGCAGTAGCCGGCGAATTGGTCAATAAGGCCAAGTCAGTGGCGGCGCGCATTCTTGAAGTAAGCGAAGCCGATGTTGTCTTGGATAAGGATCGCGGCGCCTTCCATGTTGTGGGCACACCAGCGGTCACAAAAACTTGGGCAGATCTCGCTGTCGCTGAAAAATCAACTGGCGGCCTCAACCACAACGATGTCATCAATGTCTCCGGCGCAACATTCCCCTTTGGGGCACATGTTGCTGTCGTGGAAGTCGACACTGAGACAGGCAAAGTTCGCCATATCGCGCACACTGCCTGTGACGATGCTGGCAAGGTTCTCAATCCGTTGCTCCTAGAGGGTCAGATTCACGGTGGCGTGGCTCAGGGAGCCGCTCAAGCGCTCCTTGAAGAGGTTATGTACGACGCTGATGCCAACCCGATCACATCCAACCTGGCGGACTACGGCTTCATCTCAGCGGCCGAACTGCCAAGCGTGACTGTGGTGCATATGGAGACTCCGACCCCCGTCAACTTGTTGGGAGCCAAAGGCATCGGAGAATCAGGCACAATCGGTTCAACGCCAGCCCTTCAGTCAGCCGTTGTTGATGCTGTCTCACATTTAGGCGTGCGCAATATTGAAATGCCTTGCACCGCAGAGCGGGTCTGGCAAGCAATTCAAGCCGCTCGTTGAGATAAACCAGGGACGAATCATGGCTCACTCGAGTGACTCTCAGAAAATCACTTGTAGGCTACAACCTTATGTCTGAATCCCCGATTGTCGCTAGTGGATTGGTCCGCCACTTTGGTTCTGGCGCCAACATCGTCAAAGCAGTAGATGGGGTTGATCTCGAAGTACGCCAAGGCGAAATATTCGGTTTCCTCGGACCCAATGGAGCGGGTAAGAGCACAACAGTGCGCATGCTCACAACCTTGCTCAAGCCCACCTCGGGGACTGCCACCGTGGCGGGATACGACGTCGTCCAAAACGCCGACATGGTTCGACGATCCATTGGTGTGGCACTACAAGATGCCGCCATTGATCCATTGATGACTGGTCGCGAACTGTTGGCCTTGCAAGCAGTGCTCTACGGGTTATCTAAAAATGCTGGGAAAAATCGCGGCGAAGAACTGCTTGAGCGCGTTGGTCTAACCGAGGCTGCGGACCGCCGTGTCTCAACATATTCAGGTGGCATGCGCCGTCGTCTTGACCTGGCTCTCTCGCTTGTACATGAACCCACAGTGTTATTTCTTGATGAGCCAACCACAGGTCTTGACCCGATGAGTCGCCTGACCTTATGGGAGGAAGTCAAACGTCTCAATGCTGGCGGAACGACCGTTCTTCTCACCACCCAATATCTTGAAGAAGCCGATCAACTCGCTGATCGAGTGGCGATCATTGACCACGGGCGAATTGTTCGCCAAGGTGCGCCACGTGAACTCAAAGCGATGGTTGGCTCGCCCACCTTAAGTATCAAAGTGGGGAGCGATCAGACCGAAGAAGCCCGCTCTATTTTGGCGCGCTTTGGTGATTTGCGCACCACATCAGAAGGCACCTTGGGGGTAGGCCTCGCGCGCGGTGCCGAAGATGTCGCAACAGTGATCCGCGCACTTGACGAAGCAGGACTCAAGGTGCGCCATCTAGAACTTGATGAACCCAGTTTGGATGATGTCTTCGCCGAAGCAACGGGATATCGCCTCGAGGGCGCTAGCGCTGCTGACACTGGTGAGAAAAATTCCGATGCGGTAGATAAACAAGAAAGCAAAGGTCGGCGTAAGCGCCGTGACCGTTGATGAGTATCGCTGTTGCGGATCAGCATTTGATGAAGTCCGGACGATCGTTGCGTTCGTTATTTCAGCACAGTTTTGTGCTCACGAAACGCAGTGTGCTCGGCCGTTTACGCCAGCCGGCGATCATCGCTCCTTCTTTTATTTTCCCGCTGTTTTTTGCTGCTCTTGGCTCAGCCAGTTTTCACAAGTTGGCTGAGGACCCCTACTTCACCAAAAATATTGCGACATCTTTTTTGAACTATGCCATCGCAGGAGCAGTCCTACAGGGTGTGCTCTTTGCTTCAATTTCGGCTGCCGCCGACTTAGCAATTGACATTGAACAAGGTTTCTTTGAACGCCTTTTGGCCTCTCCTATCAGTCGCACCTCAATTGTCTTGGGTCGCCTGGCAGGGAGCATGGTTGTTGCCATGTTCCAAGTGACAATCTTCCTGATGATATTTGTCGGCGCCGGAGCGCGCATCAAGAGTGGTCCATTGGGATTCCTTGGACTCGTTATTGGAGGCGCTTTACTGAGCCTCGCCATGAGCGCAATGATGGCAGGTTTAGCCATCAAAAGTGGTAGCTCCGAGGTGGTACAAAGTGCCTTTCCATTGATCTTCGTTTTGATGTTTTTATCTTCTGCGTTTTTCCCACGTCACTACATGAGTGGTTGGTATCGAACCGTCGCTGACTGGAATCCGATTTCGCACATTGTTGAAGGTTTCCAGGGTTTTATCAACCAGGAACTTGATTTCTCGCAGTTCGCAAAAGCATGGCTACTCCCCCTCGCGGTCGCCATCTTCAGTATTTTTTTCGCGCTGCGCTCACTCTCGAAACGACTAGCCGCATCATGAGTACGTCACCTAATTCGACCTCCATAGAAACTGGACTTCATGCGGCTCAACCGATGGAGGTCATCAAGATTCTTGTGCAACGTTCGATGATGCGTGTTCGTCGTATGCCGTCGGCATTCATTCCGTCACTGATCATGCCGGTTTTCCAACTCATTGCTTTTAGTGGTGCTTTCGGATTTGCGGTGACAAGTCTCGGAATCAAGAATGCCCTTGACTGGTATGTGCCGTTGAACGCTATTCAGGGTGCCAGTTTCGGCGCAGTGGGTGTCAGCTTCGGTCTCATCAACGACATGCAAACTGGCTTCTTTGATCGCATCTTGTTGGCTCCAACGCGTCGCTGGGTGATGGTCGCCGCTCCCCTCGCCGCGGCGATCGCACGTTGCATCGTGCCCGTAGCCTTCGTGATTATCGTCGGATTTCTAGGAGGAATGAATACTCCTGGCGGATTACTGGCACTTGTATGCGTGGCGATCTCCGCAATTGGTATCGGCCTCGTGTCCTGTGCCTTCGCTTTGGGATTGACATTTCGTTTGCAAAATCTTGGAGCTGCAACGTTGACTCAATTTGGCATCTTCTTCACGATTTTTCTCTCCACATCACAAGTACCTATTTCGGCGATGACAGGTTGGTTGCGCTCTGTGGCGCGGATCAATCCGATGACAAATGTATTGCGTCTTGCGCGACAAGGTTTTCTCGGTGACGTCACTTGGGAAGGTTCCTGGGG
>JBAWVW010000017.1:0-30399 GCA_037147055.1 Actinomycetes bacterium
CCGTGAGGGTGGACGTACCGTAGGCGCCGGCCGCGTCGTCAAGATCATTAAGTGAGACGCTGAACATCATGGCTCAAATCATTCGTATTCGTCTCAAGGCATTTGATCACGAGATCATCGATCAGTCGACGCGTAAAATCGTCGAGACTGTCACTCGTACCAATGCCACCATTCGTGGGCCTATTCCATTGCCTACGGACAAGCATCGTTATACCGTGATCCGTGGACCACACATTGACAAAGACTCGCGTGAGCACTTTGAAATGCGTATCCACAAGCGACTCATCGACATTATTGATCCTAAGCAGGCAACCATTGACAGTCTCCAACGCATCGACCTGCCGGCCGGTGTTGAAGTGGAAATCAAGGTCCAGAACGCCTGAGTTAGATGTCATGCAGTTTTGTTGAACCCCGCCGGAAACGGCGGGGTTTTTCATTTGGCTTCTTACGATTTTCTCACCTGAAAATGTCACCCTCGGGTGATGAAAAGAGATAGAACTTGACTTGTGACTGATCACTTTCCCCCGCCAAACCCGCCAGACTCATCGCCCGTGTTTCACGATGATGATGGTCTCGCTGCAAAGGCAACGCGGCGCAAAACAATCGTCGTGCTTGGAGTGGTGTGTTCGATGGTCGTTGGTGGCCTTGTCGGGAGTCGTATTGCGAGTTCCGGCTCATCAGAATCGCCAAGTCTGGGGACCTCTGATCAACCGATAACGACCGCAGCACCTAATGCTGGTGATGAGCCAGCGATCAACGTCGCCGCTGTTCTGAAGACGATCACCCCCAGTGTGGTGACTGTCTACGTAACTCTTGCTGATGGTCGGGCCTCTGGAACCGGAGTGGTTATTTCTTCCGATGGAGAGATTCTGACCAATGCCCACGTGGTTGAAAGTGCCAAATCTGTGAGTGTTTTATTTGCAGACAGCATTGATCCCGTTTCTGCCCAAGTGTTGGCGGTTGACGTGGGCAATGATCTGGCGCTGGTACGCGTGGATCTGAAAGATTTAATCCCAGTGGTTTTCGCTGATCCTGCTTCGATCAATATTGGTGATGAGGTTGTAGCGGTTGGTTTCGCTCTCAATCTTGATGGCGGCCCAACTGTCACGCGCGGAATAGTGTCCGCATTGAATCGCACCATCACTAGCGGGGACGGCGCACTAGACGGTTTGATTCAGACTGACACAGCGATCTCATCGGGTAACTCAGGTGGGCCTTTGTTGAACACCCGTGGTCAAGTGATCGGCATCAACACCGCTGTTTTTAAAAGTTCAACTGAAGTAGCCGCTAATAATGTTGGATTTTCTATTTCTGTTTCGGAGGCGATCCCCGTGATTGCCGCGCTCAGGGCGCTGGCAAATGGTGAAACACGAGCCGAGGGATTCCTCGGGGTGACTGTTTTGAACCGAGATGATGGAGGTAGGGGAGCTGTCATCGGTGATGTGTCTCCTGATTCGCCGGCCAGTCTTGCGGGCCTGATTGGTGGTGACATCGTGATTATGGCTGATGGATCACCTGTTGACGGTCAATTGGCTTTGGTGGCGGCGATTCGCGATAGATCTCCGGGCGACAAAATCGCGATTGATGTCATGCGCGCTGGCAAGCGAATCACATTGACAATAACTTTGACAGAGCGACCTGTTCGGTAGTCAAAGAATCATCGTGCATTATCGCCTACTGTGCGTTCATGCTTGATACTCACATAGGTGGTTCACGGCCCTTTGGATTGAACTATTGGCCACTGCCGGCAGATGATCCAGGGGTGGAAATTCCTCGAGAGTCGATCCGTTTAGTCAGTCCCGATGGCGCTTTGGTACGTGGAATTTTGTGGACTCCGCCTCAAGGAAAGAAATGGAAGACGGCAGTTATTCTTTCGCACCCTCGGGGCGACTTCAGCGTGCACTACGCAGCACCATTGTTGGCCGCCGCTGGATATGCGGTGCTGGGTTTTGGTACGCGCTACATGAACAATGACACTGACTGCTTGCACGAGGCCTGCACCATCGATGTGGAAACTGCGTACAACGAGATGAAGCGTCGCGGGGCACAAGCCGTTGTGTTGCTCGGTAACTCTGGAGGCGGATCGCTGATGGCGCTCGCTCATACCGAGCGTGGCGTTGGTGATGGATGGATTGGTATGGCCGCCCATCCAGGCGAAGGTGTTTTTATGTTGCAGGTCATTGATCCGAGCGTGGCCGATGAGATGGATTCGTTCTCAACCATTCCTGAACTTGATATGTACCATCCCGATAATGGCTGGCGCCCTTGGCCAGAACCCTGCGTGTATGACAAACAATGGTTGAAGCGTTATCGCGCCGCACAGATTGAACGCGTAGCGCGTATTGATGAAATTGCTCAGGCCAGCATTGCCGAATCGGGAGTGGCGGGTTCTCAGTTACGTGGAGTTGAAGCATCCACACAAACTTTGCAGTGGCGCGAGTTACGACGCCGCGCAGTGTTCACCAAGTACATGGTGATCTATCGAACTCTCGCAGATCCCGCATATCTTGATTTGTCAATAGATCCTGATGATCGCCCGATGGGAAGCTTGTTTGCATTTCCTGATCCTTTTGATGCCAACTATGGACGTGGGGGACTTGGTCGCTCGATGACGGCACGTGGCTGGTTGTCGACATGGAGTGGACTATCAAGTCACGCCAAGTTGGCAGACACTATGCCGAATGTCAAAGTGCCGACACTTTTGATACACCCGACCGCTGACACGGAGATTCGTTTGTGGCAAGCCAAAGAAATCGTGGATAACAGTGGCGCGCTTGATAAGACCTACATCGAAATGAAAGGCGCTCCGCATTATCTGGAGGGGCATCGACAAGTTGCTTTGGCGCATGTTGCTGAATGGCTGGCCAAAAGGTTTCCTTAGAGATTGCGTGCTTCGCCGTTTCTGATTGTGGAACTCCCACATTTCCTGAAACAGATTGCAATGTTGTAGGAAAGGGCGCACAATGACGAGTAATGAAAAAACTAGGTTCACAGTCAGAAATCGCTTGGCCGATCATTTTGATGAAGGTTTTGCTGACGATCTCATGAGCCTTGTCCCGCCCTTCGATGTGTCTGAATTGGCTACGCGGGCGGAGATGCACGCTGAGTTTGGCAGTGTGCGGGCGGAGATGGCGTTGGGTTTTGCTGGTGTGGATGCTGAGTTTGGCAGTGTGCGGGCGGAAATGGCGTTGGGTTTTGCTGGTGTGGATGCTGAGTTTGGCAGTGTGCGGGCGGAAATGGCGTTGGGTTTTGCTGGTGTGGATGCTGAGTTTGGCAGTCTTCGGGCGGAAATGGCGTTGGGTTTTGCCCGTGTGGATACGAAATTTGCTGAATTACGCTCCGAAATGCATCAAAACCTGCGAAATTCGAATATGGCGATGATGTCGCTCATGGTCGCTTTGCATGGTTTGCTATTTGCGGCGCTCAAAATCTGGCCTTAAGGCCGGGTTTCCCACAAAAAACCTGCATAAGAGCTATAAATAGACTTTTCTCCGCATCTCAGGAGACGTCATCCGGTTAAAACTTGCCAGGCTGTGGATAAGTTTGAGATTTCATGACTTTGCCGATCGCGGGGTTCGCTGAAAAGCAGGATCTTTGCGCGAATAAGCAGGCACGGCGTGTGGGTTCGGGGAAATCCGACGGTAGTGTTCTCACCTCGTGCGAAACGGACTTTTGTCTGTTCGCTGCAATCGATGTCTATGTGAGCCCAGTCCGCTGGGGACCACATGGCAACAACCGAACCAATGCTCCGTTGATCGCAAGATCTTCGGAGCATTTGCGTGAACGGCGGTTCTCCGCAGTACACGCAAAGTCAAATCGAAAGCGCCAGGAAACTGGCTGGATGAAGAGGCTGCCTTATGGCAAAGAAAGCGATCGTCGGCGAGAAACTCGGCATGACACAGGTATGGGCTGACGACAATCGCGTCGTTCCTGTCACTGTGCTTCGTGTTGAAACAGTTCGCATCGTACAAATTAAAACTTCCGAGCGCGATGGTTACGACGCGCTGCAAGTTACCTATGGGCATAAGGACGCAAAGAAATTGTCCAAGCCTGATGCAGGGCATTTTGCGAAAGCAAATGTTGAATCCGGTCGCCGACTCGTTGAGTTGCGTCTTGAGAGCGTTGAAGGTTTTGAAGTTGGCGGAGAGATCACTGTGGATCAATTCGTCAAAGGCCAAAAGGTTGATGTCACTGCTGTGAGCCGTGGTAAGGGTTTCGCTGGAGGTATGAAGCGTCACAACTTCCGCGGTCAGGGAGCCAGTCACGGTAACCACAAGCACCATCGTGCTCCTGGTTCCATTGGTTCGGCTTCGTATCCAGGTCGTGTTCTCAAAGGTCTCAAGATGGCGGGACACATGGGTCACGAGCAAGTCACCACTTTGAATCTTGAAGTTGTTGAGGCCGACGCTGAGCGCGGCTTGTTATTAGTTCGTGGTTCGGTACCGGGCCCAAATGGCGGCGTTGTCATTGTGCGCAACGCAGTGAAGGGAAAGTGACCTGATGCCTTCGTTGAAAGTCAAGAATCAGGCTGGCAAAGATGTCGGCAGTGTTGCTTTAAGCGACGACGATTTCGGTCGTCAGCCCAATGTTCCCGTGATGCACCAAGTCGTCACTGCGCAACTTGCTCATCGTCGTGCTGGGACACAAAGCACGAAGACTCGCGCTGAGGTTTCTGGTGGTGGAAAGAAGCCGTTGAAGCAAAAGGGAACTGGTAGCGCTCGTCAGGGTTCGACCAACTCACCTCATTACTCTGGTGGTGGTGTGGCTCACGGGCCAAAGCCCCGCAAGTATTCGCAAAAGACTCCCAAGAAGATGATCAAGATTGCTTTGCAGTCGGCATTGTCAGATCGCGCCATGGAAGGCAAGGTCATCGTTATCGATGCTTGGAAGTTTGATGCGCCTAAGACGTCGGCAGCTATTGAAGCGCTGAACGCATTGAATCTTGACGGTCGCACATTGATCGTGGTTCGTCGCGACGAACTCAATGCAATTCGTTCATTCCGCAATCTCCCCGAAGTGCAACTCATCGAAATCAGCGAACTCAACGCTTATGACGTGTTGTGCAACGACAACATCGTGTTCTCACAGGGCTCATTGCCCGGAGCAAGTAAGGACGGTCAGTGATGAAAGATCCACGCGACATCATCATCGCTCCCATCGTGTCGGAGAAGAGTTACGCCCTCATTGAGACTGGCGTGTACACCTTCAACGTTCATGTGGATGCATCAAAGCCCGAGATCCATGATGCTGTCGAGGCAATCTGGGGCGTCAAGGTCACAAAAGTCAACACGCTCAACCGTGCGGGCAAACTCCAGCGCACTCGAGGCACCAATCGCCCCGGCCGTCGCCCTGGTACAAAGCGCGCAATCGTCACTTTGGCTGCTGGGAATGAAATCCCACTGTTCGAGAACAACTGAGGCATCACGTCATGGGAATTCGTAAACGTAAGCCAACATCTGCAGGTCGTCGTTTCCAGACCTCATCAGATTTCTCCGAGATCACTTCAACGACACCAGAGAAGTCATTGCTCACGAGCAAGCCGAAGACTGGTGGTCGTAATGCCTACGGTCGCAAGACATCGCGTCACCGCGGTGGTGGCCATAAGCAGCAGTACCGAATGATCGATTTCAAGCGTAGCAAAGATGGCATCACTGCCAAGGTTGCGACTATTGAGTACGACCCCAACCGCACCTGCCGAATTGCGCTGTTGCATTATGCTGACGGTGAAAAGGCATACATCCTTGCTCCTAAGGGCATGAATGTTGGCGATCATGTTTCCAACGGTCCCAAGGCAGACATCAAGCCAGGCAATGCGTTGCCATTGCGCTACATGCCTGTTGGTACCGTCGTGCACAACGTTGAGTTGCGCCCCGGTCAAGGTGGCAAGATGGCGCGTTCGGCTGGTGTTGGTGTGCAGTTAGTAGCCAAAGATGGCGACTATGCCACACTTCGTTTGCCTTCAACAGAAATGCGTCGCGTGCTGATTGACTGCCGCGCCACTGTTGGAGAAGTCGGCAATGCCGAACACGAACTCATCAAGATCGGTAAAGCTGGTCGTAACCGTTGGAAGGGCGTTCGCCCACAAACCCGCGGTGTCGCCATGAACCCGGTTGACCACCCTCTTGGTGGTGGCGAAGGTAAAACCTCGGGTGGTCGTCCTCCCGTGTCGCCATGGGGCAAGCCAGAAAGCCGTACTCGTGACGGCAAGAAGGCATCACAGAAGTTGATTGTTCGTCGTCGTCGTTCCGGCAAGGGCCGCCGGTAAAGGATTGGTGCATTAGATGTCTCGTAGCTTAAAAAAGGGTCCGTTCGTTGATGACCACCTCGTAAAAAAGGTGGACGCGTTGAACGCTGCCAATGAAAAAAAGGTCATCAAGACCTGGAGTCGTCGTTCGACGATCATTCCCGACATGGTGGGTCACACCATCGCCGTGCATGACGGTCGTAAGCACGTACCGGTTTATGTCACTGAATCAATGGTTGGTCACAAGCTTGGTGAGTTCTCACCGACTCGTACCTTCAAATATCACGCAGGTCAAGAGAAGAACGTGAAGGGTCGCAAGTAATGACTGGTCCCAAGCTAAACGAGCGCTCCTTCATTGCCGGTGAGCGCACTGGAACTCGAGCCAGCGTGCGCGGCTCGCGCATGTCGGCATCCAAAGCACGCGTTGTGCTCAACCTTGTTCGTGGACGCGATGTCGTCATTGCCGATCAGGTTTTGCAGTTCACCGAGCGTGAAGCAGCCCGTGTTATTCGCAAAGTATTGGCATCAGCAGTTGCTAACGCGGTGAACAACGATGGTCTTGATGCCGACACCTTGTACATCAAGGCCTGCTACGCCGACGAAGGTCCGACCTTGCGTCGCTTTAAGCCACGTGCCAAAGGTCGTGCTACTCGTATCAACAAGCGCACCTGTCACATCACGATTGTTCTTGGTGTGATTGATAGTGAATTGCTGCAGGTTGTTCAGGCTCGCCGTGAGCGTGCCGTGAGCGGTCGTCGGGCAACTCGCGGTGGTGGCGTTGCTGATCGTCGGGCTCGCGTTCAAGCAAGCCGAACCAAGCGTTCCGATGATGCGGTTGACACTTCAGCTGGAGAAGTGGCGGCTGAGGAATTGAATATCGAAGAAACCACGATCGAGGTAACTGCTGTGGAAACTACGTCAATTGAAACTGCAGCACCCGAGGCCGAGGAGACCAACTGATGGGCCAAAAAGTCAATCCGTACGGCTTCCGCCTGGGTATTACCACGGACTGGAAGAGTCGCTGGTTCAGCGAGCGCAACTACAAGGAATATCTCACCGAAGACTGGAAAATCCGTGCCTATGTCATGGAGTCACTTCCAGATGCAGCGATTTCGCGCATTGAAGTTGAGCGCAAGCGTGGAGAGACCCTCAAGGTTGACATTCATACTGCTCGTCCCGGAATCGTGATCGGTCGCAAGGGCGCAAAAGCTGATGAACTTCGTCTTGGTTTAACTGCCCTCACTGGCAACATTAAAGTGCAGCTTAATATCGTGGAGATTAAATCTCCTGAACTTGATGCGGCTCTGATCGCGCAAGGTGTAGCAGATCAGTTAGTCGGACGAATCGCATTCCGTCGTGCCATGAAGCGAGCCGTGCAGAACGCACAAAAGGCTGGAGCACTTGGCATTCGTGTTCAGTGTTCGGGTCGTTTGGGTGGCGCTGAAATGAGCCGCACCGAGTGGTATCGCGAAGGTCGCGTGCCGTTGCATACACTGCGTGCAGACATTGACTACGGATTCCGCGAGGCTCGCACTGCGAGTGGTCGTGTTGGCGTCAAGGTATGGATTTATCGTGGCGACATCTTGCCGTATAAGCCTGTGATTGACGAAAAGATTGTTCGCGAAGCAACAAGCGCCCTCGGCGAAACTCCTGGCGTACCTGGTGCACGCAAGGTTGTGTCGTCAAGTGGTCGCCGTAAGGCCGAAGAAGCTCTTGAAGCAGCCCAAGTGCCGCTCGTGAAAGAAGCCGATCCAGAACTCGAGAAATTACTCGATGAGGAAGAAGAAATCGCCCGCCGCACCCACGATGGGCACGAGACCCCGCACTTCCGTGCACAGGACTGATTCACCATGTTGATGCCTCGCAAAGTTGCCCATCGTAAGCACCATCGTGGTCGTACCGGAGGTATGGCCAAGGGTGGAAGCGAACTGGCTTTTGGTCAGTACGGAATCCAAGCCCTTGAGCCGTGCTGGTTGACAGCTCGTCAGATTGAAGCTGCGCGTATTGCTATGACACGTCATATCAAGCGTGGTGGCAAGGTGTGGATCAATGTTTTCCCTGACAAGCCCGTCACCAAGAAGCCAGCCGAAACCCGTATGGGTTCGGGTAAGGGCAACCCAGAGTTTTGGGTAGCCGTGGTCAAGCCTGGCCGTATTTTGTTTGAACTCTCATTTCCAAGTCGCGAGCAGGCAATGGAGGCCCTCAACAAGGCCATCCAGAAATTGCCGATTAAGGCTCGCATTATTACCCGCGAGGAGGCGATCTGATCATGGCAACTCAAGCCGCCAAAGACCGCGCTGAACTAGGCGAACTCGACCTCACATCATTGGTCGAGCAACTTCGGGCTTCGAAGCAAGAGGCACTCAACCTCCGCTTTCGTAGCGCCACCGGTCAGCTCGACACCCATAGCGAATTGCGCCGAGTTCGTCGCCGTATCGCTCGTATCAACACCCTTATCCGTCAGCGTGAAATCGCTGCCGCTGAGGCCGGAGAGTGAATCAGATGTCTGAAACAACACCCACAACAGAACGTGCACCGCGCAAAGTCCGCGAGGGCATTGTGTCTTCTTCAAAGATGGACCGCACTTTGGTGATTGAAGTCATTGAGCGAGTTCGTCACCCGAAGTACAACAAGTTCGTCACACGAACGAAGAAGCTCTACGCCCACGATGAGGCCAACGACGCCAATGTTGGCGATCGCGTGCGCGTCATGGAAACCCGTCCACTATCGAAACTGAAGCGCTGGCGCCTCGTTGAGATTCTCGAGCGGGCCAAGTGAGCCTGGGACCGACGGAGGATAAATCATGATTCAGCAAGAAAGTCGTCTTCGAGTTGCCGATAACAGTGGCGCCAAAGAAGTTTTGTGTATCAAGGTTCTCGGTGGCACACGTCGCCGATATGCCTCGATCGGAGACATCTTCGTGGCGGCTGTTAAGGATGCGATTCCTGGTGCAGGTGTCAAAAAAGGTGACGTCGTGAAATGCGTCGTCGTTCGAGTCAAGAAAGAAAAGCGCCGTCCCGATGGCAGCTACATCCGTTTTGACGAGAATGCTGCGGTCATCATCAAAGATGATCTCACACCTCGTGGAACACGTATTTTCGGACCAGTTGGTCGCGAACTACGTGACAAGAAGTTCATGCGAATTGTTTCGTTAGCGCCGGAGGTGCTGTGAGATGAAAATCAAAAAAGGTGACAACGTGGTAGTGATCTCCGGTAAGGACAAAGGCAAAGAAGGCACCGTTTCGCGTGTTATGCCTCGTTCAAACCAGGTCCTAGTCGACGGAATCAATGTTGTAAAGAAGCACCAGAAGCCCAGCGGACAAAATCAGCAGGGTGGAGTGATCGACCGTGACATGCCTCTCGATGCATCAAATGTGATGTTCGTGCATAAAGGCAAGCCAACACGCGTTGGCTACAAGGTGCTTGCTGACGGCAAAAAAGTACGCATCGCCAAAACCACAGGTGAGGAAATCGGATGAGCACCATAACAATGCCCCGTCTCAAGTCTAAATATCAGAGCGAGATTCGTGCCGGCCTTCAGGCCTCGCTCGAATTGAGCAACGTCATGCAGGTTCCCCGCCTTGAAAAAATCGTGGTGAACATGGGCGTTGGTCGCGCCACTCAGCAACCTTCGTTGCTAGAGGGCGCAGTAGCTGACATGACTCGTATCACCGGCCAGAAGCCAAAGGTGACTAAGTCCCGTGACTCGATCGCTAACTTCAAACTTCGTGAGAACCAGGCCATCGGCTGCATGGTCACGCTACGCGGTGACCGCATGTGGGAATTCCTGGATCGTTTGATCTCGGTTGCGATTCCTCGTATTCGTGACTTCCGCGGTCTGCCTTCCCATTCATGGGATGGCCGTGGTAACTACACGTTCGGTCTCAGTGATCAGACTGTGTTCCCCGAAATTGAATATGACAAGATCGATGCCCCTCGTGGTATGGACATCACCATCGTGACGACCGCAATGACGAATGATCAAGGTCGGGCTTTGCTCGACGCATTCGGATTTCCGTTCAAGCGCGGCGCTGAAGCAACTGTTTCGACCAAGAAGAAGAGCAATGTTCGTGGTCCGCAGTTCTCAAAGAAGAAGAAGTGAGCGAGAGGTACTGACTCATGGCGAAGAAATCGTTAATTAATAAAGCTGCTGCGCAGCCCAAGTTCAAGGTCCGTGGCTATACACGTTGCCTGAAGTGTGGTCGCGCACGTTCCGTTTACCGAAAGTTCGGTCTTTGCCGCGTGTGCCTTCGTGAGATGGCCCATGCTGGTGAAATCCCCGGCCTAACAAAGTCGAGTTGGTGAGGCACTTATGTTGACTGATCCCATTGCCGACATGCTGACCCGCATCCGCAACGCCAATACGGCGATGCACGATGAGGTGAAGATGCCGTCCTCCAAACAAAAAGTTGCTTTGGCCAAGATTCTTGAGCAAGAGGGTTACATCTCTGGTTTCGCTGTGACAGCGAATACCAAGGGCCCAGGCGAGATTCTGAATATTGCGATGAAGTATTCCGCTGAACGCCGTCGCACCATTGCGGGCATCAAGCGCATTTCAACACCAGGACTGCGCGTGTATCGCAAGTCCGGCACCGTACCTCGCGTACTTGGTGGTCTAGGTGTTGCTGTCCTATCCACCAGTCAGGGACTGATGACCGACCGCGAAGCGCGTAAGCGCAAAGTGGGCGGCGAAGTTCTCTGTTACGTGTGGTGATCAGGAGACAATATGTCACGTATCGGTAAAGCACTTATCCCGGTCCCAACCGGAGTTGATGTGAGCATCAACGCAAACTCAGTGACTGTTAAAGGCCCGAAGGGTTCCTTGAGTCGTGATCTCGTTGGTGGTATCACCGTTCGTCAAGATGAAGGCAACCTCGTTGTCGAGCGTCCCAATGACGAGCGTGAGTCACGCAGTTTGCACGGTCTAAGTCGTGCACTGTTGAATAACATGGTCGTCGGCGTGACGACTGGTTTCGCTAAAGAACTTGAAATCGTCGGCGTTGGTTACCGAGCAGAGTTGAAGAGCCCCACGCTCATTCGTCTCAACCTTGGTTTCTCACACCCAGTTGATGTAGAAGCTCCTGAGGGAGTGTCTTTTGAAGTGCCAGTGCAAACTCGCGTCATCATCAAAGGCATCGACAAAGAAGCAGTCGGTCAAGTAGCTGCAAATATTCGTTCCATTCGTAAGCCAGAGCCTTATAAGGGCAAGGGTGTGCGCTATCAGGGCGAGAAGATTCTGCGTAAAGCCGGTAAAGCCGGCAAGAAGTAATGCCGAGAAAAGATTCCGTTAGGGAGATGTCATGAGCAAAATCAGTAGAGAGCGCCGCGAGAGTCGTCTCGTACGCCACAACCGAGTTCGCAAGAAAATTCACGGCACCGCCGAGCGTCCGCGCTTGTCCTTGTACCGTTCAAATAATCACCTCATGTTGCAGGTCATCAACGACGATCTTGGCGTGACGATCACGTCAGTTTCCTCCACAGAGGCAGGCTTGCGCGCATCTGGCGGACGCACCGTTGAAGTCGCTAAGGCTTTGGGCACGACAGTCGCTGAACGCGCTCAAGCAATCGGTATAAAGAAAGTTGTTTTTGATCGTGGTGGATACCTCTATCACGGTCGCGTCGCCGCGGTTGCTGAAGCCGCTCGTGCAGCAGGTCTGGAGTTCTGATGACGAACAATCCCAATAACCCCAATAATCCGAACGCTCGCCCGGGTGGCAACAATGCTCCGCGACCTGGCGATCGTCCGCCCCCAGGCATGGGCAATACACCTGAGGGTGGCCGCGAATCACGCGTGATTCACATCAACCGCGTGGCCAAGGTTGTCAAGGGTGGTCGTCGCTTCTCCTTCACCGCACTTGTTGTCGTTGGCGATGGCAATGGTCGCGTTGGTCTCGGCTATGGAAAAGCCAAAGAAGTTCCATTGGCTATCCAAAAAGGAACCGAAGACGCTAAGCGCAATATGTTCTCCGTGGCCCTTGCAGGCAGCACCATTATCCATCCAGTCATTGGTGTGTTAGGTGCTGGTCGCGTGATGCTCAAGCCTGCGGCACCGGGTACCGGCGTTATCGCTGGCGGTGCAGCACGAATTATTCTTGAAGAAGCTGGCATTCATGATGTGTTGGCCAAATCGCTCGGTTCGTCGAACGCCATTAACGTGGCTCGCGCCACCATCAATGGTCTGCAATCTTTGCAGCGCCCGGATGAAGTTGCGGCTCGTCGTGGCCTTCCAGCCGACAGTTTCGTACCCAAGGGCTTGCTCAAGGCATACAACGAGACCAAGCGTGCAGTTGCAGCAGGAGAAAGTCACTGATTATGGCCACTTATCAGACAGTCGTTCATACTGGTCCCACCATTACGGTGAAGCAGATCAAATCCAGTACCCATGCCAAGCCGAAGAGCCGTGGAACATTGCGCGCCCTTGGTCTTGGTCGTATCGGCAAGAGCAATGTGTTGCCTGATCGCCCAGAAATTCGTGGCATGATCGCCCGAGTTCCGCACCTTATCGAAGTCACATCTTCGACAGATTCGAAGGAGAGCTGACCAATGCGCGTCGATGAACTAGCACCAGCACCGGGTTCAACCCATCCAAAAAAGCGCGTAGGTCGCGGTATCGGTGGCAAGGGCGGCAAGACTGCCGGTCGTGGTACCAAGGGTCAGCAATCTCGCGGCCGTGGCAAGGTTGCTCGCGGTTTCGAAGGTGGACAGATGCCCCTCAAGCAGCGTGTTCCAAAGTTGAAGGGCTTTAATAACCCGTTCCGCGTGGAATACCATGCCGTTAACCTTGATTCACTCTCCGAAATTGATGAGCCAATGGTTAATCCAGAAATTCTCTTTGCTCGTGGTGTTCTGCATAAGGGTGCATTCGTCAAGGTGCTTGCTCGTGGACAAATGACGCGTGCAGTTGAAGTTCATGCCCACGGCGTTTCCAAGGCAGCTCAAGCGGCCATTGAAGCAGCCGGTGGATCAGTCACCATTATCCCGTTGCCGTACAAAGTTCGTCCTGCGGCCAAGGGTAACCAGTTCACCAACCGCTGATATCGGGCTGACCGATTATCGCTCCGAGATAGAACCCGAGGAACCCACGTGTTGTCAAACCTGAAGAACATCTTCAAGGTGCCTGACCTTCGGAACAAGATTTTGTTCACTTTGATGATGGTGCTTTTGTATCGTCTTGGAGCACATATCCGCGTCCCTGGTATTGATGATCTTGCAGTCCGACAATTGCGTGAGTCAGCACGTCAGCAAGGTGCTCTCGGTTTCTTGAACTTGTTTTCTGGTGGAGCATTTTCTTCTTTCGCGATTTTTGCATTGGGCATCATGCCGTACATCACCTCGAGCATCATCATGCAGGTGTTGACAGTCGTCATTCCCAAACTTGAAGAATGGCAACAAGAGGGTGCCACGGGGCAGCGCAAAATTACGCAATGGACTCGTTATGTGGCGATGGCCATCGCGCTATTGCAGGCTGCTGGTTTGACATTTATTTTTGGTCAAGGACGTGGTTCGGCATTCTTCACGGCTTCTCGAAACGCTCCAGACATTGTGTTACTACCTGATGGCATGTGGCCTCGAGGTCTGTTGGTGATTCTTTCACTCGTGGCTGGTACCGCCCTGTTGATGTGGATGGGCGAGTTGATCAGCCAGCGCGGCATCGGTAACGGTATGAGTATCTTGATTTTTGCATCAGTGGTGAGTTCGTTGCCTTTTAGTTACTACTCAATTCTGCAAAGTAAGAAGTGGGTCGTTTTCGCCATTTTGATTGCTATCTCAATCGGTATTTTGATTGCTGTAGTTCGTGTCGAACTTGGGCAGCGCCGCATACCTGTGCAGTTTGCGAAGCGAGTAGTCGGACGACGCCAGTACGGTGGACAAAGCACTTACATTCCGTTGAAGGTCAACCAGGCTGGCATCGTGCCAATTATTTTCGCGAGTTCGGTGATGTTGCTGCCCGTACTACTCACCAACGTCATTGGTTCTGATACTGGTTGGCGACGCTCAGTGACTGTTTGGGTGGATCGCAACTTGGTGTCTTCTCAAGGGTTGCTATACATCGTGTCGTTTGCTTTTCTGATCGTTGCATTTGCGTACTTCTATAACTCCATTGCCTTTGATCCAATTCGTCAAGCCGATCAGATTCGTCGTCAAGGTGGATTCATTCCTGGGATACGTCCCGGACCGCAGACCGAGCGCTACTTAGGCAAGGTTGTTAACCGAATTACTCTGCCTGGCGCATTATTCGTAGCATTCATTGCGATTTTGCCGTACATCGTGTTGTGGGTGGGTGACGTTCGATCCTTCCCATTTGCTGGCACAACGGTGCTCATTGCCGTGGGTGTTGCACTCGACTTAATGCGACAAGTAGACAGCCAATTGATGTTGCGCAACTATGAGGGATTTCTGAAGTGATGTCATCGCAGCTGTGGTTGCTGCGGCAGGGCTAAGTCATGACCGCGGGCGTACGTCTGATCATCATGGGTCGTCAGGGAGCGGGAAAGGGCACGCAGTGTCAACGGATCTCGCGACACTTCGTCGTTCCGCATATCTCAACAGGTGAAATTTTGCGTGCTGCTGTTCGAGAAGGCACGGAGATTGGCAAAATGGCCAAGCAGGTGATTGAGGCTGGACGTTTAGTGGGCGACGAGATCATGATTGAAATCATTCGCGAACGACTTGAACAAGATGATGCACGCACACGCGGATACATCTTGGATGGCTTTCCTCGAACTGTGGCTCAAGCAGTGGCTCTTGACGGCATTGCAGCCGAGCGACCCATTCATGTCGTGCTTGATCTTGACGTACCCCGCGATCTGGTTATTCAACGCATTTCTTCTCGACGGGCTTGTCGCGATTGTGGAACGAATTATGTAGCGACGGCTCAAAAGAGGGACCCCTGGACCTGTGATTCTTGTGGGGGAGACGTCGTCATTCGTGATGATGACACCCCGGAAAGCATCAGTCGGCGCTTGGATCTCTATGAAAGCCAGACTGCTCCACTGCTTGAGTTCTATGGTCGGGATGCTCGTTTGGTTGTTATCGACGGTTCAAAGAGGCCAGACGAAGTTTTTGGCTTATTGACCGCCGCTATCGACTCCGCCCGAAAGAACGACTAAATGAGTTCTGTGGATAACTCGACTGTGGCCTGTGACGGCAAAAATGAGCTCCTGATTTCCCAACTTCATGACTTGGGCTGGACTATGTTGAGGGGTCACAAAGAGTCTCAACTTTCCTGCCTCGGGCGATTGGTTGGTGTAACTCTCGGCGGTAGCATTGCCAGTCGGTCCAATGGCCAATCCTGCACGCGTTTTCGTGACGCATCGCAGTTTGCAATATCCGCCCTGTTAGGAGTCAGTTCTGTCCAAGCCAAAAGACGATGCCATCTTGCTAGAAGGCACGATTCTCGAATCCCTACCGAACGCAATGTTTCGGGTGGAGTTGGAGAACGGCCACAAAGTTTTGGCTCATATCTCCGGAAAGATGCGCATGAATTACATTCGTATTCTTCCCGGCGACAAAGTGCAAGTAGAACTCACCCCATATGACCTCACACGAGGTCGCATTACCTATCGCTATAAGTGAATGACATCCATCTAACGAAAAAGAAGTGAGATGACCATGAAGGTCAAACCGAGTGTAAAAAAAATCTGCGAGAAGTGCAAAGTGATCCGTCGGCATGGCCGCGTCATGGTCATTTGCGAGAACCCGCGTCACAAGCAGCGTCAAGGCTGAGAAGAGAATAAGGAAACAGCATGGCCCGTATTTCTGGAGTAGACATCCCACGCGAAAAGCGTTTGGAGATTTCTCTTACCTACATTTTTGGCATCGGCAAACCGACTGCTCAAAGGATGTGTGCCGATCTTGGCATCAGTCCCAACACTCGCGTTCGCGACCTCACCGACGAAGAAGTGAACAAACTTCGTGGATGGGTTGATCAGAATGTCACTGTCGAAGGTGACCTTCGCCGTGAAGTCCAAACAGATATCAAGCGCAAGATCGAGATTGGTTGCCTCCAAGGAATCCGTCATCGTAAGGGTCTACCAGTACGCGGTCAACGCAGTAAAACAAACGCACGTACTCGTAAGGGTCCAAAGCGCACAGTTGCTAACAAGAAGAAGGCAGTGAGGAAGTAATCATGGCCAAGCCAAAGCCAGGCGGTCGCCGCCCCCGTAAGCGTGAGCGTAAAAATATCAGCGTTGGTGTGTGCCACATCAAGTGCTCGTTTAACAACACCATCGTCAGCATCTCCGACACCGAAGGCAACGTGCTTTCGTGGGCATCGGGAGGTGGCGTTGGATTCAAGGGTTCACGTAAGAGCACTCCATTCGCAGCACAGATGGCTGCTGAGAAGGCTGCGAAGGCCGCTTTCGAACAAGGCATGCGTCGTGTTGAAGTTCACGCTAAGGGCCCGGGCTCTGGACGTGACACAGCGATTCGTTCGTTACAGAACACAGGTATCGAAGTGACCGGAATTAAAGACGTCACACCGGTGCCTCACAATGGGTGCAAGTTGCCCAAGCGGAAAAGGAACTAAGCGATGGCCCGTTACACCGGACCCAAGGTGCGTTTGTCGCGCCGTCTCAACACCAACATTTTTGACAACGAAAAGGGTCGAAAGGCTCTTGAGCGTCGTCCATTCCCACCAGGTCAGCACGGTCGCACGCGCCGTCGTTCAGCCGGTAGCGAGTACTTGGCTCAACTCCAGGAAAAGCAAAAGGCGAAGTACATCTACGGTGTGCTCGAGCGCCAGTTCCGCAAAACCTATGATGAAGCCAACCGTCTCCAGGGACCAACTGGTGAAAACCTCTTGCGTCTTCTTGAATTGCGCCTCGACAATGTGGTTTTCCGCGCGGGCTTTGCCAGCACCCGACCCCAGGCTCGCCAATTCGTGAGCCACGGCTTGATCTTGGTAAATGGCAAGCGTCTTGACATCCCGAGCGCTCGAGTCAAGAAGGGTGATGTCATCACTTTGGCCATAAAAGCCCGAGAAATGATCGTTATTCAGCACAATGTCGATACCCTTGACCGTTCGTTAGTGGGTTGGCTCGAAAGCGGTGATGGTGGCAAGCAAGTCACTGTTCGCAATGAACCAGCTCGCGAGAACATAGATGTACCAGTACGTGAACAGCTCATCGTTGAGCTTTACTCTAAGTAATTCCACCACCCCGACGAACGGAAGAGACAAATGCTCGTCATCCAACGCCCCACAGTCGAAGCAATCGGCGAACCAAAAGATAACCGTCAGAGTTTTTCTGTCGGCCCTCTCGAACCCGGTTTCGGTCACACCATAGGTAACTCGCTTCGCCGCGTGTTGCTGTCCTCTATCCCCGGAGCCGCCATTACGACGGTGAAGTTTGAAGAGGCTCTGCACGAGTTTGACACCATTGCTGGTGTCACTGAGGACGTCACTGACATCATCCTCAACCTCAAAGACATTGTGCTGACATCTCTGTCCGATGAGCCAGTGAGCATTCGCATCGACGTCCGCGGCGATGCAATCGTGACCGCTGGCGATATTCAGTGTCCAGCAGATGTGGAGATTTTGAACAAAGATCTCGTCATCGCCCATGTCAACTCAAAGGGTCGTCTAGCTCTTGACCTGACGGTTGAGCAGGGTCGTGGTTATAACTCAAGTGACCGTGAGCGCGACTCAAGTGTTCGCACCATTGGTGTTATTCCAATAGATGCCATCTTCTCGCCAGTCCGCCGCGTCATGTTCGACGTTGTACCGACACGAGTTGAGCAGTCAACCAACTACGACAAGTTGGTGATTGATATTGAGACTGATGGAACAACCACACCACGTGACGCACTCGCTTCTGCTGGCGCAACGTTGCGTTCATTGGTTGATCTCGTGGCCAACTTGTCCGAAGAAGTCAAGGGACTTGAACTCGGTGAAGTGATTTTGGCTGGTTCATCTAGCCCAGATCTCGATATCGCCATTGAAGACCTCGATCTTTCGGAGCGTCCTCGCAACTGTCTCAAGCGCGCTCAGGTGAACACCATCGGCGAACTTCTCAGCAAGAATGAAGATGACTTGCTGAACATCACCAACTTTGGCCAGAAGAGCCTCGACGAAGTCAAGCAAAAGCTTGATGAGCGTGGCCTCACACTTCGCGGCTGAGCCGACGAACGTTTAACGAAGGAAACAAAACATGCCCGCAACCCCACGCCGTGCCAGAAACTTTGGTGGTAGCTCACAGCACCAAAGGTTGATGATGGCTAACCTCACTGCTTCACTGATTGCAGCCGAGGCTATTGAGACCACTGAAGCTAAGGCTAAGGCACTTCGCCCGATCGCCGAAAAACTGATCACCAAAGCCAAGAAGGCTCAAGATGGTGACGCTACAAGTATTCACCGCATCCGTCAGATCCAGGGTTACCTCGGTGACAAGGAAATGACCCACAAGTTGGTTGCTGAAGTTGCGCCTCGCTACCTTGAGCGCAATGGTGGCTATTTGCGTATTCTCAAACTCGGCCCACGTCAGGGTGACAATGCCCCGATGGCACGTATTGAACTCGTCTGACGAGTTCTTCACTGCAAGCTAAAACTTTATGAGTACTTCCGGGCCCGCCACCAGGCGGGCTCGTTTGTTGGTGGCCTACGAAGGTTCGTACTTCAATGGCTTTGCAATCAACGAGGGTGTGCGCACGGTTGCCGGAGTGATAGGGGATGCTCTTTCGCTGATCTCGCGTTTTCCAGTACACATCACGGGAGCTGGTCGCACTGACGCAGGGGTTCACGGTTGGGGACAGGTGATTAGTTGTGACCTGCCCGTTGATATTGATCTAGAGCATCTACCGCGTCGTTTGACAAAAATGTGTGCGCCTGGAATCGTGGTCAGATCAGCCGAGTGGGCTGCCGAGGATTTTCATGCCCGTTTCTCTGCGCAGTGGCGGCACTATCGCTACACGGTCCTCAATGACGCAGTGGCTGACCCCTTTTCGGCGGCCAGCGCATGGCATGTGCCTGAGCGGTTGGACGTGCAATTGATGTATTTGGCCTGTGATCCGCTGATCGGCGAGCACGATTTTTCCGCTTTTTGCCGTAAGCCCAAACCCATTGAGAACGAACCCACTCCCAGCATGTTTCGCCTTGTTACTCAGGCTCAGTGGACTGAACAGGTCAGCGAACGAGGGTCCCGGCTTTTGCGCTTTGAGATTCGGGCCAATGCGTTTTGCCACCAAATGGTGCGTTCCATCGTGGGTACCTTGGTCGATGTCGGGCTAGGCAAAATCACCCCCGGGTCAATGTCGGCTATTTTGCACTCCCGAGTTCGCACTGAGGCTGGTCAAGTTGCCCCTGCCCACGGCTTATGCCTGTGGGAAGTCGGCTACCTTGAACAGATATTTGAGTGATCTCCCCGTCGTTTTCACGCGTAATGCTCGTATCATTGAGCAGTCCCTGCAGGCTACGAAGCGTCAGGCACCTTTTCTGAAAGAAGTATCTATGAGCACCTATTCGCCAAAAGCCAGCGAGATTTCTCGTGAGTGGCATGTTGTTGACGCTGAAGGCATGATCCTCGGTCGTCTATGCACCGAAGTTGCGCGTTTGTTGCGCGGTAAGCACAAGCCGACTTTTGCTCCGCACATGGACTCAGGTGATCATGTCGTGATCATCAACGCCGACAAGATTGTCTTGACATCTGGTAAGGCCGAGAGTCGCATGGTGCATAACTACTCCGGTTACCCCGGTGGTTTGAAGAGTGAAGCATTCGGAAAATTATTAGCTCGCCGGCCAGACGAAGCAATTCGTGGATCAGTGCGCGGCATGTTACCTAAGGGTCCGCTTGGTCGTCAGATGATCAAAAAACTCAAGGTATATTCCGGCGCACAGCATCCGCACGGCGCACAGAACCCAATCGCAACTACATTCGCACACGCTAAAGCTCGCTGAGCAGACGATCCAAGGATTACACAATGACGAAGCCACTTACTCAGACAACTGGTCGCCGCAAGGAAGCCGTAGCCCGCGTGCGAGTTCGCCCAGGTACGGGTACTCACACCGTGAACGGCAAGCCGCTCAATGTGTACTTCTGCACAGCCACTCAGCAGAACGCGGCGGTTGAAGCACTGCGCGTGACGAATACGACAGAACAGTACGACGTCGACGCAACCATTCATGGTGGTGGCGTTACTGGTCAGTCAGGTGCAATGCGCATGGGTCTCGCTCGTTCACTCGTCGAGCTTGATCCCGATGCTCGTGGTGCTCTCAAAAAGGCCGGCTTGCTGACCCGCGACTCACGTCGTAAGGAAAGCAAGAAGTACGGTTTGCGCAAGGCCCGTAAGGCCGGTCAGTACACGAAGCGCTGATCGCAGCATTCATGTCGGGCGCCAGCAATTCGCCCTTTGTTTATCCCGCCTTTGGCACCGACGGTGTCCGTGGTGTGGCGATATCTGAAATCACTCCTGAATATGTGATGGCTCTAGGGCGCGCCGTAGCGCGGGTGTCGGGTGCATCGCGTCTAGTGATTGCACGTGATCCGCGAGTTTCAGGTCCAGTTTTGGAATCAGCCTTTTCTGCTGGAGCGGCGGCACAGGGTGTCCGCGTCGAACAACTTGGAGTTTTGCCGACTCCAGCAGTAGCGATGATTTCGGCACATGAAAATGTTCCAGGTGTCGTGGTGACTGCCTCACACAATAAGTTTTCTGATAACGGCATTAAAGTTTTTGCTGCCGGTGGGCGCAAGATGTCGGATGCCGATGAAAAACGCGTCATGGCCGAGTTACTTTTTTTACTCAGTCATGAATCTGATGTACCCGCATTAGATGGAGAAGTCGGTTTCGTTATCCGTCGCTCTGATGGAGTCTCACTGTATGTCGAACATTTAGTGGGATTATTTGGTGAAGGTTCTTTGGCTGGACTGCGCATTGTCATTGATACCGCAAATGGGGCTATGAGCAATGTGGCTCCATTGGTGTTACGTCGCTTGGGTGCAGATGTGATTGTTATGAATGACGCGCCCAACGGAACAAATATCAACGAGGCTTGTGGGGCGACGTCACCACAAGCCTTATGTGATTTCATTAGTGGTACTGGCACCGGCATTTCTGTAGATATGGGGTTCGCGTATGACGGTGATGGTGATCGCCTCATTGCCGTGGACGAAAACGGTCACATCGTCGATGGAGACCGACTCATTGCACTATCGGTGATGGATCGACGCGATCACAACACTTTAATTAATGACACAGTAGTTGTGACGGTGATGGCAAACCTTGGCTTCCATCAAGCGATGCGTGATGCGGGAGTCCGAGTTGTGACGACAGCAGTGGGTGATCGCTATGTCCTTGATGCGATGGAATCTGGAAACTTCGTCATCGGTGGTGAACAAAGTGGACACATTATTCATCGTGATCTTGCGACCACTGGTGACGGATTATTGGCATCGATTGTCTTAGCCCAATTGGTTCGCCGCCGTCAGGAAGTAGGTGTCAAGTTCTCAAAGTTGGCCGGTGACGTCCTGCACACTTTTCCGCAGGTACTGAAAAATATTCAAGTTGCCGTACGACCCGCTGATGTTGCGGCATTGTTATCGGCTGAGATTGCTCGTGAAGAAGCGAATTTAGGTGACCACGGCAGGGTGTTGGTGCGATCCAGCGGCACGGAGCCGCTCATCCGAGTCATGGTTGAAGCGGATTCATTAGAGCGCGCCAATGAGATCGTAGACCGATTGGTTGCTGTGGCCCTAGCAAAGTGTGTCTAACTGCAATCCCGACGGGTAGGCGGGCGAGTGGTTCGGTAACCTGATCCTTATGTGTGGCATTATCGCTCTCGTCAGTCGGCCGTCATTACGAGTACCACCAACGCCGATCGAGATTCTTGGCCATTTAGATGCAGCGGTTAACAGCGAAAGTGATATTGATAAGGTCACTGGCCATTTGCTGATTGTGAATGAACTTCTTAAGGGTGTACCTGGCGTTTTGGCTCTGATTGAAAATCATGAACTGACAGCCGCAATCACAAGCCGACTTGACCAGGTTGCTGGTGTCGTCGCCCAAATAGACGCAACTCTAGAGAAAGGCGAGGTTGATGCCGAGCAACTAGAAGTCTCAGCCGCTGCCATGATTGCCTTGCGCGATGTGCTGTGGGCTATTGGGCAAGACCGTCTACGTACGGCTTCGTTAGTTGGTGAACTCGTTGGCCGCGAAGCTGGAGTGGCGGCAGTCGCCGGATATTTGACAATTCAGCAGGCGTTTTCCGCACTTGATCGCTTAGAGGTACGTGGACGCGATTCTGCGGGAGTCCATGTTTTTGTGTGGGGTCACGGATTGTCACACAGTGATCCTGCGGTGCAGTCGGCGATGTCGTCTCGTGCCAAGGATCCACTCTTTCAAAATCACTCTCTGCGTCTTGTCGATGGCACTCTGTCGTTCGTCTATAAAGCCGCTGCTGAGATTGGTGAACTTGGTGACAATACGCGAGCGCTACGACATGCTGTTCATGGGGATCAATTATTGCGCTTGGCGCTTGCTCACCCGAATGCTCGTTTGTCTTTAGTCGGTCACACGCGTTGGGCGAGTGTGGGGATCATCAGCGAGCCCAACGCCCATCCAGTGAACAGTGAACGCGACCTTAACGATGATGTCACGAGCCACCCATATGTCGTAGCAGCGCTGAACGGCGATGTGGACAATCATGGCGACTTACGGATTGCCCACGGCTTGTCTTTTCCTGGACAGATCACAACCGATGCCAAAGTCATCCCGGCGATGATCAATATGCACGCCAGAACCTGTGGGGACACGGTCGAGGCTTTTCGCCGTAGCGTTTCGTCTTTTGAAGGTTCGGTAGCCATCGCTGCGGCAGCGAGTGACAATCCCAATCGCCTGATGTTCGCTTTGCGCGGCAGCGGTCAAGGACTTTATGTCGGTCTCGCTGAAGATCTATTCATCGTGGCTAGCGAGCCATACGGTGTTGTCGAGGAAACGGCAACTTATTTCCGTCTCGATGGTGAAGGAACAAGTTCGTCGCATCTCACCGACAGCCAAGGTCAGATTGTTGTCCTTGATGGTAACTCTGCTGGTGAAATTTCTGGAGTCACTCGTTTGGCCTATGACGGCACAGAGTTCTCCCTCCAAACCAGTGAGTTGGTGACTGCTGAAGTCACGACTCGTGACATTGATCGTGGCGATGCTCCGCATTTCTTGCTCAAAGAAATCGGTGAGGCACCCGAGAGTTTCCGTAAAACTTTGCGCGGCAAGATCATTGAACAGGATGGCAATTTCAGTGTGGCACTGAGTCTGCGCACATTACCCACACACATCATTGATCAACTCTCATCTGGAAAAATTCGTAAGGTGCGTGTGATCGGTCAGGGGACTGCGGCTATTGCTGGGCGTAGTTGCGCGATGGTTCTTGAAGAACTATGTGCCGGTGGTCTTGATATTGCAGCGATAACAGCGACTGAACTGAGCGGTTTTCATTTGCAATTAGATATGAGCGACACACTCATTATTGCTGTGAGCCAAAGTGGTACAACAACTGACACAAACCGCACCGTTGACTTAGTGCGATCACGTGGCGCACTCGTGATCGCAATTGTGAATCGCCGTGGAAGTGACTTGTGCGATAAGTCCGATGGCGTGTTGTTCACCAGTGATGGACGCGATGTTGAGATGAGTGTTGCTTCCACAAAGGCTTTTTATGCTCAGGTCGCAGCGGGTGTTTTGCTGGCTTGCGCTGTGAGCGTGGCGGCTGGTCTAGGAAGCAACTCACGGCGCCATGATCTTCTGCGAACGTTGCGTGACTTGCCCGGGGCGATGCGCATGGTAATCGCCTCGCGGTCTGTTATTGCCGATGTAGCGCATCGTTACGCTCCCTCCAAGCGCTACTGGGCGGTGGTTGGCAATGGCCCTAATGCCATCGCCGCACATGAGGTACGAATCAAACTGAGCGAGCTTTGCTATAAGAGCATTTCCTGCGATATCACGGAGGATAAGAAGCACATTGACTTGTCTTGTGAGCCCTTGATCCTCGTATGTGCTGCAGGCCTCGTGGGAAGTAATGCCGATGATGTAGCCAAAGAGATAGCTATCTTTCGCGCTCATAAAGCTACTCCGATTGTCATTGCCAGCGCATCCGAGTCACGGTTTTCGAGCGCCATTGCAGTGATTGACGTCCCTGATGTGGATCCGTCTTTGGCTTTTGTTCTGAGCGCAGTAGTTGGTCATTTGTTCGGCTACGAAGCGGCGCGGGCCATTGATGAACTGGCTCGCTCGTTGCGTCAGGCTCGCGAAGTGATTGAGAATGCGGTGTTACATCATTCTGATGGCGAAAGTGTTCTGCGCGTTGTTCGCATTGGGTTAGTAACTGCCGTTGAGCGATTCAACGACACACTTCGTGCCGGTACCTACGATGGTCATCTAGAAGCCAGCACTGCAGTGCGCTTGGCAGCGTTGTTGCGAGTGGTGCTTGATGTTTCGCCGGTGGAGGCGTATCAGAATGAGACGGGCAAAGTCGGCAGTCCTGTGGCACTACTTGATGATCTCACCTTGGCTTTGACTCGCGCCATCGAAGAACTGACTCGCCCGATTGATGCGATTAAGCATCAGGCCAAGACTGTCACGGTTGGGATTAGTCGCAGTGATGAAGGCGTCATGAACCGGGCACTTGTGCAGGAGGTCTTGGCAACGGGTGCTGGCCGTGATGTGCTGGCTTATCGCACGCTCAAGGTTTTGGCGGATCTCGACCCCGCCGTCAAATCTGTTATTGGCTACACGCGTTACAGCATGACAGGAGACCCAGCGGGCAACAGTGCCACGATCGCGATTGTTGATCGTGGGGGTCTGTCGCGCGATGTGCCCAGTCGTGTTGAAAATAATCCGTTACTCATTGGAACAAAACGCCGAGTCGCTAATGAACGCGAAGTGCTAGTGGCACGAGGACGCAGTGATGGTCGCACCGTCATATTCATTCCCGAAGTAAAGTCTGGTCAGACAGTTGGTATCACGTTGTTGCATGTGAGTTTTCGTGAGCGATTGAGCGCAGCAGTGATGCGCGGCGTTTTGCAAGGTTATGACAGTCGTTACGACCGCTTGGTTGACTGGGTGTCGGAGACCGAAGGGGAGATGCGCGATGATCTTCTCGGCGAGATGTCGGTCGCCGATCTGTTGATTTTGCCGATTAGCGAGATGGCCGACCGCTGGCGTCGGGCCTCTTCGTAACTGAATGAGTTGAACAGTTGTGATCATTGGCATTGGTATTGACGCAGTGGAGATTGAGCGCTTTCGCCAGTCGCTAGAACGAACGACGAGTTTGAAAGACCGTTTGTTTACTGCTGATGAACTCTCTTATGTGCAACCCCAAGTTGATCCAAGTGCGTCTTTGGCCGCACGATTTGCGGCCCGCGAAGCAGTCATGAAAGCCCTCGGAGTCGGTCTTGGTGCATTTGATTTCCACGATGTTTCAGTCTGCCGAGCATCATCAGGTCGGCCAGATCTGTTGGTGGTCGGTCGAGCTCGAGAGTTAGCAATTGCTCAGGGGATAACGCACTGGCATCTCTCACTGACCCATACTGAATCCATAGCAATGGCCTACGTCATCGCTAGTGGTGCACCCACAAGCTCCGTGTCAGCGAGCGGAGAATAGTTCAATGCGCCCAGTTCTTACTCCTAAACAGATGCGTGTCCTTGATAGTGAAACGGTGACCGCGGGTACACCGATTGATGTACTGATTGGCCGAGCTGGCGCGGCAGTTGCCCGCACTGCAAAACGGATGATGGGTGGTCTGTATGGCCGTACCGTCGTTGTCGTTGTCGGTCAGGGAAATAATGGTGCTGATGGTCGCGCCGCAGCACGCTTGCTAGCTGATCAAGGTGTGCGGGTGCACGTACTTGATGCGCGGCAGATGCCACTGCGACTTCCAGCCAGTGACCTGATCATTGATGCGGCCTTTGGAACAGGCTTTCGTGGGGAGTGGAATCCACCGCCAACCAACGGTGTACCAGTGCTTGCTGTCGATATCCCTTCAGGTGTTGATGGACTGACAGGGCTGGCTTTTGGCGATACATGGCTGGCCACGCGCACTGTCACATTCGTGGCCTTAAAGCCTGGTCTCTTGTTTGGCGCTGGTCGAGCATTGAGTGGCGACATCGAACTGATTGATATTGGTCTCAACCTTGGTATGGGCAATGTAGACATCAATGAGGTCGAACTTGCTGATGTTTGTGGGTGGATACCTGCGCGTCCTTTTGATTCTCACAAGTGGAAAACAGGTTTATACGCCCTCGCGGGTAGCACCGGAATGATGGGAGCGGCCAACCTCAGCGTTGCCGCAGCAATGCGCTGCGGAGCAGGGATCGTTCATCTTGCGTCTCCAGGGATCATGAGTGATCGCACCACCCCCACTGAGGTTGTACGTCGATCCTTAAGTGCATTTTCTTGGTCTGAAGATGTTCTTGAAGGTGTACATCGCTTTAAGGCGATGGTTGTAGGACCTGGATTAGGTCGCGATGAAGGAACCGTATCGCAGACACGTCGTGTCATCGCCGAAGCACAAGTACCAATGGTCATTGACGGTGACGGATTATTTGCAGTTGCATGGGGCGGAGATGGAGCGCGCAATATTGTTCGCTCTCGTTCTGCTGAAACTGTTCTGACACCCCACGATGGTGAATACCAAACTCTGCTGGGGTATCCCCCTTCGCCAGATCGGGTCGCCAGTGCTCGCCGTCTGTCGATTGATACAAACTGTGTGTGCCTCCTCAAGGGCACGACGACCGTCATTGCTGAACCATCTGGCGAGGTGTTGATAGTGACGAATGGCGATCAAAAATTAGCCACTGCGGGTACGGGAGATGTCTTAGCAGGCATCATCGGGGGCTTGTTGGCACAGGGGGTTGAGGCCTTCCATGCAGCAGCATGTGGAGCGTGGATTCACGGCCATGCTGCATCTCTATTTTCTTTCGATGAGGGCTTAATCGCCTCAGATTTGCTAGACCTCATTGCGTCGGCTTTATCGGAGATCCGACGCACGGTGAAGCAGGATGAACGATGAGTGCACGAGCAGCGTGGATAGAAGTTGATCTTGATGCAGTGCGTCACAATGTCTCATACCTAAGTTCTTTGATCGGTGATGCCAAGATTATGGTTGTCGTCAAAGCAAATGGTTACGGTCATGGAGCGATCCAAGTAGCGCAAGCAGCTTTGCAAGCTGGAGCTCATGGCTTATGCGTGGCACTAGTGCAAGAAGGTGTTGAATTGCGGCGCGCTGGGATTGAAGCACCGATTCTCGTTTTTTCTGAACAGCCGCTTGACCAAATCGGAGAAATCATTTCTCACGGTCTGATAGCAACGGCATATTCAGTGGGCTATATCGATGCTTTGGAGCACGAAGCTCGGATTCGCCGTGTGATCGGTCAGGAGGTTCATCTGAAAGTTGACACTGGCATGAATCGTGTGGGTTGTAAACCCGCTGACGCTGTTGAACTTGGGGGACGAATTTTAGCTCGCGCGCCGGAGTTGGTATTGGGGGGCGTGTATACGCATCTGGCGAACGCTGATGATAATGACACGTCGTTTACCGATTTGCAGATCGCAAGATTTGATTCTGCGCTTGGGAATTTAAAACTCGCAGGAATTGAAACTGGTTGGGTGCATATCGCTAACTCAGCAGCAACTCTGCGGCGCGCTGATGCCCATCGTGACCTAGTTCGGGTTGGCATTGCGATGTATGGCATTGCCCCTGACACTTCGATGGACGCGATGTGCAGTCATTTGCGACAAGTTTTGTCCTTGAAGTCGCGAGTTTCATTTATAAAAAATGTTTCGGCAGGCGAAGGAATCTCTTACGGACAGCGCTATCGGGTGCAGGAGGCAACTCGCATTGCGACTGTCCCACTTGGTTATGCCGATGGGGTGCCACGCCGATTGTCTGCTGAAGGTGGCGAAGTCTTGATCGCTGGTCAACGTTTCCCTATTGTTGGTCGCGTAACAATGGATCAATTGATGGTGGACGTTGGGAGTTCCTCAATTGCAGTTGGTGATGAGGTGGTATTGCTTGGCTCTCAAGGTCAAGAGACGATCACGGCCAATGATTGGGGACACTTGTTGGACACCATTGGTTATGAGATCGTCTGTGGACTTTCCGCGCGCCTTGGGCGGGTGTATCGCTGAATGTGCTGACAGCACACATCTCTGTTCAAGAACCAAGGTACATTTCGCCAAATTCTCGAATGAAGTTCGCGGACATTGGATGCGCTCCACTCGGTCCGGATAAGACCATCCATGTGGTGCCAAGCTCACTAAAGGATCCGAACGTATTGCGATGTCGTTCAACATCGCGTGCGGTATTGAAGATGGATGGGTCGGTGTAGGGCAAGACGATGTCCAGTGATGCGAATCGCTCCCCAGCTAACTGCTGAAGTGTCTTCAAGCGTTTGATGAGATCATCAGCCGTTGTCATTGACGGGGAACGAACGGTCGAGAATATGTCTTCTGGTCCGATCAGTGGCATCCAGCCTTGAGCGCGCTCGGCGACACGACGAAGAGTGATGGAGGCATTACCACCAATCCAAATAGGAATGGGTTGCTGCACGGGGCGAGGGCGACCAATAGTGTCGCGGCAACTGAAGTGCGTGCCTTGATAATGAAACGGTTCACCCGACCAATGCAATGGGAGGACATCAAGGGCTTCGTCAAAGAGCACATTACGTTCTTCAAAGTCCACACCTAGGGCAAAATATTCGGCCTTGAGGTAACCGGCCCCAACTCCGAGAATGAAGCGACCATTGG
This sequence comes from Actinomycetes bacterium, assembly GCA_037147055.1. Taxonomy (GTDB): domain Bacteria; phylum Actinomycetota; class Acidimicrobiia; order Acidimicrobiales; family Ilumatobacteraceae; genus Casp-actino8. The sequence goes on from JBAWVW010000017.1 coordinate 28,974, forward strand.
ACAATTTGTCGACTGTTGCCGCGGACTTCGCCAACAACAGCGGATTGCGATAGGGGAGCACGGCGAGATACGTGAGTAGTTTCAATCGCTTGGTCACCGCCGCGACATGTCCCAAGGCAACGAATGGGTCAAGACTCTGGTGACCACCAGTGTCCAGCCATTTTGCTGTCGGTGCGGGGTGCTCAGTAAATGAAAAGCCATCCCAACCATGTGCTTCGGCCAAAATAGCCAATTCAGAAACTGAACCTGCATCAAGCATGTCGCCGTCAAGACCATGGAAGTCTGGATACTGGAAGATGAACTTCATAGATAAACCTTAGTTGATAGTCAATTTAAGTTCCTTGTAGCCGAAATGGGCATCAGTGACTACGGGGGACGCATACGGCAATCGGTTTGGCGGCAGATTCCTAGAATAAAGCGCGCTCGGTAGGCTCAATCATGTGATTTCGTTGTCAGTCAACTCGCTTGTGGAGACCCACGCTGTGGCCACGGCGTTGGCTCAGTTGTCTCGATCCGGTGATGTGATTGTCCTAGCCGGTGAAATGGGAGCGGGGAAGACCGCCTTCGCGCAAGGCTTTGGTCAGGCTTTGGGAATTACCGAGCCGATCACAAGTCCAACTTTCACCTTGGTGCACACCTACGACAGTGGTCGGATCATCTTGCATCACGCAGATTTATACCGACTTGATCGTCTTGGTGAAGTGGCCGATCTTGGTCTTCATGAAATGGTTGAAGAATCTGGCGTGATGTTGGTTGAGTGGGGTGACATGGCAGCCGAAGTTCTCGGCACGCATCTTGAAGTGTTTATTTCGCGAATGCCCGATCAGGACGATCAGCGGGCGATTGTGCTGACTGCAAACGGGCAGATGTGGACTCCTCGTTGGGAACGTGTAGTGAGTGCTGTCGCTCCATGGCAAGTGGGGAAATAAGTCGTGTTGATTCTTGGGATTGAGACAGCAACTGAACGTGTCAGCGTCGCGGTTGGTAATCACGAGGGTGTTTTGGCAATGTTTGAAGTCACTCGCGGACGACGTCATGCGGAGACTCTGACACCAGCCATTGAATTTGTTTGTCAACAAGCTGACATCAAACTCGCTGAGATTTCAGTCATCGCCGTTGATGTCGGGCCAGGATTATTTACCGGGATGCGTGTGGGGTTGGCTGCTGCCAAAGTGATGGCGCAGGCTTTGGGTATTGGGATCATTCCGCTTTCAAGTCTTGACCTGTTAGCTCACCCTGTGCGCCACACCGAGAAACTTATTGCCTCAGTGATTGATGCTCGTAAAGGTGAAGTTTTCTATGCTTTCTATCGTCAGACAGCGACTGGTATGTCGCGTGTTATGGAACCGAAGACTGGGACAATTGACGAGTTGCTGATCGCATTATCAGAGCGCTTTCAAGACACGGTTTGCGTCGGCGATGGCGC
>JBAWVW010000018.1:0-29471 GCA_037147055.1 Actinomycetes bacterium
GCCGACGGCACGACAACTATCTCCAACGCAGCGCGTGAACCAGAGGTTGCTGATCTATGTGATCTGCTTGTTGAAATGGGCGCCAAGATCACTGGCATTGGTTCTGCTTGCTTGACAATTGAGGGAGTTCCACGCGGCGCATTGCATCCCGTCACGCATGCCGTGATTCCCGATCGAATTCAAGCAGCGACCTATCTTGCGGCAACGGCGATTGCTGGTGGCGACGTGATTGTGCGTGGAGCGCGACCTCAAGATATGCACGTTCTGTTGAGTCGGATGAATGACATGGGTCTTGAGATCACCGCGGTTCCGGGTGGCGTGCGCATTGTTTCGCAAGGTCGGATGCGAGCAGTGGATATTCAGACTCTGCCGTATCCCGGTTTGGCGACGGATTACAAACCCTTATTAGTGACGATGTTGGCGGTGGCCGAAGGTAGGGGCGTGGTCACTGAGAATCTGTATCCAGGACGCTTTCGGTATGTCGAAGAATTGTCCAAGTTGGGTGCCGATATTCGCACTGATGGACATCATGCCATCGTCAGGGGTGTCGAGGGACTGCGGGGAGCGGGCGTTGTAGCCCCCGATATTCGAGCGGGCGCAGCCTTAGTGGTCGCGGGTCTAGCGGCCCATGGCCGAACGGTGATTTCTGGGATTGAACATATTGATCGCGGGTATGACGATTTAGTCGGAAGACTTGTCGGACTCGGTGCCCTGATTGAGCGCGTCGATATCCCTGTGACGCAAGGAAAATGAGCGGTCAACGCGTTTCTTGACGACAACGAGCAAGGCCACAATGACTAGGATCGGTCCCGCCACGAGGAGGATTTCATCCCATCCGCCTTGGTGGGCAAGTAGTGCCATAGTGCGAGTCGTCATACAAAAGCCTTCGTGAAGTGCGCCTCATAACCGAGGTTCTAGGTCCTCTTCACTCTACGATCATAAGTATCCGATTTTCAACATCAACTCAGGTACAGCCGTGACAACCACAATGCGCGAACAGGTCGAAGAGACCATTGAGGTCATCCGCCCCGCGCTTCAAGCGGACGGCGGCGATATTGAATTGAAAGAGGTCGACGAGGTCACGGGCATTGTCACGGTCACCTTGATTGGGGCATGTGGCACTTGTCCAGCATCGACCCAAACCTTGAAGCAAGGTATTGAGCGCATCATGCGGGATCGCGTTGATGGTGTCACTGAAGTTGTGAACGTATGAGTCGCCGCGAACGAAATCCCGACACTCTTTTTGCAGCCGCACTTGATGGTGATCGCAGTGCTTTAGCGCGTTTGCTGTCGATGATTGAGCAAGGCGGCGATGATGCGCGAACCGTGGGACGTCTGTCGTACCCACTGGGTGGGGGTAGTTATACGGTCGGACTGACCGGTGCGCCTGGTGCGGGTAAGAGCACCTTGACCTCATCCATTATCGGTCACCTGCGCAAGATGGATCTTGAAGTAGCCGTATTGGCGATTGATCCTTCGTCGCCGTTTACTGGTGGAGCGATTTTGGGTGACCGTGTGCGGATGCAAGATCACGCCACTGATCGCGGAGTATTCATTCGCTCAATGGCCACACGTGGGCATTTGGGTGGCTTGTCTTTAGCAGCACCTGAAGCGATTCGTCTGCTTGATGCCATCGGTCGTTTGTGGGTTCTCGTTGAAACAGTTGGCGTCGGCCAAGTGGAAGTTGAAATTGCTGGCAAGGCGGACACGACAGTCGTTGTTGTGAATCCCGGTTGGGGAGACGCAGTGCAGGCAAATAAGGCCGGTCTGATGGAGATTGCTGACATCTTCGTGATCAACAAGGCCGATCGCAAAGGTGTGGATGAGACTCGTCGCGATCTTGAACAGATGCTTGATCTTTCCGATCTTCCACATGAGGCTTGGCGCCCGCCGATCATCCCAACTATTGGTTCAACAGGTGAGGGTGTTCCAGCGTTGTGGGATGTTGTGACGCAGCATCGTGAGCACATCACTGCTACCGGCGAATTAGAACGACGCCGTCGGTTCCGTTTGCGTGAAGAGTTGCGCGAGATTGTGGCGCGTCGTTTAGAGCAACGTGCCCGCGAAGTCTGTACAGGCGAACGCTGGGATGCGCTTCAAGACGGTGTGATTGCGCGCAGCATGGATCCGTGGAGTGCTGCCGACGAGATGTTGAAGGTTGTCGGCGCCTAACCCAAGGTGGTGGCGGTACGGTGGACGCAATGGAAGATCTCGTATTACTTGAACGGCGTTCCGATGGTGTTGCCATCGTGACTTTGAATAATCCCAAGGTCAATGCTCTGAGCCAAGCAGTCCTTGCACGCTTGTGCGAAATCGCTCTCGACTTGACGGCGAATCCTCCTGGTGCCGTAGTGATTACTGGTGGCGAACGTATCTTCGCTGCTGGTGCCGATATCAGTGAATTTGCTGGTGCCAACGAAGCCGATCGCATCGGACTTGGTTTTCACAGTGCGCTTGATGCCGTCGCGGCGATTCCCCGTTTCGTCATTGCCGCGGTGAGTGGATATGCCCTCGGTGGAGGATGCGAACTTTCGCTGGCTTGCGACTATCGCATTGCTGGAGAGAAAGCAGTCTTTGGTCAACCGGAAGTTCTTCTAGGAATTATCCCAGGCGGTGGTGGGACTCAGCGTTTGCCGCGTCTCGTGGGATCAAGCCGTGCTAAAGAAATTGTGATCACTGGTCGTCAAGTGAAGTCCGAGGAAGCATTACGTATGGGACTTGTTGACGAAGTGGTACCTAACGAGCAACTTCATCAGCGGGCTTTGAGTCTGGCCAGCGAAGTCGCCAAGGGCGCACTTCACGCCCATGCGTTGATGAAGCGCGCTATTGATGAGGGTCTCTCGTCCACTCTTGCCGACGGTTTACTTCTCGAACGTCGTTTATTTACTGAGGTTTTTCACACTGATGACAGCCAAGTTGGTGTCCAAAGCTTTCTTGAGCATGGTCCAGGAAAAGCAAACTTCACTGGTAAATAATGACGCTCACTTTCAAACTCGCCTTGCCTTGGCGTCGTGGCTGAGATGACTCCGTGGCTGAGATGATTCCGTGGTGGCGTGACCCGACATTACGTCCCGCCATCGTGGCCTGCCTGACGCTCAGCGCGGCTGTCGGTGTCTTCGGCGTTTCCTTTGGTGTTGGTTCGGTGGCGGCAGGTTCGACGGTTCTGCAAACATGCGCGCTGTCGTTGCTTGTCTTTACAGGTGCCTCACAATTTTCGGCGGTGAGTGTGATCGGGGCTGGTGGATCTATCGGCTCGGCACTCGGTGGAGCACTACTTCTTGCTGCGCGTAATGGTGTGTATGGCCTGGCGATGTCGCGCCGACTTGATGGCAGTCTTGGACGCAAATTTCTCGCCGCCCAATTGACGATTGATGAGACAACCGCAATGGCCGTTGCTCAGCCAACACGACGTGCTCAACAAGTCGCGTTCTGGGTCACTGGTGTCGCGCTATATGCATGTTGGAATCTCGGCACCTTGATTGGGGCGTTGGCAGGAAGCGCTATTGATCCGAAAACATTTGGTCTTGATGTGGCTTTCCCTGCGGGCTTCGTAGCGATGGTGTGGCCATTGTTGAGCGATCAACGCGCGCGCCTGGCAGCCTTGATTGGTGGAGCGGTGTGTTTGTTGACGGTCCCGTTTATGCCCATTGGTGTGCCGATTTTGTTGTCGGTCTTAGGAGTCCTCGTGGGCCTTCAGCGACCAGCGAGCGCACCGACGATTGAGGCCACACAATGACGTGGACACTGATCATTCTGTTGGCCGTTGGCGCGTATGCCTTCAAGGTCACTGGACTGATCATTCTTGGTGGGCGTTCCTTGCCCCCAGTTTTCGAACGTTGTCTCGGGTTGATTCCAGCGGCGATTATCACTGCCTTAGTGATGAAGGACACCTTCACTGTGGGCCAAAATCTCACCCTTGACGCTCGCGCACTCGGCATTGCCGTTGCAGTGATCGCCGCGTGGAAGCGGGCTCCTCTGATCGTGGTGATAGTTCTCGGTGCAGCGGTGACTGCACTCGTTCGTCAGTTATAAACCCGCCACGACATTATTTTGGTGAGGCCTCAACAAGAGCTTTGAGTTTCTTTAGATTGCGACGCCAGATTGCTTTGAGAACTATGCCACCGCCGATGACTTCACCGATGGGACCACCCAACCACCAAGGAAAAGTCAATTTTTCACTCCATGTGAATTGTGTGCGATGTCCACCGTCAAGTGGAGACAATGTGAAAACTCCTGTGCCAGTCACGATGCCACTGTGCATGACACCCATTGCCTCGTTAGGTATCCATTGCGTGATTTCCATTTTGTCAGTCAACTTGATCGGACCAACTTTGGTGTCACAGTCAAAACTTGTTCCCACGCCGCGCGTTTGATCGCTATGAAAACGAATAGCTACAGCGTCAGCCATCCAATCGATATGGCGTTCAACGGGTTCAACGATTTCCCACACGCGAGCAGGAGATGCATTGAGTTCAATAGATACTGTGATTCGACTCATGCGATGAGTTTTACCTAGATTCAGCGTTCGCGCCTATACGGCGTAATTCTGCTGCAGCCTGCTCGGGTGGCACGATGTTGATCATCACGCCAGTACCGCGTTCAAAGCCAGCGACGGTTGTGAGTTTTGCGAAGAGATGAATATGCCAGTGGAAGGGACCGTCATGTTGATGAGGCGCAGTGTGGAACACCAAGTTGAAGGCAACATCGGGGAAGAGACCGTTGAGATGCCTCAGCGAATCGCGTATTGCACGTCCGACGCCAGCCAACGGTTCATCACCCGAGTCGGGTAAGTGTGCATGGTGATGGCGCGGAATAATTAAAATTTCGTATGGGGCACCGCTCCACCATGGGCAGATAGCGATGGCATCATCGGTCGCAAAAATAACTCGTTCGCCGGTGACTAGTTCTGCTTCAACGGTGGCGCACAAGATGCACCCACCTTCAAATCGTACGAATGCTCGTTCTTCGTCAAGAATTTCACCTGGGACGAAAGGCAAGCCGAGCAATTGTCCGTGAGGGTGAGCCAAAGAAGCACCAGCCTCACGTCCGTGATTGACGATGGCTTGCGAATAGCGAATATTGTCCGTGGATGCGTGATCAAGTAAGCGCTTTTTTAGTGTGAGCATCAAATCTGCGCAGGTCGCGTCTGAGAACGATTCAATGCCGCGACTGTGGCTTGGCGTGAAAACAAAAACTTCGTGAGTTCCACTTGCTTCAGCCATGACATGTACGGGGCCTAAGTTGCGCACGGCCAAAGACTCTTGGCCATCAAAGGCGGGATAAAGATTGGGGAGCACGCGCATTCGCCAATCATCTTCATCACCAGTTGAATCAATCGGGGGGAGAGCAATTTCATCGCTGCCCGGACAGAACGGACATGGTCGCGAGGGACCAGATTCGACAGTGGGTGTGCGGGTAGCGAAATCGGTCGGGCGCATGGCCCTTTCGGCGACGATGGTGACCCATCGGCCAGTTAGTGGATTCAGACGAAGTTGACTCACGGTGCTTTCAGGATACGAGATAGCGAGGGTTTTTGTTGATCATTGTGAATACACCGAGACATGTGTCTCAGATTGTTCGGTAAAAGGTTCCTGGCTCATATTTGCCCATCGGTGCTTGAGTCGTAATCCGCACCGCAGAGCCATCTGATCAAGTTCGTCGGGGTACGAATAGCGAATGCTCCAAGGTCGCAAGCGAACACCCCCAGATTCGGTGAATTCAACAAATTGGCCATCCACATGCTGGGTACTTGGATCATGGATATCGGCCGAGAGGACAACTCGATCCGAACGCATTGAGCGCACGCCTACGGTGCTGCCAGCCGGTCGTTGTGGGTCGGGAACGATGGCTTCGACGACGAATGAGCCATTGTCAGTAAGACTGCTAGCCACAGCCTGAAAAAGTTGCTGTTGACGCTCCGCAGTTTGCAGGCTGAAAATGGTGTTATAGGCAATGAAAATCAGCGCGTAGCGTGTGTCCCCAAGCCCGTCGACCATATCTCCGTGAATCGCCGTGAGGTCAAGGTTTCGCTCGAGAGATTTGTGTTGGAGGCGCTCCAGCATCAAGGGACTGGAGTCAATGCCAGTGACCTCAACCCCGGTGGCGGCCAGCGCTAAGGCCAGGCGTCCCGTGCCAACACCTAATTCCAGAAATGGGCCTACCCCGCCCAACTCTCTGACAGTGGCGACAGTCGCCTGAATATCGCTGACATCGTCGTACCAGTCATCGTAGACATCGGCAAAAGAGTCCCCATACGTTGAATCCTCGTAGCCCTTCACGCAGGTAACGGTACTCTGAGGGGATGTCTTTGGACCTTGTCTACCTTGATCATGCGGCAACCACGCCCATGCGACCCGAGGCAGTTCAGGCCATGCTTCCGTTTCTGACCGAGGTTTTCGCTAATCCTTCTGGTTCGCACCGTTTTGCCCGACAGGCCCGCCAGTGCATTGACGAGGCCCGCGATGTGGTCGCCGATGTCATCGGGTGCAAGCCAGGCGAAGTCATCTTCACTGGTTGTGGTACCGAAAGTGATAACTCTGCGATCACCGGAATTATTCGTCGTCGAGGTGGGGTGGCGGTGTGTTCAGCAGCCGAACATCACGCTGTTTTGAATTGTGTTGAACATGCTGGCGGGCGAGTCGTAGCCGTTGACAGCAATGGGGCAATCGATCTGCGCGCATTGGAAGCAGTCCTTGACGCTGAAGTCTCAAGCGTCTCGGTGATGGCAGTGAACAACGAGATTGGGACAGTGACAGATCTTGTGGCAGTTTCGCGGTTAGTTCGCAAACTGGCATCCCGCGCTGTTTTACACACCGATGCAGTTCAAGCAGTGTGTTGGATTGACTTGCGCACTCTCTGGCCACTCGTGGACACCATGGCACTCAGTGCACATAAATTCGGTGGACCTAAAGGCGTGGGAATTTTGATTGTGCGCGAAGGCATAACTTTTGAGCCGACTGTTCTGGGTGGTGGACAAGAACGCGATCGTCGCAGTGGAACGCATAATGTTGGCGGAATTGTGGCCACGGCCGAGGCGTTGCGACTGACTGATCTCGCACGCGAAGATGAGGTAAAACGCATCAACGTGTTGCGCACTGAGTTGATAGCGGGGATTTCGCGTATTGAGGGAGCACAGCGGACTGTTTCATCCGAGGTCAGTGTTCCCGGCATCGTTCATTTTTGTCTTCAGGGGATCGAAAGTGAATCTCTGCTCTATCTTCTCGACGAAGCCATGGTGTGTGCGTCTGCCGCCTCAGCCTGCGCCAGTGGGGCCATGGAGCCATCGCATGTTTTGGCCGCCATGGGCGTCTCATCTGAACTCACTGCGGGAGCATTGCGCCTGAGCATGGGTCACACCACCACACAATCTGATGTCACACGGGCAATCTCCGCGATCACCGATGCCGTAGAACGAATCCGTAGAGTGCAAATTCGCCGTAGCCTGTGACCTATGAAAGTTTTAGTAGCCATGTCTGGAGGCGTTGATTCATCTGTTGCCGCTGCATTGTTACTTGAGCAAGGTCACGAAGTCGTTGGTGTCACGATGCGCCTGTGGGGTGGAGAGAGTGACACGGGTTGCTGCAGTGTGAGCGATGTGGATGACGCTCGTCGCGTCGCGCAACAGATCGGCATTGATCATCTGGTTTTTAACTTTACTGAAGATTTTCAGCGCGCGGTGGTAGATCCCTATATCAATGATCACGCCATCGGTATTACCCCGAATCCCTGCATTGAATGCAATCGCCATCTCAAGTTTGATCGCTTACATGAACGCGCGTTAGTGCTCGGCTTTGACGCAGTGGCGACTGGTCATCATGCGCGAGTTGTTCATGAAGATGATGTCTATCGCCTAGTTCGCGGACACGATATGGCCAAGGATCAGAGTTATGTGGTGCACATGCTTGATCAGCAGCAACTATCACGCACTCTTTTCCCAGTTGGTGAAATGACCAAGACAGTTGTGCGCGAACACGCTGCTCGCCTGAATATGCGCACGGCCTCAAAGCCAGACAGCCAAGATGTGTGTTTCATCACGACTGCAAAAGATAACGATGGCCGCAGTGGTCGGGTGAGTTTCATTGGTCGACGTATTCCGCTGAATGAGGCCGTAGTCGTCGATGAAACTGGCGTTGAATTGGGTTCGGTTGAATCAGTTGAATTAGTGACTCTTGGTCAACGACGTGGAGTTGCTGGCGGCGGTGGAACCAAGCGTTTCGTCGTAGACATAGATGTGCCGGGACGGCGAGTAGTCGTTGGACCAGAAAATCTTCTACTCGCCGATTTTGAATTGGTCAGCGGCGTGGTGTGGAGCGATCAACCACACACTGGGATGGCACGTGTGCAGTGCAGCGCGCACGGCGAGCCTCGTTCGGCGATTCTTTCCCTCGACGAGAGTGGTCGAACCGTTGTCGCCTGGACAGAACCTCAACGGCGGATATCGCCAGGACAAAGTGCGGTTTTCTATGACGCCGAAGATCGTTATGTTCTTGGTGGCGGACTAATCGTGCGTTCAGCAGTGTCAATGACGACCCACTGAAAACTCAACTGGTCAGTTCTTGAACGGTGCGTGCTACACGGGTCGGACACACGCGCATCATTTGAACATGTATGGCTTTACCACCGGGATCTTTTCTCGTAGCGGCCAAAATGACCTTGTCGAACTCATGAAGTGAAATGGTGATACTTAGTCCATGGCAGCCCCCGCTGAGATCTGCCGCTTCTGAATTCTCGCTTTTAGTTTCGATCCCGATGTGAGCAATGCTTTGTTTCATAAACATCGCGGTTTCCGCTAAGGCGTATGAGTCATGGATCACCAGTCCCGCAGGTACACCAACGAGCCAACGGCGCGAGAAGCGATGAAAGCGAGATGGCAAGATATAACTCAGTGCGACTGTGAGGACTGCAAAAACTGTTCCTGTCATCCAATTCTCATCATTAAAAAATGAGACTGCTGTGATCGCCGTGCCCACCCATAATGCCCACATCAGACATTGCACGGTGACCATATTGTTCGGACAGCGAAGTAAAAATCTTCTCTCATCTCCGTAGGCAGAGACCTGCACAAAGGTATTTCCAACCTCACCGCTGAAAACAAAGCAGAAACAGATCAAACTCAGCATGACGCTCACAAAAGAACGGGGACTCCAAGAATTCGTAGCGAGAGTGGTGAAAAGAACGAGAGCAAGGTTGCTAGGCGTAGCTAAACGGAGGCATGTCAGCGCACTGCAGGATGGAACCAAGATGCACAAAAAGGTCACTGCCCACATCGCCCACAAGGCAATCCGAGTTGTAGTTCCCGCCACAGTTGCGTAGTCGGCGATGGCTTTATCAAGAAGGGGCACAGTGAGTCCGAGGGCGACGACGCTGACTCTCGTTGCTATTTGAAGACTTCGATTGAGGTCCATCTTTGTCGTCAACGCCATGTCGTAAGCGTTGCCGATTGGCCGACCATTTGTGAAATTAGAGAGCGTAAACGGAGATTTGGGTAATTGTTACTTGGGTGGTGTCTCCCAATGATGGCGGGACATTTGCATCCTGTTAGGAAAGTGTCGTGGGCGGTGGTGAAATGATGCAAACAAACTCGGTCAGTAAGCATTTGTTGGGCGGCGTCGCCACGGGCATTGGCAGTCTTCCGCATCGTGATGCGAAGCAAGGTGCCGAATTCGCGCTTCGTGTGACACCTGAATTGCCTTCGATTCCCGCACTCACTCGCCGCTCCCCTAACGAGAGCATGATCGCCATGGCAGTAGCGGGGATCCGTGGCATCAAATTTGGTCAATACAATTCGCCGATTATTGAACTTGACAAGATTGATCGCTACGCCGACGTCATCACCGATTTTGATCATGACGCATATGTGGGGCTGCGAACATTCCTTGAGGTAGCCAAGGGTCATACAGGCCCGGTGAAGTGGCAGTTCACGGGGCCGGTGACGCTGGGCCAAGCCCTCGTACGCATCGGGGTCCCTGCCAGTCTCGCCTTTGATGTCGCCGTGCGGGCCGTGCGTACTCATGTCCAAAATATTCACGATTTTGTTGCAACTGCTCTTCCCGACAGTCCACAAGTCGTTTTCATTGATGAGCCTGATCTTGCGATGATGATGCATGAGTCGTTTCCGATCGCCCCTGACACGGCGGTGGACTTGATGTCGGGTGCGTTAGCGATCATTGAGCGTGATGCGCTGATGGGGTTGCACTGTTGCAGTGATATCGATGGCACTCCGCTGTTGGCTACGGGTCCAGCGATCCTGAGCATGGAAGTAAGTGACAATGTCAAGAATTACGCCGGACCCTTGGCGAAATTCTTGGAAACTGGTGGGATTATTGCTTGGGGCGTTGTTCGTACGGATGGCCCGATTATGGGTTCAGCCGAACGTTCGTGGAAGCAGTTGGCTGCCTTGTGGTGCGATCTCGTTCAGCAAGGTTGTGACGCTCAGAGATTGCGTCAACAGTCGCTCGTCACCCCAGCCTGTGGATTGGCGAGTTTCAGTGAAGAGGTAGCTGAACAGATTTATGCTCAAGTGCGTGATATCGGCGAAAGAGTGCGAACCCAGGCCCTTGCCACACGTCTCAACATTGGTGCCTAGACCGTTGTTTCACCCCCGATCTAGAATGGTCACGTGGGCGACCAACTACATCCAAGATCGCAGGCGTTGTGAAAGAAGATCCCATTCAACGCCATAGCGAATTGGTGACGCTGATCGCTTATCACCGTCAACGCTATTACCAAGACGCTGCACCCGAAATCAGTGATGCAGAATATGACGAACTTGAAAGTGAACTACGAGATCTCGAGTTTGCTTTCCCTGAGCTGATCACTGAGCAATCGCCCAGCCAAACAGTGGGCGGGGGAGTCGCTGAGACATTTTCTGCAGTTGTTCATCGTGTCCCGATGACGAGTCTGGACAATGCGATGGATGCAGATGAGTTAATGGCATGGGGTGAACGAGTCCTCAAAGGTTTACCTCCCGACTCCATGGTGCAATTCGTTTGCGAACTAAAAATTGACGGACTCGCCATGAGTATTCGTTATGAAGATGGTGCGCTTGTACAAGCGGCGACGCGCGGCGACGGTCGTATTGGCGAAGATGTCACTGCCAACGTTGCCACCATTGCAGTCATCCCAACAACATTGATCTCTGTTTCAGGGGCATCTGTTCCGCAGGTTCTTGAAGTACGCGGCGAGGTCTATATGCCGATTGATGCTTTTGAGAAGTTTAAAGCAGCCAAAGAAGCTGAGAACCTTGTGAGAACTGCAGCGGGTAAGAAAGCCGATCCCGTACCCGTCAATCCGCGCAATGCCGGAGCGGGAAGTTTGCGGCAAAAAGATGCGACAGTTACTGCTGGACGAGGCCTCGCTTTTTGGTCATACCAACTAGGTGAAGTGATTGGTGGCCCAGACTTTATATCTCATGATTCGTCATTAGATTTTCTGCACGATTTTTCCTTTCCTGTCAATCCGAATATTGAGGTGGTCGAGTCTCTGGCGCAAGTCATAGAGTTTTGCAAAAAATGGCAGAACGATCGACATCTTTTGCCGTACGAGATTGATGGCGTGGCAATCAAAGTGAATGATTTGCAACAGCGTGAAACTTTGGGTTTCACAGCACGCGCTCCGCGCTGGGCTATTGCCTTTAAGTTTCCTCCTGAGGAACGCACAACATTATTGAAAGATATTCAGATCTCTGTCGGACGAACCGGTCGGGTGACACCATTCGCAGTTCTTGAATCAGTCTTCGTAGGTGGCTCCAACGTTGCAATGGCAACCTTGCACAACGAAGATCAAGTACGCCTCAAAGATGTCCGACCTGGTGACACGGTGACTGTACGGAAAGCCGGAGACGTCATTCCCGAAGTAGTGGGGCCTGTTCTTGCACTGCGCCCCGATGGTCTTGAGCCATGGGTTTTTCCTTCGGTATGTCCATGCCCCATCAAAGGTGAACTTCTTCGACCAGAGGGTGAGGTCAATATGCGTTGCGTGGAGACCGATTGTCCGAGTCAACGTGATCAGCGAATCATTTATTTTGCTTCGCGCGGTGGCATGGACATCGAAGGACTCGGTGAGCGGACCGTTTATCAACTTTCCGATGCTGCTCTCGTGGGCGACCCGGGAGATATCTATTCTCTGACAGTTGAACAATTGCTGACCCTCGATGGCTTTGCGCAAAAGGGTGCGGAAAAACTTGTGGTTGCAATCGACGGTTCAAAAATCCGACCGCTACCCAAACTTCTTACAGCCCTCGGCATCAAGCAACTTGGACCGGGAGCCTCCGAAGCATTGGCCACGGCATTCGGAAATCTCAATGACATCATGAATGCAACCGAAGATGATCTAGCCACCGTTGATGGGGTTGGTGGTGTCATTGCGGCTTCCTTGACCTCATGGTTCGCAAAGTCAGAGAACAAAACCTTCATTGAAAAGATGCGCGTGGCTGGAGTTGAGTTTGGCAATGTGCAGATTTCACGGCTGCCGCAGAACTTAGTGGGAAAAAATATTGTGGTGACTGGATCATTGACCGATTTTAATCGTGAAGGTGCCGAACGGGCGATCAAAGATCGAGGTGGGAAAAGTCCAAGTTCAGTCTCGAAAAAAACTTTCGCAGTTGTTGTCGGCGGCGAACCTTCGGCTATCAAGTTGACCAAGGCAGAAGAACTGCGAATACCGATACTTGATGAACTTGGCTTTCAACACATTCTCGAAACTGGCGAACTTCCGTAGTAGGTCAGAGAACTTCGAAGGACCACGTGAAACTACGAGCCGAGTTGCGTCCGTCTTCGATTCTCCAATAGAGGATTTCAACTTGGTGTTTGCCAACTGTGTATGACTCAATCACTGCTCCCGTCGTAGGCTCAAATCGAATTCGCGAGTTGCCCTGATCGTAAATGGCGGTCGGTGGTAAAACTATTTGTTGACCTGGTTTGGGAACCTGGCTCCCTAAGTCATCAAGGCGTTCAGTCGGAATTGCAATATCATCAAGAATCAACGACGCCTCATAACCATCTTGTAGGTCAACATTGATTTCTGTTTGTGACAAAACCTGACGATCATTGGGCGCGGGCGAGACATCAACGATCGCATCGGGATAGCCAAGTGCATCGCGTCCAGTCGTCGCGGAGTTCACACCAAAGAGGATAAGCAGTACGCCGAGACTCAAGCCGAGACTGATCACTAACGTCTCAATATTGATCCGACGACGACGTGATGGTGCGACTGGCATGACGTGGTCATTATTCACAATGCTATTCTGACTGCTAGAGCAGGGTATTTGCACTTTCTAGAGGGGGCGACCGTCACACATTCCTGACAAGACGATAGTTTTCAAGCAATGTCTGTGTTTGAAAACCATGATCCCGACTCGCTCATCGGCTCAGTTCTTGATGGTCGATTCAGACTCGAGACCGAGCTTTCACGAGTCACCGCCTCAACGACCTACTCGGCAACTGACTTGCTCTCGCAGTTAACCGTCGTACTTCGTCTTTTTTCTGCTGAATTCACGATCGGTAATGGAGTGGCTTTGCTGGAGCAGGCCGCCGTCATGCGTCAGATTGATCATCCCCATATCGTCCGCCTGACAAGTTTTGGGCGTACCGCAGTGAAGGGGGTTGATCGGGTCTATGTCGTCCACGAACAACTACTTGGCGGTTCGCTGCAAGACATGATTGATCGCAACCGTCTGCTGACACCTAGCCAAGCGCTGGTCGTAGGCGTTGAGGTGTGTCGAGCTTTGGATTACGCCCACAAGCGGGGACTTGCACATCATGACCTTCGTCCTTCGGTGATTATGTTCGGCGAAGAAGCGCGAGTTCGTGTTGCTGACATTGGTATTTCTTCGGTGATCGCCGAGTCTGCATGGGAGGACGACGCGATGATCTCCCAAGAACGAGCGCGCTACTGCTCTCCCGAGCAGGCTCTCAGTGAGCCCTTTGATGAGAAAGCGGATATCTACGCATTGGCATTGATCTTGGTTGAATCGGTGACTGGCGTGGTGCCGTTTCTGGCAGATTCCGTGGTTGGAACCTTGAGCGCTCGAGTTGACAAATTGTTCCCCGTATCGGCTGACCTCGGCGGACTTGCCGCAGTTCTTGATAAGGCAGGTCGTAGCGATCCGATGGATCGCTCAAGTGCTTTGGAAATGGGCAGGGCGTTGGTACAAGCGGCGCCGACATTAGTTCGCCCCACACCAATTCCGATTGTCTCATCAATGATTTTCGGTATGCCACCCGAACCAGATCGTTCAAACGAAATTCCACGTGGTCCACAAGGTGATCAATGGAATGCTGCTCAGGTGATTGACCAACAGGCACTCGATGAAGTCACCCCTGTTGTCGAAACAGTAAATCCGCAGAATCCGTTGATCGGTCGCTGGATCATGGCAGCACTGGCCGTACTAGTGCTGATCATTGGCGGTTATTTCCTTTTCAATACACTGCAAAAAGAATCGTTCCCAGTGCCTGACCTGATGGGTCTTGAGCAAGGGCAAGCGACGAATTTGGTGACCGAATTTAAATGGAAAGTGGTCACTGTTGAGCAACCTGACGATCTCATCGCCGTCGGATCTGTGATTCGAACCGAACCTATCAATGGGAAAAATTTACAGTCGGGCAAGAAACTCACTCTGATTGTGTCAACGGGTCCGCCTCCTGTGCCACTTCCTGAATTGAAAGGGCTTGATTCAGCAACAGCGATCGCGACTTTGACAAATGGGGGATTGAAGCTCGGGACTGAAGCTCCAGAGAGTGATGAAGACATACCAGCCGGAATCGTTCTCCGCTGGGTGGTTGCGTTGCAGCCAAACCTTGTAGCGGGACAAGAAGTCACTAAGGGCACGGCAGTTGATATTTTCGTCTCGGATGGTCCGGCGCCGCGAGTTATTCCCGATCTCACGGGTTTGACTCTTGAGGCTGCGACAACGATGTTGAACGATCTTGATCTCACACTTAACCGTGCCGATGATCAATTCTTCATCATGGTGGAACTCGGCGGGGTCGGTAGTCAGTCGCCGTTGCCAGGAGAATTACTGGACCGTGGGAAGGCTGTCACAATCTCAATCTCTAAGGGTCCAGATTTGCTCCCGGTTCCCCAGTTGAAAACATTGAAGATTGATCAAGTCCGTCTGGCCGTCGTCAACGCAGGCTTCACCTTGGGCAAAGTCAAGGGTGATACTAAGGGCTATCCAATCGCTATTCGCTGGGAAGAAGAAGTTGTGAGCGCTGGTCAGCAGATACCTCGCGGCAGCGTTTTGGACATCTTTTACTACGGTTCGTAACCCGCTTTCTCGCCGCAGTTCGCGAACGCCTAGGCTCTTGGTCACTGACTTGAAGGAGTACGACCATGGGGACACTTGACGGACGCGTAGCGATTATCACTGGAGCAGGGCGTGGCCTTGGGCGCGAGCATGCATTGTTGTTCGCTTCACAGGGAGCCAAAGTAGTGGTCAACGATCTCGGTGGTGCCAATGATGGCTCGGGATCAGATATGACTCCTGCGCAGCAGACAGTGGCCGATATCAAAGCGATGGGTGGCGAAGCGATTGTTAATGGCGACAACGTCGCTGATTGGGCTGGCGCCAAGCGAATGGTTGATAGTGCCATTGAGACATTCGGCGATCTCGATATTCTCGTGAATAACGCTGGCATTTTGCGCGATCGGATGTTGTTCTCGATGGCCGAGAACGAATGGGATTCAGTGATTGAGGTTCACCTCAAGGGTCACTTTGCTCCGACACATCACGCATCTGTTTATTGGCGCGAGCAAGCTAAGGCAGGAGTCACTCGGGCGCGCAACTTGGTACACACCAGTAGTACATCGGGCTTATTCTCCAACCCAGGTCAGGCAAACTATGGTGCCGCCAAATCAGGTATCGCCACTTTCAGTCAAATCTGTGCCAAAGAACTTTCGCGTTATAACGTGAAGAGCAACGCCATTGCACCTGCAGCCCGCACTCGTTTAACGATGGCAACTCCAGGTCTTGAAGATGTCATGGCAGCTAAAGAAGGTGCGTTTGATATGTGGGATCCGGCAAATGTGAGTCCACTCGTGGGTTACTTGGCATCTGAGTTGTGTGAATTCAACGGCGAAACTTTTTTTGTGCAAGGTGGACAAGTGACACGCGTTCAGACCTGGGTGATGGCCGAAGAGATTAACCAAAATGATCGTTGGACCATTGAGGGTCTTGCGACTGCGATGAAGGCTTTAACTCCCAAGAGTTGAGTGCTGGGCGAAAAGGCTCGTAAAGCACCAAATGAAAATCACTCAGTGATGTTTTTGATTTCTTCGGCAATCTTGGCCGTGATGTCGCTCTGAGGAATTGACGTTTGCATGGCCATCATCTTCATCATGTCGCCAGCAACTTTGATCTTGCCACCCATGAAGGCCTGCATCGCTGCTGCTTGATCATTGAGACCAAAGATCGCCCGCGCCGTCGCCCAATCGGTGGTGACCGTTGCATCGGGATTCTCTAGTGCGCCCAGTTCAACTTCCATCTCACCCGAGGAGGTGTCCATGTAAGCCAAGATCGTGCCATCACCGAATGGCACATCTGTGATCACCTGGTTGATGCGGATGACCGCAGTGATTTTTGGGGCTTGGCCGGCGTAGCTGGAGCGGATCGCCTTAGCGGCGTCCATCCATGTTGTGGAGAGAAAGGGATAAGTCATGTCGTCAACCTTAGTCCTGAATCAGACCTCGGTGCGCAGCGTGATGGTACTCGTGGAGACATCGCTCAAAAATGGGCCATCAATCTCGAATCCTGCGCCCGAACCACTGGGCAAACGCACCTGACCAGACTCCAAGCGAATGGGGTGCCGGACAATGTCTTGTTTCCAGAATCGTTCAGAGGCCGAAATGTCGCCCGTGAGGGTGAAGTTCGGCAGACCCGCAAGTGCCACGTTCATGGCTCGTCCGATTCCAGTTTCCAACATTCCCCCGCACCACACCTGCACCCCGCGTTGCTGGCAGGCATTATGGATTCGTACGGCTTCAAGATAACCGCCGACTCGGCCTGCCTTGATGTTGACGATTGAGCAGGCCCCGCGTTCAATGGCGTCAATAGCCACGTGTGCAGAGATGATTGATTCATCAAGACAAATCGGTGTCCTGACTTGGCGGGCTATCAGAGCGTGTCCCGTGATGTCATCTTCGGGAAGGGGTTGCTCAATGAGTAACAGATTGAAGGGATCAAGTTGTGCCAGTAGCGGACCATCCTCACGCGTGAAGGCGGTATTGGCATCAACTTGTAGTGGCACCTGATCACCAAAAGTTTTTCGAATGACACGAACGGGTTCAATATCCCACCCAGGTTCAATTTTAAGTTTGATACGCGCGTAGCCCTCATCGAGATAGCCACCAACTGTTGTGACGAGTTCGTCGAGAGAGTTAGCGATGCCAACGGACACTCCTGAAGGAACGAGTTCGTGGATAGATCCGAGATGGGAGGCTAATGAGACGTCGTTTTCGCGAAGTTGAGCATCAAGAATCGCGGCTTCGAGAGCAGCCTTGGCCATGCGGTGATCTTTGACAGGTCGAAGAATCTGCGCCACATCATGAGCGGACATCGCTCTACTCCGAAAAGCAAAGAGGCGCGGAATCAAGTGATCAATCATGACTTGCTGTGAACCCTCAACATATTCGTTGGAATAGAGGGGTTCGTTTCCAGAGACACATTCGCCCCAACCGACAGCATCGTCGGTTTCCACGCGCACTAATAAAATATCGCGATGAGTCTCAGTACTAAATGATGTGCGAAACGGAGTCACCAAAGGTAACGAAATTCTCCGCAATTCAATCGAGCGAATATTGATTTCCTTCAGATCGTCAATCATCACGTACCTTTCGGAGTCAGAACATATGAACCATCGCTGGTAAAACTGCAAATCTCATGGGTGATCAAAGCATCACTGAGTTGCTTACGCATGGTACGCCGCCAGTGTCGTGCTGCCTCAGGATCAGTATGTCGCAGTGTCACAATATCTGGTGGAGTTGGAATCAGTAATGAAGGTGCATTCGGGACAGGTTGTCTCTGTGAGGGTCGAATATCCCACCGCGCGAGAAGTCGGTCAGTCTCATCGTCACCATTGATGTCATCATTTAGAGGTCCGTAAAAATTCTCATGAAACTCAACAGCGTCTGCGCCTAGGTGGGCAATATTGAACCAGGCGTTGCGTCGCACCAGTGGATCAAAAGTCCAAGTGATAGCGGACAAGCCGTTGCCAATGGCCCACTCTCGCTGATGTTGTTTGAGGAGGGTGCCGATGCCCATGTTTTGCATGCCTGGCAGCACTCCAGTGATGTGCGAATGCAAACACCAATCTCCGCGATGGCGAGCCAACATCCCGAATGAACATCCGATCATCAATCCATCGGGTGAATATGCGCCAGCGATATAGCCTCCACAATGCGCTAGGGCCATCAGATAATCCGAACTGACCATGTCGCCCGCTCCCAACCCCCAAACTGATTGGGCGGTCGAACGAAGAAGATCCATGTCGCCGAGCCCTGTGAGGGGCCGAATGGTCGCCAGGGTCATGAAATCAGCCTAGAGGGTGACAAGAAACCGTCTGTGACGAGAGTTTTGAACGAAATGTTAAATGCGTTCGTCAGTAAGTGCCCTCAGCGACCAACATGATGGTTATCTATGGCACGCATCCTTGTTTCCGAAGAAATCGCCGATGGTGGTCTTGACCGTCTCCGGGCCGCTGGGCACACCGTTGACATTCAGTTAGATCTCACTCCTGAGACGCTCTTGGTGGCCCTCAAAGGGGCTCATGCGCTGATTATTCGTTCAGCCACACAGGTGACGGCAGAGGCGCTAGAACATGCCGATGAGTTGATCGTGGTTGGTCGTGCAGGTATCGGTCTGGACAACGTCGATGTTGAAGCCGCTACCCGACGCGGCGTGATGGTTGTCAACGCTCCACAGAGCAACATTGTTTCTGCCGCCGAGCACACCATGGCATTGCTGATGGCCTGCGCGCGCAATGTGCCTCAGGCCCATGCTGCTCTGAAAGCAGGACGTTGGGAACGCAGCAAATGGGAAGGCGTCGAACTCTCCGACAAAACCCTCGGAGTGATCGGTCTCGGTCGTATTGGAAAGTTGGTCGCTCAACGCGCTCTGGCTTTTGGCATGCGGCTCGTGGCTTACGATCCGTTCGTTTCTGAAGAACGCGCTCGTCAGATGAGCGTTGAAATGTTGAGCCTTGACGAAGTAATTGCCCAAAGCGATTTCATCACTGTGCACTTGCCGAAGAACAAAGAGACCAAAGGAATTATCGGTCGCGAGATTTTGGCTACAGCAAAACCAAATCTGCGCGTCATCAACGTGGCTCGTGGCGGCATCGTTGACGAAGCCGCTCTTGCTGACGCAGTTCGCTCGGGTCAAATCGCTGGAGCAGCGCTAGATGTGTTTGATGTTGAGCCATGCACAGATAGTCCATTGTTCGCCCTTGACAATATTGTCGTGACTCCGCACCTTGGTGCCAGTACTCGCGAAGCGCAAGATAAAGCTGGTGACACCATTGCCGACATGGTCAAGTTGGCGTTGGCGGGCGATTTCGTGCCGTTTGCAGTCAATGTTTCAGCGGCGGAAGCCAATGAAACATTGCGTCCGTACCTACCCCTTGCTGAGCGCCTCGGTCGTTTGTTTGCGGCCCTTGTCGGAGGTATGCCGAAGCAACTTGAAATCATTGCAGAAGGTGAAATTGGCCAATACGACAATCGTATTTTGACCCTGAGCGCTCTCAAGGGTTTCTTCGGTGCGTTGAGCGATGAGCCAGTTTCGTATGTCAATGCTCCGCAACTTGCCAAGAACGCCGGTGTTGAGGTGCGCGAAACATCGGGAAGAGATTCACACAACTTTGTCAATCTGATCACTCTGCGCGCCGAAGGCCACAGTATTTCCGCCACCCTGACAGGTCGCAACAGTGAGGCACGTTTGGTGATGATTGAAGATCACGCCACTGATGTTCCGCCTGCCGCCAACATGTTGGTGGTACGTAACGACGACCGACCAGGTGTCATTGGTGTAGTAGGAACCTTGCTGGGTAATGCGGGCGTGAACATCAACAATATGGATGTGGGTCGAAGCCCGACGGCGGGTTCGGCGTTAATGGTTATTGCTCCATCGGGAGCGGTGCCAGATTCAGTGTTGGCCGAGTTGCGGGCAGCACCCGGAATTATCAGCGTTCACGCATTAACAGCCTGAGCAATTTCATCGCGTGTGGCAATGGCGACGCGTCGCGCCTCGGATGCAAAATCATGTCCGTTTGAGGCGTACAAGATCGCCCGCGATGAGTTGATCATCATCCCTGTGCCATGTGAATCAAGACCGGCAGCGACAGTTGCCGAAACATCTCCGCCCTGAGCGCCAATGCCTGGTACCAACAGTGGCATGTCGCCGACGATGTTGCGCACGTTTGCTAATTCGGTCGGGTAGGTGGCACCCACGACAAGGGCAATCTCACCCATTTTGCTCCAACGATCATTGGCCATCTGCGCTACTTGCTCATATAGCGGTCCACTGCCCGTGTCCAACATCTGCAGATCTCCGCTATCAGGATTTGAGGTGCGACAGAGCACGATCACACCCTTGCCAGCGTGTTCCAAAAAGGGTTCAAGAGAATCGGTGCCGAGGTAGGGGTTGACGGTCACCGCATCTGCTTGGTAGCGCACAAATGCCTCGTGCGCATAACGCTCTGCAGTCGGCCCAATATCACCGCGTTTGGCATCGAGAATCAGCACCACATGCGGATGCTGTTGACGAATGTGAGCACATAACTTTTCTAGTTGTTGTTCTGCTCCAATGGCCGAGAAATATGCGATTTGCGGTTTGAAGGCACAGGCCACATCCGCTGTGGCGTCGGCAATCTCGGCACAAAAGCGAAAGATTGCTTCTGGATCGTTGGCTAGATGAGAAGGAATCTTCGCTGGATCAGGATCAAGCCCGACGCACAACATTGAGCCGCTACGAGCCCATGCTGTCGTCAGTTTGTCGTGGAATCCCACGAAGCGAACTCAGCCTTCAACCGTGATCGCGGCTGTTGGACAGAGATCTGCAGCCTGCTCAACTTTTTCGCGCAACTCTTCGCCTGGGTTCTCCAAGAGAACATAGAGGTATCCGTCGCTACGAACCTCAAAAACTTCTGGGCAGACTTGCATGCACGATCCTGTTGATGCACAGATGTCGTAGTCAACTGAAACCTTCATAGTGTTATCTCCTTAGCTGTAAGCGCACTGTAAAACTGTTCAAACCTTAGTCGGCGTTGGCCGCGGTATGGCGTTCGTGAGCCGAGAGGACAGCCCGCAATGAGGCCGTCACGGTGTTTTCATCGGTACCAACACCCCACAAGACATCGCCCGCCTCGTTGATTGTTTCAACATAGGCCACGGCGCGTGCTTCTGATCCCTTACCAATGGCGTGTTCGGCATAATCCACGACATCGATGTGGGCTTCTAGACCAGTACGCATAGCAGCGACAAAGGCGTCAATGGGTCCGTTACCTTCACCACTGATAGTGCGGTGCTGACCATCAATAATGAGTTGTGCGGTGATTGTGGTGCGACCGCCACCGCTTGACACACTGCGCATTTCATGGCTCTCTAAGACGAAGCGCGGGGTCTCGCTGAGATACTCATCTTGGAAAGCCGTCCACATCGTGATCGGGCTGATCTCGGTGCCGAGATCCTCGGTGATGTGCTGAATGTTTTTTGAAAACTCAATCTGCAGACGACGAGGCAATTCAAAGCCATGTTCAGACTTCATGACGTAAGCCACCCCGCCCTTGCCACTCTGACTGTTAACGCGAATCACTGCCTCGTAGGTGCGACCAAGATGCTTGGGATCAAGAGGTAGGTACGGGACGCCCCACTTGTCGTAATCCACTGGCAGTTTTTCGAATCCTTTTTTGATCGCATCTTGGTGACTGCCGCTAAATGCGGTGTAGACCAAGTCACCCACATAAGGGTGCCGAGGATGCACAGGAAGACGGTTGCAATATTCTGCCGTTCTGCGTAATGAATCAATATCGGTGATGTCTAACTCGGGATCAACCCCATTGACGAAGAGGTTCATCGCCAAGTTGATGATGTCAACATTTCCGGTGCGCTCACCGTTGCCGAACAGAGTTCCTTCGACGCGGTCTGCTCCGGCCATCACCCCAAATTCTGCGGCGGCCACGGCACATCCGCGATCGTTGTGTGGGTGCAAACTCACAACGACGCAATCGCGGTTCTTGATAGTGCGACAGAACCACTCAATAACATCGCCGTAAACATTGGGGCTATAGCACTCAATCGTTGCCGGCAGATTCAGGATTAAAGGCTTTTCAGGAGTCGGTTGAATGACGTCCATCACTGCTTCGCAGACCTCGATGGCATATTCAGGTTCGGTCAGAGTGAAACTTTCTGGGGAATACTCGTAGCGAATATACGAACCCACCAACGTGCTCTCAAGTTCTTTGCATTTGCTAGCAGCGCGCACGGCGATGTCTTTGATGCCCTCTTTATCCAAACCAAAAACGACATCACGTTGCAGCGGATTCGTTGAGTTGTAGAAGTGCACGATGGCCTGCTTGACGCCCTGCAATGATTCGTAGGTGCGCTCGATTAACTCATCGCGGCTTTGTACGAGAACTTGAATAATCACATTGTCGGGTACCAAGTTCTCTTCGATTAACTGGCGCACGAAATCAAAGTCGGGCTGACTCGCCGAAGGGAATCCAACTTCAATTTCCGTGAACCCGATCTTGCATAAAACTTCGAACATGCGACGCTTGCGTTCGGGGTCCATGGGGTCAATCAAGGCCTGATTGCCATCGCGCAGGTCAACTGAACACCACAGTGGTGCCTTGGAAATCATGGTGTCGGGCCATGTTCGGTCCTTGAGCACGATCGGGATGAAGGGCTGATACTTGGAAAATGCCATTCGGTTTTGGCCGGCATTGACGAACTGAGATGGGTTTTGAGTATTCATGGCGCTCCAGTTGTAGGAAACATCTTTATGTGGTGGGAGTGAATATCGGTTAGGGCTATGGGTGGGGATCGTCGGAGAAATGAAAAAACCCCGGCGCTGGTGCGCACGGGGCTTTGGCGAACGCGTTATGGGGCGCTCACCCTACGTAAGAAGGAGGCCGATCAAGTTGCTCACCCTTGGGACGCTACCCAAACGCGACCGAGCACGCAACGGTTAGTCCCAAAGTCTGTTGTGGCCAATTGCGGCCACGGGGCCCATCGAAGGGCGTTGGGCGATCTCAGTCGCTGTAGACGGAAGTCAAGCTGGCAAGTTCTGCATCAAGCAGTGCCGACTCGACCTCAGCAATAACGCTGCGCCAGTCATAGGCAAGACCCTTGCCTGGGTAGGCCTGTTCGGGTGAAAAATCGACGGTACTCACGGTATTCATACTCTGTTGAGTGCTAGGGGTCGAGTTGTTACTCATTGGTCGGACCTCCCGGGTTTCGTCTTGTTGTTGGGGTGTGATTATCACTCTGCTTGTTGGGCCGTAAAGAAACGGACTGCGGGAACCTATAGACATTTGAGGTCAATGTCTATGCTTTCGGGGATATTTTTCGTCTATGTGACATACGCTACACCTACCTGGAAATCCCCAGCGTGCGCTAGGTGTTGACTCAAGAGTCCGTGAGAGTCTTGCGGAGGCAACGACGAAGAAAATGGAGGACCCGTGATGGGCACAGCAGTCGAACTTTCGGGCGAGAACTTCGCCTCCGTCATTGAGTCAAATGACCTTGTTTTGGTTGATTTTTGGGCCGCATGGTGTGGACCGTGCCGCCAGTTTGCTCCGATCTTCGAAGCGGTGGCGCAAAAGAATCCGACTGGGGTATTCGGCAAAGTTGATACCGAGGCCGAGCAAGAGTTGGCTGGGTCCTTCGGCATCCAATCAATTCCGACCTTGATGATCTTTCGCCAAGGCATTCTGATTTTCAATCAGCCCGGTGCTCTGCCCCAGCACGCCCTTGAAGACTTAGTCGCTCAGGCATTGGAGCTGGATATGGATGAGGTCCGTCGAGAAATTGAAACCCAGCAGGCGGACCCCTCCTAAGGTTTTTAAAAACGGGTGATGAGCGAGTGCTAGGTTTTGTTTGCCGCTCCCACACAGGCGGCACCAACGACCTGGATGGCTCGAGCTCCACCGCTCGCCTCTGGGTCGTTGACTTTTCTAGGACAATCTCACCTCACTAGTTGCGCTGACTTTGACGTTGCGTAGGGTCTAGTTATGTCACAGACAACTAGCCACGGATTGCCGATAGTTGACGCCAGCGAAGTGGGCATGAGTGCCGACCGCTTAACAAACCTCGATAAACATTTTAAAAAATATGTTGATGAGAATTTGTTGTCAGGTTGGGCTGTGACTGTGGCTCGTGAGGGCAAGGTGGCCCATTCGGCTAGTGGAGGCTTGGCCGATCGTGAATCCTCAAAGCCAATCGCCGATGACACGATGTACCGAATTTTTTCGATGACTAAACCGATCACCTCAGTGGCTGCACTGATGTTGTGGGAAGAAGGATTGTTTGAGCTCACTGATCCGGTGTCCAAGTTCATTCCCGAATTCGGCGAATCAAAAGTATTTGAGGGTGGATCATTTTTGCGACCAGTTCTAGGTCCGCAAACAAAGCCAATGCAGATGTGGCATCTTTTCACCCATACCGCTGGTCTGACATACGGTTTCATGTATCAACATCCAGTCGATGAGTTGTATCGTCGTGCTGGATTGGAATGGGGTTTTCCGCGCGAGTTGGATTTGGCCGGAGTGTGTTCCCTGCTGGCTCGCCAGCCGTTGTTATTTCAGCCCGGAAGTGAGTGGAATTACTCAACATCTATTGATGTTTTGGGTCGTGTCGTTGAAGTGATTAGTGGTCAACGTCTTGGCGATTTCCTCAACCAAAGAATTTTCACTCCCCTCGGCATGAGCGATACTGCATTTTATTGTCCAGATGAAAAGCACGATCGCTTGGCTGCCTTGTACTCGGCTCATCCGAGAACTCGATTGGCTATTCGTGCTGATGCTGTTGATCGTGGAAGTCACAAGATGCCAGCTGCTGATGGCGGTGGTGGTGGTCTTGTCAGCACAATGGGTGACTATGTGCGATTTGCTGAGATGCTCCGCGGTGGTGGCGAACTCAACGGTCAGCGACTTCTCTCGTCGCGTACGGTTGAATACATGGGAAGCAATCATCTTCCAGAAGATGCCGATCTCACTGAATTCGGTCGACCGTTAGGTGCTGCCAATGACTACGACGGAATCGGTTTTGGTCTCGGTGTTAGTGTCACCATTGACCCTGTCGCCACCAAGACAGCAGGTTCATTCGGTGACTTCGGTTGGGGTGGCGCCGCGGCAACTTTCTATTGGGTTGACCCAGTCGAGGATTTAACGGTGACCTTTATGACTCAACTGATGATGTCGCCACACACCTTTAGTCGTCAACTCAAGCAGTTGGTACACCAGGCATTAGTCGATTGACGAGTACGATTTCGCCCGAGGTGAGTTGATGTTTCAGCCAATGGCCAAAAATGCTCGAATTTATGTGGCTGGACATGGCGGTTTGGTGGGCAGCGCCTTGATGCGCCGGCTGACTGGCGGGGGATTCACGAATATCCTGACCGCTACCCGAGCACAACTCGATCTGCGTGATCAGGGCGCGGTGAATACCTGGTTCGCTAACAATCGTCCCGAGTATGTCTTTTTGGTTGCTGGAACCGTGGGCGGCATTTTGGCCAATAGCACGCGTCCGGCCGAGTTCATTTATGACAACTTGATGATTCACGGGACAGTCGTTGAAGCCAGTCATCAAGCCAAGGTCAGCAAACTTTTGTACCTCGGAAGTTCATGCATTTACCCGCGTGATGCCACTCAACCAATCACCGAAGAACAACTCTTGACTGGCCCGCTTGAGCCCACTAACGAGTGGTATGCCGTCGCCAAGATTGCTGGTATCAAGTTATGTCAGGCGTATCGTCAGCAATACGGCTGTGATTTTATTTCTGCGATGCCGACCAACTTGTACGGACCCGAAGACAACTTTGATCTCACGTCAAGTCATGTGTTACCTGCTTTGATTCGTAAGTTCCACGACGCCAAACAAAATGCAGGAAAAGAAGTTGAGATTTGGGGAACTGGGAGCGCGATGCGCGAGTTCTTGCACGTCGATGATCTGGCTGATGCTTGCCTGTTCTTGATGGAGAACTACAGCGATGAGATGCACATCAACGTGGGCACTGGAGTGGACTTAAGTATTCGCGAACTAGCGGAAAAGGTTCGACGAGTTGTCTATCCCGCAGCCGAGTTGAGATTCGACGCGTCCAAGCCTGATGGGACACCAAGAAAAGTTTTGGATGTGACGCGCTTAAATAACCTTGGATGGTCGCCGAGTTACACCCTCGATAGTGGGCTCGCCAGTACCTATCAGTGGTTCTTAGATCAACGAGATAGTCACACCGCAATGCGCGGTATGAAGTAGCAACGACTAATTGACTTGACGCGTATGGCCGACCCAGTAAGGCTCACGTAGTTTGAACTTTTGCAGTTTGCCCGTAGCCGTTCGTGCGAGTTCACTACGAAATTCAATGCGTTTCGGACATTTGTAGCCAGCCAACTTTGTTTTAACGTAGGCAATCAGTTCATCCTCAGTCAGCGTTGACTCCGGACTCTTCACCACGAGAGCCATGACTAGTTCTCCCCACTTTTCATCGGGAACACCAATGACTGCGACCTCATTAACTTCAGGATGTCCGAAAACAGCATCTTCAACTTCAATGGAGGAAACATTTTCTCCGCCAGAAATGATGACATCTTTTTTACGGTCACTGATTGCCAAGTAGTTTTCCTGATCAATGATTCCTCCGTCACCGGTGTGGAACCACTCGGTGGCATCTGGACCATCACCAACAGTACGAATTGCATCGGCTGTCGCAGTCGGTTGATCCCAATAGCCCTCCATGATTACATTTCCACGAGCGAGAATTTCTCCCTGCTCGGAAATTTGCAACTCAACACCCAATGCTGGTGAACCTGCCCGAGATAATTTCTGGGCGCGCTCGGCAGGAGTAAGCGAATCAAATTCCTCGCGTGTGCGATTCATAGTAAGGAATGGAGAGGTTTCGGTTAAGCCGTACAGTTGCACAAACTCCCAACCCAATTCGGTCTCCATGCGCTCGATTGTTTTTGTGGGCGGGGGAGCGCCGGCTACGACCATGCGCACCCGACCTCGTCCAGGAACTGGCCCATCCCATGAGGCGGCAGCTTCAAGAACCATGTTCACCACGGCAGGAGCGCCGCAAAGCATTGTCACTCCATGTTCTTCAATGCGCCGTAAAATTTCCGTACCATCAACTTTGCGCAGGATGATGTGTCGCCCGCCCATACCCGTGACGGCGTAGACCATTCCCCAACCATTGCAATGAAACTGCGGCAAGGTGTGCAGATAGACATCGCGATCATTGACACCCATCTGCCAACCGAATGTGGCCGAGTTCAGCCACAGGTTGCGATGCGTCAGTTGAACACCCTTGGGGCGTGCAGTCGTGCCACTGGTGTAGTTGATTGTGGCGGTGGCATCTTCGTCGGGAGTCCATGATGTCGGCTCAATGTCAAAGCGAAGTAACGCGCTATCGGACTTGGCGCCGATCACAAATTTAAATTCGCATTCAACGCCGGCCATCGCCTGTTCAAGTTCGGGGTCGACCAATAACACCCGCGCTCCTGAATGCTCAATGATGTACTTGACCTCGTCTGCTGCCAGACGAAAGTTAATGGGAACCAAAATGCGGCCCGATCCCGAGACACCGAAGAAAGCGGTCAGGAGGCGCGCCGAGTTGTGCGAGATCATCGCCACGCGCTCGCCGACAGCGATGCCAAGAGCGTCAAGACCAGCCGCTTGGGCCCGCGCGCGCTCGGCTACTTGGCGGTAGGTGAGAGAACCCCACGACTCAGCGGGCTGATCGGGTTCATCCACGACGGCGATCCGATCGGGGTACAAAAGTTCAGCTCGGCGGATGTGATCAACGATGGTGAGAGGAACACGCATGACTCAAAGCGTAGGCAATCTGAGCCACTTGGCTCATTAACGAGGGTCAATAAAGCCCGATATGGCTCGCTTGGGAGATACCCTTGGCATCAACATGAGTGAATTTGCCCCCCGCAAGGGAGCGCCACGGAACAAGCGTCGTCCGCCAGGTTCCGCCGGACAAGAAGAAGTTTCCGGCCCCGCGCAACCTTTAACCAGTTTTAACGTTCTCCCACCAGTCGAAACTCCTACAGGTTTCGCCAAACTCGGTGTACCGCCTGAAGTTGATGCTGGTCTTGCAGCCGCCGGCTTCGCCAATCCGTTTGCGATTCAGATCGAGGCCATTCCAGTGGCGATGCAAGGTCACGATGTGTGCGGTCGGGCAAAAACTGGATCGGGTAAAACATTGGCCTTTGGTGTGCCGATGTTGTCGCGCATTTCGAAGAAAGCCGAGCCGATGAAACCCCTTGGCTTGGTGTTGGTGCCAACCCGTGAGTTGGCCGTTCAGGTTGCTGAAGTTCTCGAACCTTTGGCGAGCCACTCTGGTCGTCATGTGTTGGCTGTCTACGGCGGCGCAAGTCGTCATCAGCAGGTTGAACACATGGCCAAAGGTATTGAAATCGTTGTTGCCACTCCGTTGCGCTTGATTGATCTTTTGAAGTCGAATGAAATTGATCTCTCTGCCGTGGAAGTAGTTGTGCTTGATGAAGCCGATCGCATGGCTGACGATGGATTCACACCGCAAGTTGAGTGGGTACTGCGCCGTTGCACCGGACGCAATCAGACAATGTTGTTCTCCGCCACTTTGGACGGCGATGTCGGTCACTTGATTCGTCAGTTCATGACTAATCCGGTTGAGGTCGCCATTGATGCCGCCACTGACACTGTGGGAACGATGCATCATCTGTGGCTTGCTGTGCATCACATGGATAAAGAGAAAGTTGTGGCCGCTATTGCGCGTGGCGCTGGCAAGACAGTTGTTTTCTGTCAAACAAAACGTACTTGTGATCGCGTCACAGACAACTTGGTTGGTCTAGGTGTGAATGCCGCAGCAATTCATGGTGACTTGGCACAGCCAGCGCGCGAAAAAGCGATGCGTCGTTTTGCTGAAGGTTCGCTAAGTGTTCTCGTCGCGACTGATGTGGCGGCTCGTGGAATCGACATTGATGACATTGCTGTAGTGATTCACTATGAGCCCGCTAAGGACAATAAGGATTACTTGCACCGATCTGGGCGTACGGCTCGTGCAGGACGTGATGGCTGGGCTGTGACTTTGGCGGAATATAACCAGCACACTCAAGTAACGATTCTTCAGCGAACGATGCGGATGCCGATTACGAATTCAATTGAAGTGTTCAGCAACAATCCGATGCTGGCCAATCTCGCCGACTTCCAAGCCGACTAATGTTGTGGTTCTGGTGCTGGTTAGTGCCATATATGGCACTAACCAGCACCAGAACCAC
>JBAWVW010000019.1:0-28921 GCA_037147055.1 Actinomycetes bacterium
TTGGATCAGTACTTGGATCAGTACTTGGATCGGTTCCAGGATCAGAACCCGACTCCCCAACAACTTCGCCTAAATTGACTTTTGACCTTGGGAAGAGGCGATTTATCGCCTCACTGAGAGTGTCACCGATGACAGCTTCACCGTTGTACCAAGCCAAAACTCGACGCACGAAAACCTGCTTAGAACCCGAGTCATCGGGTCGCACATAGAGCGGTTGGACCCAAACCAAGCCTTTACCGATGGGCACCACTTGCAACTGTCCAAGGATGACTCGCGAACCGCGTTGATCAAGCAAGGTGATCACTGGTGAAATATTTGGATTGCTACTCAACTCAGCAGAAACCGTTGCCGGGCCAGATGGAAGTGTCCCACTGTATTTGTAGACCGTTAACTGTCCGTAACTCTTTGGATCACTCGACACCACCATGAAGGCACGCAGTTCTTTTCGCGTGTCATCTGATGAGAAAGGGACGAATGGACGGATCAGTGAAAACGAGGCGGCAACTGTAGAGCCAACGGAATCTGGTGTGTGGAAGAGAGTGTAGTAAGGCTCAAAGCGGGCGACATTTGCGTCAGCCACATCTCCAGTGTTGGCCTGTGAATTGACATCACCAGCTGCCACCGAGTCACCAGCGAGAGCTGCAACCTCTGGTTCACGTTGCGCCGCTTGGGCCACGCTCCACGCTGAATCACGGTTGAAGAATTGATCCGTATCTTTGAACTGATAACGGCCATACAAATTGGTCTGCACTCGAAAGAGATCCTCCGGATAGCGAAAGTGTGCTCGCAAGGCGTCGGGCACTTTGTCTCCAGCAGTAAACAAACCTGGGAAAGATGCCGACCAAGCGTTGACAATCGGATCGTTTGAATCGACGACATACAAAGTGACCGAACCGTCATAAGCATCGACGACGGCCTTGACACTATTGCGAACATAATTAAAGTTGTGCTTAAGCCCTGAGCCATAAGTCAGATTGTCAGTGTTGGCCTGTTGCGCATATGGATAGCGCGAGGTCGTGGTGAACGCATCAATGACCCACAGAACCTTGCCATCAACGACCACAGGATACGGATCAGCATCAAGCTTCAGAAATGGAGCCACCTTTGAAACACGGTCACTCACATCGCGGACGTTGATCAGGCGTGATTCATCGGTGATCAAACTTGAGCCCAGCAAGTTGAACTCTCCGAAGTGAACCGCAAAAGACAACTTCTTGAGAGTTGAGTTAAGCGCGATTCCACCTGTTCCCTGATATTTTTCTGCAGTGGTGTTCGGACATACTTGTTCAACCTGTTTGGTATTAACAATTGCGTAGCCCGGCTGATATGTGCCGACATACAACTGAGGCCGTTCTGTGCCGATTTCTTCGTAGATTGGGCGGCCATCAGACGTGATCTGCGAAGCACTGGCAGCAACAACACCGCAACCATGCGTATAGATCAAATGGCGAGAAACCCAAGTTTTATTCGGTATTCCATCAGGATTCAGTTCACGAGCGGCAACCATCGTCTGCTGTGATCGTCCAGCGATGTCGTAGCGATCAACATCAAGGTCATTAATCGCATAGAAAGCAAATAGCCCCTGATCTAACGAATAGCGATCTCTCATTTCAGAGACATCCAGCAGTCGCGTATCCGACAATGGCGTCGGATCCTTCGCTACTTCAGCATCAGTCACTTCACCTGCCGGCAAATCAACGACGACAACTTTGTCGATCCCCATCGCTGCCTGAGTGGCGATAATATTTCTGCCAATGTAGGGACGCTCCCGCGTCGTGACGTTCGGTTGGACAACGAAACGTTGGATTACTGCCGGGTATATGGCACCAGCAACGATGGCCACAACCGCCCACAAGGCCATTGACAGCAATGGTAAGCGCCAACCGCCCCACTTGATCCCTGCTAGGAACAATGCCGCCACCAGCAGACTGACCATAATTAAAAGGTTGATGACGGGTAATTGAGCCTTGACGTCGGTGTACGTTGCGCCCTGCACCACCCCGCGACCAGACACCGTGAGTTCAAATCTCTGCAACCAATAATCTGCGGCCTTGATCGCCGCCATGATTGCGAACAAAACGCTTAAGTGAATGCGTGCACCTTTGGCGATGCGTTCGCTTGTCGTCTGAAGTCGAATGGAGCCATTGAGAAAGTGCAAAGCTGCCGTCATTAAGGTCACCGCGACGAGTGCTGCAAAAGCCCAGTCAACGACAAAAGTCAAAAATGGAAGTCGGAAAACGTAGAAGCCGATATCCACTCCAAATTGTGGATCCTTGATACCAAACGATTGCGAGTTTCTAAAGAGCAACCAATCTTGCCACTGCGCTATTGCTGGAAGTCCAACAATTAATCCAAAGAGAGCCGAGACAGCAATTCGCAGAAGCCGCGTACGGTTACCGACGATCAAACGAAACCGTTCGACCACTTCACGTTCAGGACCTGTAGGAATTTCGTTCGGTGACAAGCGCTCCGCCAAGGTCAGACTGATGAATGAAACGATGGCAAAACCGACGCTGAATACTCCACCGAGAAGCACCTTCGCCTTGATCCCCGTCCAAAAAACGGAAGCATAATTAACAGAACGGAACCACAATAAGTCGACATAAAAGTTCGCCAAAGTGCGGGCTGATAAAAACAAAATTAAAATCAACGCCGCTACGACAAAAAGTGCGATACGGCCCTTCGAGGCCCACGCGGGGCGATTGCTGTTGGAACGACGACGCGGGCTACGTGGCAAATCTGAAGATGGTCTCACGCAATGAGACTAGTTCTGCTGCGGAACAAGCGCACAACGGCAACCAGCATGAGCGGGTGCATGGGTGTGACCTGTGGGGAACGCCTCACCGACAGTGACAAAGCCGGCCAAAGAGTTATCTTCAGCATCAGCACAGGCCGGCCCAGTCGGATCAACTTTCCAGCAGGCTTTCGTTCCGGGGAGCAACGCAGCAAATGCGCCACGTCCATAGGCAGTCTGAGCAATATCATCCACGTGCTCATCAACATGCTTATTCTTCCACTCTCGGTACACCACGCGCACTAACGCTGTTAGCTCGGCATTGTCACCAGAGGCCTGAGAAATACTGCGACTCAAGCGCTCGCGCAATGGCGCCACGATCGTGGAGACAATGAACTCATCGATGGCCGCTAACTGGGAAGCCACAATTTTGTGTATCTCTTTGTCCGATCCGCTCGACAGTGATTTCGCTCCTTCACAGGCCGCAGATTTGACTGAGGCTTCAAGTGCGCCTGTCATTCGTGCTGAATGATCTGACTTTGGGCCAACTATCGCATCCAAAGTTTTGACAACAGGCTTGCCGCGCAAGATATCTAAAATCTCATTTTGCTCATCAGCGAGAACTCGCTTGATCTTGCGCCCCATCGCCACGATGATCGGGACTAGAACTTCATCGCGGGCCTCAAAAGGTGTCGTGATTGTCTCTAAAACTTCAACGGCATCTTCAAGAGGAGTTTCCGCCAACACTTTGGCCGCACGCTCAACAATTGTCTCGGTCGTGGTCACAACAATCTGCTTCTTCTGCACAGGTTGAGATTTCTTGGCTTCGGTTGTGGCTACATCTTTGGCAACAACATCAGCACTCGAGCGTCGCAGTTTGGCGAAAATATCATCAGCCACAACATCTGCTGCTTTCGGGGCCGGCGCAACATGCAAATGAGTAACCGACTCTTGCGCGCTCACACTGCTGTCACTATCACCAATATCTGTTGATGTTTCATGACGCGGGAATAACGAAACCACATTAGAGATCTGCTCCGATACAACGGTTTCTTCAAGGACAATCACTTCGTCATCGAGATTTTTCTCAAGCACAATCGTCTCAACGACAACTTCTGCGGCGGTCTGCTCAACAATGGTGTCTTCATCTTGGTCATACGGAGCGAAAGCTGGCGCTGATGAAATAGCCGGACGGATTGCCTCTTGGGCCACAACTTGATCAGCTTGAACAATGACCGGAATGGGACCGGTGGTCGGAGCCAAATTGACAAACTCGCTGGGCTCATCGCCAGCGTCATCCAAATCGCGCAACACATCTTCACTTGCCAAGCGCGCACGATCAAACGCTTGGATCAAACGCTCGCGTCCATGGAATAAGTCTTCCAATTGCTCGCGCGCCATTTCACGACGACGCGCCACATCGGCCAGCACTCGCTCGCGATAAGCGCGAGCCTCATTGACCATGTCACGACCCTGTTGTTTGGCCGTCAAAATCTCTGTATCAGCGTCAGAAGCAGCGTCTTGGCGACGACGCGCACTCTCAAGTTCAGCGTCCTCACGTAAGCGAGTGGCTTCATCAGTGGCTTCACGCACCAAACGCGTGGCTGTCTCCTCAGAGCGAATCTTGATCTTTGAGGCGGCCTCACGAGCGGCCTGGACAATGCGCGCAGTCTCTTCACCGAGCAGGGCAGCGACAGTCTCCTCATTCAGTTCAATGGGCGCTCCAGACCCGACCCGCTGGGCATTTAGCAATTCTTCCTCAAGAAAAATGGTGCGTTCCGTCAGACGAGAAAGTTCAGCGGCAACCATCCGTAGGAAGTCACGAACCTCATTTTGGTCAAAGCCGCGACGCGAAGAAGGAAAGGTTGCCCCGGCGACAGCGGTCGGCGAAGAGGGATCAGGACGAGAAAATGAGATAGCCATTGCACAGAGAATACGAAAAATCGGGGGTTAAAGGGTGGCAATCAGGTCTTTTACACGAAATCAGTGTCTGCGCAGAGGTCACCGGGTGGGTGCGACGACTGGTTGACCGCCTCGTTTGAGCAGTGCCGCTAGTGCCTCAGCCAAGGTCGCCACCGGCACTATCTCCACCGACGAACCCACGGCCGCTTGTGCGGCAGCGATCTCGTCAACACCTTGGTCCGTGGGCACCAAGAAAATCTTGGCTCCGGATTTCTTTACCGCCATCGACTTTTGCACCAAGGCTCCGATCGGGCCAACCGTGCCGTCTTCTTGAATTGTCCCCGTGACTGCGACACCTTGCGGTGGTGTCATCTCTCCTTCCGTCAGATTGTCAATCAGCGCCAAAGTGAACGAGAGTCCCGCCGATGGCCCCCCAATGCCCCCGGTGTCAAAGTCGATGGTGAATGGTAAATCCACCGTCCGGGTATCGCGAGCAGTAAATCCGATCAAAGTTCGCGGCACTTTTTCTGCGCTCGCGACCAGTTCAACTTCAACCCCGTGACTCTTTGTCCCCCCATCAGAGGACAATGACAAGACTGTGAGTGTCGCCACGTCGCCGGGTGCCGCCTCGGCCAACGCTGTCGTCAATTTTGAGACAACATCAATGATGATCGGACCGTCACCGAGATCAATTGACTCGATCACGTCGCCGACCTGTAAAACTT
Organism: Actinomycetes bacterium; assembly: GCA_037147055.1. GTDB lineage: Bacteria > Actinomycetota > Acidimicrobiia > Acidimicrobiales > Ilumatobacteraceae > Casp-actino8. The sequence continues at coordinate 5,362 of JBAWVW010000019.1, forward strand.
TGCAAGCCCGTTTCTTCGGGCTGTCAGTGGGGCACAGCGTCGTATCAAAACCCGCTACTTGGGCCGGCCCCTCCGTAAAAGTGGCATCAAAACCCAAGTAAGACAAGGCCACATAGGCGGCAATTTCTTTGGCGTTCGCCATGGCACCCAACTGTATTTCGTGACTCTGCGAGGGAGTGCAATCCCCAAAACGCTCCTCACAAGTCAACACATTGACCACTGGGTCCACCCACCCCATAAAACTTTGAAGGGCCGTGAGTTCTGAACCCATTGCGGTCACGAAGCGAACACCGGTCTTAGGTGTATAAACGACCACCTGGTCGTCAGCGATGGATAGAAGATTCCCCACAGGTTCAGCAGTACCTGGCGCTGTTTCAAAACGTTGGATAGGCCACACCATCGCCCCCAACACCACCCCGATCAACAAAAATGCCAAGGTCGCCAGGGGTATCGCCAGACTCTGAGCGCGTAACGACGGCGCAACCACCCGTGATGCGAGTACCTTGTCTAATTGCGTGTCACTCACTGAAATCTCCACCCGCTTGGCCTTCGTTGTTGGTTTAGCCATCTTGGCTCTACTCGCCATTGGACGGCGCAAACCTGCCCGAGAAACAAACACTCCATCGCGCCAAGTTACCTCCACTGATCCAGCGCGCCCCTCAACGGGTGGTGAATTGCTCGACGAAACACACCCCCTGAATGCACCGAGACCTGAAATCAAGGAGACCATCGCTCGCAAAGTACTTAACGCCACAGGACTCGCTGGGATTGCACTCGTGAGCGGAATCATCGCCGCGCTGGTGATCTCCTTGTCCCTTGCTTACATCGTCACCAACTTCGTTTCACGGCTATGAACGCTTCAGACAGAGCACAAGTTGCTGATCGCCGTCGCGCAGTGGTGGTCGCGGGCCACTCAGGAGATCTCGCATTCGTCGAAATGGGTCTCGTCGATGAGCAGCCATCCATTCGTGAGGCATCACTCGGCGCTTTGGATCGCTTGGGAGTTCTCACGGCGCTGACGCTTGAGGCCTTCGCCACTGACGTCGATGTAGGAGTGCGGCGCAGGGTCGCCGAACTTGGAGCAAAATTTTTAAATTTCGATGTACTCCCACTGCTCAGCGACGACGAACCCCTTGTCGTGGAAATGGCTGCGTGGTCATGCGGCGAACATGAGGTCGTCACACAGACAGTTCTGCACAAGCTCATTGAACTAACAACTACGCACAGCGAACCCCTTGTACGAGAAGCATCAGTAGCTGCTCTCGGCGCTATCGGGGATGAGTTGGGTCTCGACGCCATCATTACGGCATGCAGCGATAAGCCCGCTATTCGGCGCCGAGCGGTGCTCGCTTTAGCTCCCTTTGACACACCCGAGGTAAAAATCACATTGCACAAGGCTCTTGAAGATCGAGACTGGCAGGTACGCCAAGCCGCCGAAGACTTACTCGGCTAATTCGATTTTAGTGGGTGCTTATATGCCCTGCACGATCAACAGGATTCCGAAGATCACAAAAAGTATTGAGGCACCGTAACGAATTGCTTTTTCCGGCAAACGCGAACCCAGATGGTAACCAACAAGAATCGCTAAAGCGTCAGCAGCGATCATTCCCAAGGTTGAACCCACCCATGTTCCAAAGGCATCTTGTTTGGTGGCCAAGGTAATTGTCGCCAACATCGTCTTATCGCCTAACTCTGCCAAGAAAAAGGCGATACTCACGGCAACAATCGTGCTGCGGGTGTTCTTTTGGGCAGCCTGCGCTTCGTCTTCACTCAGGGTGTCACCACGCAATGTCCAACCAGCAAAACCGAGAAATGCGACACCCGCAACAATGCTGATGGAAGCAGTTGGCATCTGGTCACCAACAACTGACCCCAAACCCACGCTCAATGCGTGAGTCACTGCAGTGGCGATTGAAATGCCCAATAAAACTGGAAGAGCTTTATAGCGGGCAGCGAAAGCCATGGCCATCAATTGGCTTTTATCACCTAACTCAGCAACGAAAATGATGCCAAAACTTAAGAGAAACGCCGACCACATAATGTCCGAGCCTAACTAGGCGAACTGTAGATCAATTGACGCGGGCAACGAGCAATTTTCTTCACGAAGGGCAACAAACGTTTCCGCCATCTTCTATTTTGCGGCCAGCTGGGAGATTGACAAATTGCTCAACATCGGAGTGCTTGACATAAAACTCCCATTTATGTCCATCAACTCCGTCAACCCAAGTTTCGGTTTTTTCAGCGAAACAACATTCAGTGTCATCGATACCCGTTGTCTCTAAGCCGGCAGCTCGCAAACGCTTATCTGCTTCAACCACTTCCTCAGCGGTGTCGGTCTCGACTCCAAGATGATTAATCGTGCCGTGCTCGCCGCCTTTTTCAAAGATGACAAGTTTCAATGGCGGATCAACGATTGCCCAATTGGCGTAGCCAGATTTAACCTTCAGAGGTTCGGTATTGAATATCTTTGTGTAGAACTCAATGGCTTCCTCGAGATTGTCAACATTGAGGGCAAGTTGTAAACGCATCGCTCATTCATATCACTCACAAAAGTTATGGCATACTGCCCTATGACCTTTCTTTTACCTGATGCAAAAGTTGTGCAGGCCTACCTTGAATTTCGTGACCGAATCGTGATTCTCATACGCGAGATCCCCGAAACTCAAGCCTCGTTGTCGGTCCCACTTTGCCCAAATTGGGAAGTCAGCAGTTTGATCTCACATATTGTCGGTATACCCGAAGATATTTTGGCTGGTCGAATGGAAGGTGTCGGTACTGATGCCTGGACCCAAGCCCAAGTTGACCGCCATGAAGGTGAATCGCTCGCCCACCTGGCAGATATCTTTCTGTCAACCGCAGCAGAATTTGATGTTGTCTTACCCCACATCCCAAGTCCCGTTAATTCTCAACTAGTGATGGACGCCATCACGCACGAACACGATTTGCGCCACGCAGTTGGACGAGCTGGTGCACAAGATTCAACTGCCGTCGACGTCGCTTTAGGATTTCTGCTGAACATGGTCGACACAATCGCACCTGGTCAGGCTCAAGAACTATCCGATTTAGGAGTTTCTCACTATGAACTCATGCGTAGTCTCTCCGGGCGAAGGTCAATTGAACAGATGAATCAACTCGAACTTGATGGAAGTCAGATTGCCGCATTGTTGAAGGGAACTCCCATGGTTGCTCCCCATACCGCAGTCGAAATATAGAAGTTAAAATCACAGGATTGTCAAGTTACGAAATACAATGGAGAAGTATGACCATCAGCGAAAACCCAACCGAGAAAGCAACTTTCACAAGCTTTGCTGAATCAACAAAAAGTGATTGGGACACAATCATGCTGAGTATTAAACACACTCAGTCCATGGTCCCTGATCGCATTCTTGAACAGTTACGTCACTTAGCAAACGATATGGGCGGCTTTCCAGTCTCCCGCCTTGAGCATTGCTTGCAGACTGCGACGCGTGCAATGCGCGGCGGAGAAAATGACGAGTACGTCGCATGCGCCTTAATCCACGACATCGGCGACACTCTTTCGCCGCAGAATCATCCTTCAATCGCAGCAGGCATCGTCAAGCCCATTGTGAGTGAGGCAAATCATTGGATGGTTCTGCATCATGGCATCTTTCAGGGCTACTACTTCTGGCAGCACATCGGCCTGGATCCAAATACGCGAGATGCATATCGTGAGAGTCCGTTCTTTGATTACACAGCAGAGTTCTGCGCTAAGTATGACCAAGTGGCTTTTGATCCTGACTACAAGAGTGAGTCACTTGAGTTCTTTGAGCCTCTGATTCGGGACATGTTTTCTGGGCAGGCGCAAAAAGCCCGCTCAATAGTCAATTATTGACTAAACGAAGTTTTTTAGCCGTAAACTCCCCTGATGCGTCGTTTCGTGTCCTCGGTGATGGTCCTCATTCTCGGTTTGATTTTTGCTGGATGTGCCTCGGCAGATGACACGACAACTTCGCTGCACATCGCCGCAGCGTCCTCGCTGACCGAAGTTTTCAATGAGATCGGTGCACAATTTATGCGGGACAACCCCGATATCGCCATCACTTTTAATTTCGCCTCATCTTCAGATTTGGCGCTGCAAATTTCGCAAGGTCTTCCCGCTGATGTCTTCGCTTCAGCAGATGTGAAAAACATGGCAAAGGTAACCGATGCCGGTCTTCTTGAAGGTCAGCCCACTGCTTTCGCCACAAACTCACTAGAAATCGTTGTCGAAAAAGGGAATCCACTGCACATCGTTTCGCTGGCACAGTTGACGACTCCTGGCTTGCTCTTTGTCACTTGTCCGATTGAGGTTCCTATCGGTAGATACACCGCTGAGGTCCTCAGAAATGCTGGAGTCACCGTCACACCTGCCTCTCTTGAAGAGAATGCCAAAGGAATCTTGACCAAGGTGACCTTGGGAGAAGCCGATGCTGGAATCGTCTATCGTACTGACATTCTTGCTGCTGGCAGTTCGGTCACCGGCGTACCGATCGCTGACAAGATTAATGTCAATCCGCTCTACGTCGTTGGCACTTTGCGAGATTCGCATGCCAAAGAGGCGACTCAACGTTTCATTGATCTTCTCAACTCCGATCAAGGGCGCGAGAAACTTTCAAAATTCGGATTTGGGCTACTTCCCGCATGACTCGGCAACGTTCACGGCAATCATCGCTACCGTGGCCAATGCTCGTCTTGGCTGGCATTAGTGTTGCCTTTTTCGCTCTACCTTTCGCTGGTTTGATATGGCGCGCACCCTGGAGCAAAGTCACTGACATTCTTTCTGAAAAGTCTGTCGGCACCGCACTATGGCTCTCACTTGAGACATCATTAATCACAGCCCTCATCTCCTGTATTTTTGGCGTTCCCTTGGCTTTGCTTTTAGCCCGCGTCAATTTCCCTGGACGAAGTTTTGTGCGTGCTTTAGCCACTCTGTCAATGGTGCTACCACCAGTCGTTGGTGGCGTTGCGCTCTTTTTCTCATTTGGACGGCGAGGGCTCTTTGGCCAATACCTCAATGATTGGTTTGGCATCCGACTCCCCTTTACAACTGCAGGTGTTGTGATCGCTCAATGTTTCGTGGCAATGCCTTTTTTGGTGCTCACTGTTGAAGCCGCGATCCGTCAACTCGATTCACGTTACGAAGATGCGGCTCGCACATTAGGCGCTTCACGGCTTTATGTTTTTCGACGCATCACTCTGCCCAGTATCAAACCTGCTCTCGTTGCCGGTGTGGCCTTAGCCTGGGCGAGAGCGCTCGGTGAGTTCGGAGCCACAATAACTTTCGCTGGCAACTTGCCAGGCACTACACAGACAATGCCTCTTGCAACCTACTTAGCTCTTGAGAGCAACCCTGAGGCGGCACTGATCTTAAGCATGCTGATGATCACAGTTTCTTTTGTGGTTCTTGTCGGTCTGCGTGACCGTTGGCTTGGACGTCAACGAAATGATCTGTTCTCATGACCACTCATTTCAACTTCTCCGTGACTCAAGGTGACTTCAATCTGAAAATTGACGCGTCTGTCAATGACGGCGAGGTCCTCGCCGTCTTGGGACCCAATGGCTCCGGAAAATCAACGTTGCTGCGGCTGCTGAGCGGCTTACAGCAGATTGACACTGGACGTATTAGTTCTCGCAATATTCTTTGGGATAGCCCCGCCGATGACATATTCGTTGAGGCACAACAGCGACGCGTCGGTGTTGTGTTTCAGGATTATCTTTTATTCAAAGAGTTATCTGCTGTCGAGAATGTCGCATTTGGTCTGCGTGCCCAAGGTGTCAATAAGGCAACTGCAACCGAGCAGGCGCGTGCTTTATTACAACAAGTCGGGCTCTCGGAGCATCTTCACAAAAAGACTCCCACTCTCAGCGGTGGTCAAGCACAACGAGTTGCCTTAGCTCGAGCATTAGCAATTCAACCTCATCTATTACTTCTTGATGAACCTCTAGCAGCTCTTGATGTTGCCACTCGTCAGACGGTGCGACGAGATCTGCGGCGCTATTTATCTTCCTTTCAGGGAGCAGTTGTCTTAGTGACGCATGACCCTATTGATGCGTATGCATTGGCCGACCGTGTGCTGATTTTAGAAAACGGTCAAGTGATGCAAATAGGAACTTTGAATGAGGTCACTGCGCATCCGCGCTCGCGTTATGTAGCCGATCTTGTCGGTACAAATCTGATCACTGGTCACGCATCAGGAGTGACTCTCACTACTTCAACGGGAATAACCGTGGTGCTAGCCGATCAGGCGGAAGGCGATGTCTTCGCCGTGATTAAACCACAAGCGATCACCATCGTTACCTCCAATGAGTTGACTTCGAGTGCGCGCAATACCTGGCCCGAAGTCATCACCGATATTGATCATTCTGGCGAACGGTGCCGAATCACATTGCACGGTCCATTACCTCTTGTCGCTGAGATCACTGCTGCAGCGGTTGAATCCATGGCACTACGAGTAGGCGACGAAGTTTTCGCTGTCGTCAAGGCCACAGAAGTTGAGGTCTATTCGCGATGAGTCGGAGCACACGCACAGGGAATGACCTTTTACTCGGCGAGTGGGCTTGTCTTGGACTTTTATATAGCGGGCCATCACATGGTTTTGCCATCGCAGCGCGACTTAAACCAGGTTCAGATATTGGTCGTATTTGGTCATTGACTCGCCCACTCACCTACCGAGCCCTTGAGCAACTACAGATTCATGGTTACGTCAAAGAATCTGGTGAGGAGGCAGGTCTCGCCGGAGGTAATCGAACTCTGCTCACGATGACAAAGCCAGGGCGCGCAATTTTTCGCACCTGGATCAACACGCCTGTTGTCCATTTGCGAGATATGCGTAGTGAGTTACTACTCAAACTGGTGTTAGCCGACGAATGCGGAATTGATATGTCCACGATGTTGAAGACTCAACGAAAAAACATGAAGACTCTGCAAAAAAATATTGACAACAGTCTTAACGAAGATAGCCAAAATGACACAGTGCATACATGGCGCCGCGAAATCGCCGAAGCAACTCTGCGTTTTATTGACGCATTGAAGTAATTAGCCCCTATAAGGGCGAATACCACCGACCGGAACTGTTCCGAGTCGACCGTGCTGATAGTCATCAAATGCCTGACGAATTTCGTTTTCGGTATTCATAACAAACGGACCGTAAGCAACGATTGGCTCACCAATGGGTTGTCCGCCAAGTAAGAGAACATCGAGTGATGAATCGTCATCGGCTTGGAAAGAAATTGTGTCGCCACTTCCGTACACGGCCAACTGGCCCAGGTGAAGTGGACGACGTTCATCACTTACTGAACCAGATCCGGCAAGCGCGTAAGCCAAGGCATTGAAAGCTGGGTTCCATGGAAGTTCGACTCGCGCTCCTGGTGCCAATGTCACATGGCAAACAACTATCGGCGTATGAGTTGATCCAGGGCCCTTGAATTCTCCCAAGTCTCCAGCAATCAAACGGATGAGTGCACCACCATCTGGCGACGACAGCAAAGTCACGAGATCTGCATCAAGATTTTGATACGCGGGTGAAATCATCTTTTTGTGACTTGGCAAATTGACCCACAGTTGAACACCATGAAAGAGACCACCAGCGATCACCAATTTCTCTGGTGGAGTTTCAATATGCAAAATTCCGGCTCCTGCAGTCATCCACTGGGTTGACCCATCAGCAATGACACCACCACCGCCATGTGAATCTTGGTGGACAAAAATGCCATCCATGATGTAGGTCACCGTCTCAAACCCACGATGAGGATGCCAATCAGTTCCGCGTGGTTCATATGGTGCGTAATTCACTTCGCCCATCTGATCCATGTGAATGAACGGATCAAGAATGTCACGACTCACACCTGCGAATGCGCGACGCACCGGGAATCCTTCGCCCTCATGTCCACTCGGTGCTGTTGTCACTGAAAGAACTGGACGAGAATGTGCGCCGATCGGTGTAGTAACACGAGGAAGGGTCAATGTGTCAGCGGTGACTGCAGGCATGTCTCACAGCATACGACTCGGTTATAGCAACCCTCAAGGCGCATCGATCCGAAGTGAGTTCTCGTTCCTCCGTCGCAACTGGTCGCGAGTTCGTCGCCTTGCCTATTTCTATCCGTACCGCAGCGATCATGATCGGAACGAGCGACAGAACACCTGGCGTCGTTTAGGAAGCAGGCATAAAATCAAAGCCGATTAAGTCACCTTGCGTACGCCAAGTTTCGACATAGTCGGCGAATCCCAAAACGCTTGTCATCCATGCGATGGCGCGGGCTGAGCGCATATCTCCGCCGCCTTCGCTATTGAGATATCCAGGAGTGCACGTGGCGTTATAGCGCGCCACACCCCACAACTGAGCGAAAAGTGTCTGGAACCACTCTTCTTGAGCATCAGCGCTTGGCTCGATGACAGCGATGTTTTGGGTCATGCAATGAGTCAACAAAAATGCGACGTGCTTAGCCACTTCACTGATGGAGTGAACAAAATTCGTTGCTTGAGCGCCTTGCACTGTGCTGATCATAAACATGTTTGGAAAACCACGCGATAAAACACCGTGCAGCGTGGCTGGACCTTCGCTCCACCCTTGACTCAGCGAGATGCCATCACGTCCCACGGGGTCGAAACCCAAACGATGGGTGTAATCCGTTGTGACTTCGAAACCAGATGCAAAAATCAGCAAGTCGATTGGATATTCAACACCATTGACGACCAATCCAGTCGGCGTCACTTGATCGACACCCTTTCCATCAGTGTCAACCAGGTGCACATTCGGACGATTAAAAGCCGGCAGGTATTCATCGTGGAAACATGGCCGCTTGCAACCCTGACCATACCAAGGCATCATCAACTCAGCTGTCTTGGGGTCCTCAATAATCTGGGCGATCCGTTGACGTATCCCTTGCATATTCTCGAAGTCAATGCGCTCAAGTTCTTGAGCTTCTTCCTCGTTCTCAGGTAATTTGCGGGTGTCCACGCGCATCATTCGCGTCCACTCATCTTGGATGAGATCAATCTCGGGTTGCGCACCTGTTACTGCCTGAGTGAAGTTTGTAATCCGCTCGGCCTGCCAGCCTGGCTTGAGCGAACTGAACCATTCAGGATCAGTCGGCTTGTTGCCACGGATACCAACTGCTGCTGGAGTGCGCTGAAAGACAAAAAGTTCTTTCGCTGACTCAGCCAATTTTGGCACGACCTGAACTGCAGTGGCTCCAGTTCCGATGATGCCGACACGCTTATCTGCCAACTTGTCCATCAACCCCTGTGAACTGCCACCGGTATAGCTGTAATCCCAGCGACTGGTATGAAATGCCCGACCGGAAAAGGTTTCGATACCAGGGATGCCTGGAAGTTTGGCTTTATGCAAAACACCACCAGCGATCACAATGAACTTTGCGGAAATATCATCTGCACGCGATGTTGCGACTCGCCATCGTTTGAGATTTTCATCCCATTTCATGTCAGCGATCTCGGTCTGGAAAAGAGCGGCGCGATACAGATCAAACGTCCGACCCAGGAGTTGACAATAGGCAAAAATCTCTGGAGCCTTGGCGTACTTTTCGGTCGGCATGTAGCCGGTCTCCTCCAGCAAAGGTAAATACACATAGGACTCAACATCGCAGGCTGCATTGGGATATCGATTCCAATACCATGTGCCACCGAAGTCACCACCCTTCTCGACAATGCGGAAATTAGTGATCCCCACCTTTGTCAGATTGGCCGCAGCGATCATTCCCCCAAAACCACCACCAACGATGACGACATCAACCTCTTCAATAACAGCGTCACGAGTAAAACCTGGTTCCACATATGGGTCACGATCAAATTCCTCGTAGTCACCAACGAGTTCCTTGTATTGCGCTACTCCATCAGAGCGAAGTCGTTTCTGACGCTCGACTTGATATTTCTCTCTCAATTGATCAATTGAAAGATTCTTCGTGTAGTTCTCATCATGGGCCATGGTGACTTCGCCTTTTCTCGCAACTAACCTCATCTAGTCTCGCAAGAAGCGCTGGGCAATTCCAATTCCAGTACGTACATCCCGACCCTCTCTACCGAATTCAGGAATGCCCCGCGGATGTGGGATATGTTTACAGCCGGGGGCAAGAGGTGCGAGCTGGCAAAATCTTTCGGATCGGTAGTCTGATGATCATTGTTCTTTTCGCTGTTGAAAATGATGCGAGTAATGCTCGTGGCGCCGCCACTTCCGTCACCATGACAGTCAATTCTGTACTCGACAGTTCGGACAACAATATTGGCGATGACCTTTGCGATGATGGCGCAGGGAACTGTACTTTAAGAGCAGCCATCGAGGAGTCAAATAGTCACCCAGAGGAACATACGATTTTGTTCAACATTGCTGGATCTGGCGTGCGAACACTACGCCCACTCACACCACTGCCGTCTTTAACGGAAACCATAACAATTAATGGTTACTCACAACCTGGTGCCCAACCAAACACCGCAATCGCCCCACGACCATTCAACGGGACGTTGCTCATTGAGATCAACGGGACTGATTCAATTATCCCAAACTCATCTGGCATCAGCATCGCTGCTAGCAATGTTGTCGTACGGGGTTTGGTTGTCAACAGTTTTAATTTTGATGGATTTAATGTTGATGGTGACCACAACACCATTGCTGGCAATTACATCGGCACAGATCCCAGCGGACTACTCGATCAGGGAAACAGTCAAAGGGGAGTTGGCAGTGGTCCAACACACAGCAACAATCTCCTGATTGGCGGACTCGCTCCCCAAGACAGAAATATTGTCTCTGGAAATGAGAACGCTGGCATCAGCCCAAACATTGGCCACAAGAATTGGACTGTGCAGGGTAATTACATCGGGATCGGGTCCGATGGTCTCACTTCTATCGGAAATAGCACCTACGGTGAACAAGGTGGACTTTCCTTAGATAACGACAATGGACATGTCGTTGGGGGATCTCAGCAAGGGGCAACCAACGTTATTTCAGGGAACAACTCCTTTGGTATTTTCCCTGACAACTCATCTGGGTTAATTATTCAGGGCAATATCATCGGCCCCGATTGGAAAGGAGATCCACTCCTCAATAACCCCCAATTAGGCGGAATCGGATTGCCCCCTCTTGCGGGACCTATTTCGCAGGTGCTCATTGGTGGGACTACTCATTCAGCAGCCAATTTGATTGCCTATAACAACGGGACCGGGATCGCGATTTTGTCATCAACTCGTGCAAACCAAGTTCTCTATCAATCGAACGACATCGCGGTCCTCGGAAACCGTATCTTCGGCAATCGTCCCGAAGGTTCGTATCCCCTTAGTCAAACTGCCTTGGGAATTGATCTACTTTCGATGAATCTGCCCGAATTCACCATCACAAATCGCGGGACCAATCTAAACGATCCCACCGATGCGGACGATGGAGCGAACCAATACATGAATTATCCCATCCTCAGGAGCGTTCAACAGAAGGGTCAACAACTTCTGATCGACTTCAGCCTCGATGCAGCGGGGAGTAACGTCGGGGACCGATATCGCATTGAGTTCTTTGCCAATGACGATCCCGATGAAACTGGCTACATCGGAAATCAACGTTACTTAGGTTTTATTAACTCCACTAATAGCACTGGCAAACAGATCACGCTGCTACTGCCTCCTGGAACCGATCTCACCGGCACGGATCTCTCAGCGACAACGACATCTCTAGTTAGCACAAACGCGATTGGCTTTGGAGCGACAAGTGAGTTCGCACCGAATGTCTCGATTGACGTCGTTCACCCAACCGACGGTGAACTCCCCAACACTGGAATTAAATTTTTAACGCTGATTGAGAAAATCGCCATTTTCTGGCTGACACTTGGACTTTTCTTCATATTCTTGTCGTTGACATACGCGAGACTTCTGCATGACGAGAAGAATTAGATCCGCAACAAAACAGACTTATTGAGGGACCACGATGAAAACCAGAATGGGCGCACTACTGATCACTTCACTGATGACAGCATGTTCAATCGGTGGTGGATCAAGCACTGAAGATTTGCCAGCGCTTAGCGACAGCACGATTGCAGCGTCAACGACCAGTCCCGATGAAACACCTACAACTGACAACCAAACCACAACGATGGCGACTCCCACAACTGTTGTTTCGTCGGTACCTCAACCAGAATGTGATCTTGCTGCCCTGACCCCCAATGAAAACATACCTGGACTGGTTCTCTTGGAATGCTTGGGTGACTGGATGATCACTTACCACGAGCCGTGCGGAGAATGCGAGGGTGTCAGGCCATTTCATGCCGAGGACGGAGCATGGAAAGCGTACGACTCTTTGTATGTCATTTGTTATTCAAAGGATGACTCTTACGGACAATCACCCGAAACGGATGTTCTCACTTCGTTGCGGATCATTCTTTCTTCTTATCCGTGCGATGAAACATACGAGCCATACCATCCGGAAAAAGCCCATGGGCAACTGGAGTTCGGCGATATTGGAAACCGAGTTAAGGCCCTTCAAACTGCACTGATCAACGAGGGTTTTCTTCATGACAGTGCCGACGGAAGTTATGGACCGAACACAATGCGAGCCGTCATGAACTTTCAGTATTCAGAAAATCTCACGGCGGACGCAATTGCTGGTGTGGACACCCACGAGGCTCTCGGGTTGAAATTTCCCTAATATTTTATTTCCTGGCGAATTCTTACAGCCGACATCCCGACAACTTACGATTTGCTGTGATGCCTCAGTACGGTTCCAAAATTGGCGGTTCGTCTGAGTTCCCCGTCATACGAGCCTTGGCAGTTTGTCCACGCTTACCAGCAGCGACGGCTCCCGTTACAGCAGAAAGTCCAAAAAGGGGCATGTTCCCATACACGGTTTCAACTGTCGAGTCAGACAACAAAATCGTTTCGTGATAGATACCTACTGAACCGTTATCGCGGATGTTTTTATTGAATGCGCGCCACGCTGGAAGGTGAGCGTTATCGGCAGCCTTTGAATATGCCTCAAGTTTTTCAAATGAGTCCCAGTACTGCAGCACCAAAATTGTGCGCCCCGAGAGAAATGTGCGCGGTTTGCCCACGAGACCGAGCAACGGATTCTTTTGCAGTTCAATCAACATGCGCGGCATGGCGTTGAGCACCGGAATCCATTTCCAGAACTTCCAGATTTGGTTGAACCGCATCCCGATAAGAAACAAAACTTTTCCATCGGCGCCGACATCGGCTGAAAATCGACCCCTATTTACCTTCACCATTTCATCATCCATTCATTTCGTAGCGATACAAATTTGACTCACGCAAGGTAAAACCGAGTCGTTGATACAAACGATTTGCAGCCTCACGCGACGGACGCGAGGTTAAATCAACCGTGATCGCCCCATTGGCTTGTGCGAAATCAAGCGCTGCTCGATTGAGGGCTTCACCTGCACCATGACCGCGGGCTGAATCATCAACCACAACATCTTCGATCCAAGCCCGCACCCCAGTCGGAATACGGAACATGGCAAGGGTCAGCGAGCCGACAATTCGCCCATCAAGTTTCGCCAAGAACAATGTCGAAGCCTCGGACGTCACCAATGCCTCTAATTCTGAGCGACTCGGAGGAGGGTTCGACTTTGACAGTTGCGGAATCAGCATCTCAAATGCCTGCACAACGTCATCGTCCGCTACGTCACATATTTCGATCTGAACGCTCACGATAATGAGTCTAGGTTGCTTGCGTTCTACGGTAACCCCATGGATTCACGTGAACTCTCAACAAAGGCTCGTGCACTCGGTGGTGCACTCGAACCAGTCATCGGGCAGGTCTATTTTTCGCCAGAATGCCATGCCAACTATGTGGCTCTCGGCTTTGAGCCCAGTCCAGGAGATATGAACGGTGTCGCTCTCCCGCAAAGTGTTGCTTATTTCACCAGCCGTGGCTCGCTCATGGGTCAAGTTCCTGGTGAAGTCGTGGCAGCAGCCTTCGCAGTTTTCAATCCGCAAGTTGTCATCCGTGCCGTGGCCGCTGGTTGGCAAATCACTGATGCGGCGACCATCTGTACAGCGCGACGCAACGGCGCAATCGGACAACTAGAACGGATTCTCGGGGCCAAACCTGGTGGTGTCAATCGGGCGCGGCCAATCTTGGAACGTGCCGTGAGTGTCTTACGCCCCGAAGGTCGTCCGCTCTTCGCTGGAACGCTCAGCCAAACCGTTCCCGACACTGACCTCGGTGCCGTCTGGCACTTTGGGGACATGTTGCGCGAATATCGCGGCGACTCGCATACCGCGGCGTGGATTTCTGCAGGTCTTGACGCCACTGAAATCGGATTACTCACCGAACTATTTTGGGGACTACCACTTAAGTCATACAGCCGCACTCGCGCCTGGAGTGAAGATGACTACAGCGCAGCCATAAATCGCCTTGAAGAGCGTGGCCTGATTAGCGACAGTGTATTTACACCTGCTGGACGCGAACTACGCGAGCAGGTCGAAGTCCGTACCGATGAACAAATGCATGCTGCCATCAACAAGATCGGTGAAGATTTTGATCATCTCATCGCCATGCTGACTCCATGGTCGCAGTTTGTTCGCAACTTCAAGGGTTACCCGGGATCGGGACCACACGAACTTGCCGAAGCTGCGGCAAAGTCGTAAATCACGCGCTATCTCGTGGCAGACTGACACCGTGATCCTTACCGAACTCCGAACAACTACTAGTGAATTCGCTCAAGCCACTGGCTGGGAACCCAAGCCCGAAGGTCTATGTCGAGGTGAGATATGCGTTCCAGCGCCTGGAGCCCTGAATGCCGACGGTTCGCTGGATGTTGCCATTGCCGCCGCACGATTAGGTATGCCACTTGTTGAGGATGCTGATCATGGCGTGTGGTCACTTGGCCCTGCGACTCTCAGCGGAAAATCGCTGAATACTGCTGTCGCCGCCGATCCTGAATTGTTGAACTTTGATGGATCCCCATTTCGCCTCTCATCTCTGCGAGGTAAAAAGGTAGTCCTTGTTGCCTGGTCCAGTTATTGAGGCTGTCGCTCAAGCTTGCCCGGGTGGCAAGCACTGAACTTAGAAATCGCACAATACGGAGCAACCGTCGTCACTGTCGCTCTTGACATCAACGCTGAACATGCACGGCCGTGGCATGAACTTGGTCAAGCAACTCACCCAAGTGTTGTTGATACCTTGCACGCTACGAATCCACTTTTTGGTTTCACCAATATTCCGATGGCCGTATGGATTAACGAAGACGGTGTTTTGGTACGTCCAGCAGAAGGTGCTTCCATCGAACGCAACCCAATGCGCGATATGGAAATACCAGAAGGATTGCCTGAAGCATTGGACAAGATGCTCCATGCCGTGAAGGAGATTCCCGACGATGCCGAGGCCTATCGGTCGGCCATCATTGATTGGGCAAAAAATGGCGCATCTTCACCCTTCGCTCTGAGCGCAGACGAAGTTGTCACACGTAGCCAGCCTCGATCCGATAATGAAGCCCGTGCAACCGCTTGCTTCGAATTAGGTGATTACCTGCGCAAAACCGTGAGCCAAGATGCAGCCGTTTCTTGGTGGAAAGAAGCCCACCGCTTACACCCACAAAACCTCACCTACAAACGCCAGGCTTGGACTTTGGTGACCACCGCACCTGGCGCCACGGAAAATGACCTCATGCAGGGTCCGAACGATGTGTACGACAGCAGTCTCGTGGCTGAGGTTTCTGGCGACGGTGGTTTCCTACAATTTATTGTCCGACCACAACTGTAGAAATCTGGCAAAAGTGGTGTGACGATGAGCATTTCGCCGTGAGTTTTGGGCGATAGCGTCATGGGCAATGGCTGATCTAGAACACATCCGTTGGATCCGTCGACCAGAGTTAAGTCGCCCCCACGTCATCGCTGCCTTCACCGGTTGGAATGATGCTGCCGATGCGGCCAGTACCGCTGTTAAACATCTTGTTGAAACTATGGGAGCAGCACCTCTCGCCGAAATTAATCCAGAAGAGTTCACTGACTTCGCGACAATCCGTCCACATGTCAGGCTCGACAATGATTCGGCTCGACACATCGTGTGGCCGACCGTAAGTTTGTGGAGTGTCACTAGTGGTGATGTGGATCTCATCTTGGTGCTCGGTCCCGAACCAGCCTTGCGATGGAAATTGTTCTGTCAGCAAATCATTGGTGTCGCCAAGGAATATAAGGCTTCCTCGTTTGTTTCCCTTGGCGCTCTCCTCGCCGATGTCCCTCATCGACGTAGCACCCAAGTTCTTGGTACCGCAACCGATCAAAACTTGATTGACCTTCACGATTTACAACGCAGTCGTTACGAAGGACCGACGGGCATCGTTGGTGTTCTCAACGATGCAGCACACGCAGCCGGCTTTTCAACTGCTTCGCTGTGGGCAGCTGTACCCGCATATGCCGCACAAGTTCCCTCACCCAAGGCCGCAGCAGCCTTGATTGAACGCTTGGCAGAAATTGTTGGTTGCGACTCACCGACCATGAAACTCGACGCTCAATCTGAAGTTTATGAAGAACAAATTGACGAGATCATTAGTAGTGATCCATCAATGAGCCGTTACATCGAACGTTTGGAAAATTCTAGCGATGACGATGATTACGACGAAGATGAAGATGAGTACGACGATGACGATGACACCCTCTTTGGTGTTTCACCGGATCAATTACGCTTTGATGGCATGGACGATGCCCCACCGATGAGCGGTCCTCTCCCTGATGAACCCGTTGATAGCGATGCTTTGATGGAAGAAGTTGAACGATTCCTACGCAGCCAACCTGGCGACTAGATCAAGTTTTTCGCCACACGGGATCGCGCGGCGCGTCAAAACTAGCGACACCCGATTGACCGTTGATTGCCGCAAATGCCATCGGTCCCCACCAGTCGGCTCCAGCAGTTGGGTCTGGTAATGCCTCCGCGGCGAACCATCCGACACCACTCGTCTCCAGTGGATGGCCTTGTAATGAACCTCCCGTGGGACGGCAGTGAAATAACAACATGTACATCCCAAATCGACTAAAGCCCATTCGCTGACCATCCACAACGCCGAGTAACTGCACTGGTTCACACTCAATGCCAGTTTCTTCATGCACTTCTTTCATCGCCACTTCACTCGCCGAGTAACCCACATCAGCCCAGCCAGTTGGGTAGAGCCAAACACCTGAATCTGGACGACGGACTAGCAAAATTTCACCAGCATCATTTCCGACAATGGCACCAACTGCGATTTTTGGAGTGACATAGCCCGGTACTCCTTCACCAACCGACTCCATCCATTCCTGCACAAAGTGGTCCTGTCCACGACGAACCTCAAGGGCCTCATCGGCGGCGGCTTTGATATCGGCGGCCACGTGAAGAACTTCTTCGTAACGTTCACGCTCATACAAGTTTTGTGTGAAGCCAATACCAGTGCGGGCGATACCGGCGAGGGCTTCACTCCAGCGGACTAAATCACGTGTGAAGTCGGATGGATTGGCATCACTCATCTCAAGAAACTATCGCATCAAACTGACAAAGTGAAAAGAATCGCTCGTTCAACTTCCTGACGATGAAATTGATCAGTGAGTTTCGTACCGGACGCAGTCCGCACATAAAAAGCATCTACTACTTCGTCACCAATGGTCTGCACGGTGGCATGTCGAATATCTAGACCGACGTCGGCCATGGCTTTAGTGACACGATGCAAAATACCGTGCTGGTCGGGAGCACGTACTTCAATGACAGTTGCATTAGAGGAAGCTTCATCAAAAAAGGTAACCCGCGCTGGAGCCAACTCTCCTGCAGAACGACGTTTACGCCGATACGTTTTGGCACGTTCAGCAAGACGCGACTCAAGAGCCAATTCGCCATTCAAGGCTCGCGTGAGATTTGTGATCACTGGTGCCCACTCAATCGGGCCGTGCGCCGGCACAACAACTCGAAATTGCGAGGCAGCCATACCTTGTTCATCAGAATGTGCCTGTGCGCCCAAAACACTGAGACCATGAAGTGCCAAAACTCCGGCCACACGACTAAATGTTCCAGGACGGTCCGGACTGACAACCGTCACCGAATCGTCAGAGACACCGAAGGTCACAACACCACCAGCCATCATTTCAAGAACTTCTGCGTCAGGGAATAAGCGCCATTGCGCATCTTCAACACCAGCGCCACCAAGTACCAGATGCACGCGTCGCACTAGATCACTGACAAGTTCAGCTTTCCAAGATCCCCATGCTGAAGTTCCTGTCGCCAGACTGTCAGCTTCGGTCAAACCATGAAGCAAATCAAGCACTAATGAAGTTTTCACCTCCTCAGCGACCATCATGATCGTGGCACTGTCAGCAAGATCGCGACGTGTTGCGACATCGGGTAACAACAAGTGATTTTTTACCAATGAGCACAAAATCTGCGTGTCATCACTGTTCAGTCCAAGACGCGGTCCCATTCGCTCGACCATCACGACACCAACTTCAGTGTGATCCCCCGGGTATCCCTTGCCGATGTCGTGGAAGAGAGCGCCAAGTACTAACAAGTCGGGCCGCGCCACACGATCAGCCCAACTAGCAGCATTGGCAGTGGCCTCCCACAAATGACGATCTACGGTGAAGCGGTGATACGCGTTGCGTTGTGGCTTACTACGATTCGGCGCCCACTCGGGAAGCACTTTGACCCACAGCCCACGTTGATCAAGGGCCTCCAAAACTGGAATTGCATCGTGACCAGTTAGTAACAGTCCAACGAAGTCATCAATCGCCCCAACGGGCCAGGGGGACGGCATTGGAGCACAGAATTCTGCGAGGCGATCCAAGGTGGGTCGATCAATACGCGTTTTATGTCGCGCTGCCGCAGCGGCAACACGCAAAAGAAGTGTTGGGTCGCTTGAGGGGTCCACCGTTTCATCGAGATGAATCTCTCCATCATGCAAAATCACGCCAGGTGCAAGATGTTGGTCGGGTACCGACTTTGTCTTGGCAGAAGATACGCGGGCCCACACTTCATCGCCCACCCATGCGACGGCTCGAGCAGCATTGGATAATGCCGCTACCAGATCATCCGCATTGCGATATCCACATAATGGCGCAAGCGCGTCTTGGTCCTCTAAATGCATCACTTCTACCGCGCGACCTATCTGACGATGCAGCGCCACGCGTACAGCCATCACGACATCACGACCCGCATCAAGCGTGTCACGATCCGAAGGTGTGATTGAGACGCCGGCAGCTTCGGCCCAAGACAGGGCGTGGATGTCACGCAACCCTCCGTAGCCCTCTTTAAGATTTGGCTCCAACAAGAAGGCAACCTCGCCATGTTCAAGTTGCCGTTCGCGCACGCGCCGCATTAACTCTGGAAGGCGCACCGATGAACTCGCTGTCCATGCCTTGATACCCTCAGCACTGAGTTCATCAGCAAGGGTTGAGTCACCGGCTAGACAACGAACACTTAGCAATGCAGTCGCCGCATCAAGTTCAGACTTGGCCAGTTCAACTGCTTGCTTGACCGTGCACACAGAATGTCCCAGTTTGATTCCTGAATCCCAGATGGGATACCAAATCTTTGCCGCCAACTCATCAATGTTTTTTGCACCGTCGTGGATCAACATCACATCAAGATCACTAAACGGGGCCAGCTCGCCCCGGCCGTAACCACCAACAGCGACTAAGGTCACTCGCTTGGACATCGTCACCGCTTCATTGGCCGACTGCCAAACCGATCGCAACCACTCATCGGTAGCTTGACAGAGCGCTCGGGTCAGTCGAATTCCGCGCAGATTCGGGTCGGCGAGTACTTGCTGACGGCGCTGCATCTCTACAGTCTGTCTGACGCAGAGGCAATTAGCCCATCTGTCCAGTAATTGCCAGATCCAAAAAGCTATGTAGTGCTTTCATATTGAGTCCCATGTCGGGGAAATGCTGGCGGGCATCCATGGGTCCTGAGTCCACAACATCAACTGTCACTTTGCCTGCCATGCCTTTGTCAATGGCGATGTTGGAGATGATAAAAACCTGTTCCACCCCGACAATCGGATCGTCAGCGCCATGACCCAAATACATTGGCGGGTCACTCGGGTCAATGAGATCATTCACAGAGGCCATCGATAAACGTTCGCTTGAACAGTTCATCGTCGTGGTTTTCTTTGATGGGCACTTGAGAAAAAGATTGAGCACATTGGGAATCGCTTCCCAGCCGTCATTGACCCAAGCATTGAGATCCATAGGGGCACCAAGGGCGACGACTCCGCTCGGACGACTGGATTGCGCCACCAACTCTGGGGGTAGGTCAGGCGAAACAAAGGCTTCTCGCGCATTACCCATTGCCTGCATCATGACCAAATGCCCACCTGCCGAGTGACCGCTGAGGATCAATTGCTTGGGATCAATACCCAAGTTCGCGGCTTGTGATCTCACGAAACGAATTGCTCGGTCAATGTCACGAATCGGCTCAGGGAAATGAACCATCGGCGTCAAACGGTAATCCACTGAAATAACTACCCAACCGCGTAGCAGTTGTGTCTTCATTGACGCCGAAACATCGGCCCGCTGACCACCGTTCCAACCTCCACCGTGGACATGAACAATCACTGGACGCGTGTCATTTTTGTTCCAACCGTAAGGCGTATAGACGTCAAGGATCTGCTGCTTGTCTGTTCCATACGGCAAGGAAAATGATGGCTGAGACATCGGAATCTGCGACAGTTGCAGTCGTTCAAATGATTTTGGATTGCTGATCTGGCACGACGCAATGATGATCAGACATAAGGCCGTAGACACAGCCGTGACTACTTTTCTCCACGGCTGCTGATCAAATCGCACACTGACACTCAACCTGATCCTGGGTCAAATGTCTTGTCACCCCATGACACATGGGGCACAGGTTTGAGTCGCCAGTCACACAGTTTTGTGGTACGTGATCACGCTGGCGGCCTTGAAAGCCCCCCACTCAAGGCCAGGCTCAATCAGTCGCTCATCAATATCGCCCCAAGTCGCTGGGCACAGAGCAAACACGTCAAGTGGAAATGAGCGCACGTTGAATTCATCCCGCTGAACTGATGGCACACCGATCGCCAACAGGGCGTCAGTTATTGCTTGCGTGGCTGATCGAAAAATAGTCAATGGATTGACTCGCTGCGCAAGAACATCTGTTTTCAGTAACTCACTCAAAGCCACTGTCACTTCATGTCGTACAGAGGTCGTCACTTCATCACACATCTCTGATGTCAATGGCTGCGCTGACCCTCGAGTGATGACCGTGCCTTGCAATAGACGCAGCGTCCAAGCATCCACGACTTCTTGAGTGACCTGCAACAACTGCGCTGAGTAATCGTCCACCCCCTTATGTAAGCGGGGTTTTCAGCACTTCCCACCAAGCGGATACAGGATGTCACACCGTGGGTCTATGGTGGGGAGTATGGGATTCTTTGCGGAACGGAAGAAGAAAGCGCAACTCAAGGTTGCTCAGGCTGCAGCAACTAAGTCAGCTGCTGCTCTGGCCGAATGGCAGAAGAATTCGGCTGCCCTAGAAGTGATGCTGAAGGTCGTTAGCGACTGTCGTCAGGGAAAAATCCACGAGCAGTTTGTGGATACCAATGACTACGGTTTCATGCTGAAAAGTGGAGAGTTCCCCATTGCCTATCTGCAGGGCGTTGCATATCTAGAAAATGTCAAAGCCCCCACCCAATACAGCGGTGGCTATGGAGGTGTCTCATTTCCGATTTTTGGACGAGTGCGCCTAAATACTGGACGCACGGGTGGAACAATCACTCAAGGTGCAGAATCAATCAACCGCACTGATGATGGCCACGCTTTGGTCACTAATACGCGCATCATGTTTGCTGGAAGTAAACGCGCCCATGAATGGCGTTTCGACAAAATGATGGGGTGCTCACATCTACCAGGAGGCATCACAATTTTTGCGATGACGACGAGCGGTAAGCCGGCTGGTCTCGGCTATGGCGAAGGGCCTGCCTCAGAAGTGCAGTTCCGCATTGAACTTGCTTCGGCTATGGCCCTTGGGACACTTGAACGCTATGAACAAGAACTGTTGGCCGAACAAGTCCAACACGCCAGCGAATTACCGATTGCACCACCGCCTCCCTGAACATCCAAACGATCTCTGTCAACCCCCGGCTGAGTCGTAGAGTTTCGAGTATGGCTTTATCGGCACCCCGTTCTCTGACCATTTTGACAATGAGTGGGATCATTCTCTTGGTCGCTGCGTGCAGTGGAACATCATCCGACCCCGCCCCAGACAGTGTCCCCGGTATCGCGACCTCGGTCGCTCCCCAAACCACGGATGGAATTCTTCGCATTGGCTTACTCGTACCGCAGTCTGGGCCCGCAGCAGCGATCGGTGAACCACTGATTGCCGTTGCTCAATCAGCGATTGATCTTGTTAATGCCAACGGAGGTGTCATGGGCCATGATGTGGAGTTAATCGTCCGTGATGAAGGTGCCGATGCTGCGTCAGCTCTGACCTCTATTGATGACTTTCTTGTGGATAACCGTATCGATGTCTTGATCGGACCATTTTCCTCCCCAACAACGCTTTCCGTCCTGCCGCGACTGATGGAGAACCACATCGGCACCTGTTCACCTGCCGCTACCGCTATTTCCTTGGCATCATTTCCCGATGAAGGTTTATTTATCCGCACGACTCCCTCTGATGGCCTTGTCAGTCAGGCCATGGCGCAGTTGGTCGCACAGACCGGAATCAATGAGACAAGTATTGCCTATCCCGATGATTCATACGGTCGTG
Organism: Actinomycetes bacterium; assembly: GCA_037147055.1. GTDB lineage: Bacteria > Actinomycetota > Acidimicrobiia > Acidimicrobiales > Ilumatobacteraceae > Casp-actino8. The sequence continues at coordinate 28,059 of JBAWVW010000019.1, forward strand.
ACTTTGTTGTTGAACTGCGTCGAGCACTAGTTGTCCAAGGTATTTCCGTGACTCTTGAGTCGTCATTTGACCCGGCATCCAGTGACTACTCATCTTTAGCTCAACAGGTCTCTACCCAAGCCAAGGGAGTCATCACACTCATTGGCGACAGCGAAAGTGGAGCGCGCTTTCTCAACAGTTTGGTGACGGCTAATTCGACACATCAGATCATCGTCAATGATCCTCTCTCTGCTGCCGATCTCTCGACAAACGAGAACCTCAATTCATCAATTCGTCGCAAGATCATTGGTGTGGCAGCCAATGCTTTTGCGGGTTCAGGAAAATTAGATGCGGACCATATCGCGTTTTCTGCGGCAGTTGTTGACTGCGTCAATCTCTTGACTTTGGGTTCAATCGCTGCTGGGAGCGACAACGCCATCGGGATCATGTCACAAGTCATCGTCACGAGTCGTGGTGGGTCAGCATGTGGAGATTTTTCTACGTGTCTCGCTCTCTTAAAGGCCAAGCTCAATATTGATTACAACGGATCAACTGGGCAACTTGATCTGGATCCAAATGGCGATCCTTCACGAGCTTCATTTCTTACATTTGGTTTTGGCAACAATGGACTGAGCACCTACGAGGGTCCGCTCGACGTCATGAGCGCTCCGTAACGAAGTGAGGATCTATAAAAGGCAGGCTAATTCGCCGACCTCGGTCACGGTCCCGACGTAGAAAGTACCGAATTCGGCATAAACAGCCGATGCCTCATCAAAGCGCATTGTGTAGACAACTTCTTTGAGATCATCAGGACGATTGGCAAATAAAGTCACGCCCCATTCAAAATCATCCACGCCCGCCGAACCCGTAATCAATTGGACAAT
>JBAWVW010000020.1:0-28408 GCA_037147055.1 Actinomycetes bacterium
ATAGTTAAGTAGTGCGCTTGCGCAAGGTAACTTCGGCCTCTGTAAAGGTGCGCGCCGAGCATCCAGCCATCTGCACAGGCGGGACGGTCTCAGTGACAATCAAAGTAGCGATGGCACGGAACGAATCGGCAGCGAGACCGACGCCAACTAATGACACGGGTTCGCCGCAATCACCACCCTCGGCCACGGCAGCCTCAATGGGAACTTGACCTAATAACGGCACGCCAATTTCGTCTGCCAAATTTTGTCCACCGCCCGTACCGAAGAGTGGATACGAGGTGCCATGTTCACAAACAAATGCGCTCATGTTTTCAATCACGCCAGCGATGCGGAGATAAGAACGACGGGCCATATCAGCAGCACGGATTGCGACCTTTTGCGCATTGACTGATGGTGTGGTGACGATGATCATGTCAGTGCGTGGCAACATCCGCGCTAGGCCCATTTGCACATCGCCAGTTCCTGGTGGCATATCGATGAGTAAGTAATCCATTTCACCCCAGGCCACATCGTTCAAAAATTGTTCAACGGCTTTGGTGAGCATGAGACCGCGCCACATCAAAGCGGTGCTTTCGTTTTCCACCAAGAATCCCGTCGAGACAACTTTCAGTAAGCCGTTGCCGACGACCCGCATGTTCGGCTGAATCTTTGGGCGCTCGGAAACGGGATCGTGCTCGGCCTCAAGTCGGGCATCAAGGCCCAACATGCGTGGCACTGAAAAGCCCCAGATGTCAGCGTCGAGTACTCCGACAACAAAACCTTTGGCGGCAATCGCCGCGGCCAAGTTGACCGTGACCGAACTTTTGCCGACGCCACCTTTGCCCGAGGCGATCGCCAAAATTCGAGTGGTCGCCGAGATGGCGGTATCTGCAGCTTTTTCTTTGGCATTCCAGCGGGCCTTGGCCATTGTCGCCGAACGCTCTTCGGCATTCATTTCGCCCCACTCAATTTTGACGTGAGAGACGCCTGGGTGAGTGGCCACCCGAGTCTCAATATCCTTTTTGATTTGGGCGCGCAACGGGCAGCCACCAATCGTTAATTTGACACTGATGATGACCTCGCCGCGGTCCGAGACCTCAGCGCAATAAGCCATGCCCAAGTCCACGACATCACTGCCCAGTTCTGGGTCAATGACGCCTCGCAGGAGGTTGGTGACCTCCTCGATCGAGGGGGGTACTCGCACGGCAGACATATTCAAAGCGTATCGGTATGACATTGCCCAAGAACACGGGTATTGTGTACTCACCGGTGAGAAAACATCGGTCGGGGCAACCCGTCGTGACAAACAGCAGGAGACTCATCGTGATTACCCTCACCGACACAGCCGCAGTCAAGGTCAAGGAATTGCTTCAGGCCGAAGGCGCCGACGATATGGCTTTGCGCGTCGCAGTCCGTCCAGGTGGATGCAGCGGTTTCTCCTATGAGATGTTCTTTGATAGTGATATTGCCGCCGATGATGAGCAGGCCAACTATGGCGAAGATGTGCGGGTCGTCGTTGATCCCGCATCAGCTCAGTTGTTGGTGGGCGCAACGCTCGACTACAAAGATGGCCTCAATCAGGCCGGTTTCAACATCATTAATCCCAACGCAACACGCTCATGCGGTTGCGGCCAGTCGTTCAGCTAACTCCGTCACTTCACCGACGCTTGCGCTGTCGTCGGACCTTCTTACGCTTTGGCCGACGTCTTCTCGGGAGTTTTGAGAGGCATTCAGGTCAGGGCTTGGCGGACTTCATCGGGATGCCAGACACCTTCGAATCGATGAGTGATCACGCCACTGCTATCGGTGACCCATACCACTGGCTCAAACGTCAACTTTAATTCCTCAACCGTCGGCGCCACTGTTGTTGCACTGTCGTCAAGGTACACATCGGCGTGAATAAAAATCACATCTGAAAAATCTTTTGACATTGTGACCATGCCAGCAAGTACTGGGGCGCAGACTCCTGTCTGACAGTGTGCGGGTGTACCAACAATCAGCACAACACGCTGATTTTTCTGCAAAGCCTCGGCCAATGTCATCTCATGGAAAGGACATGGTTTTGGCGTTTGAGTGCAGTAGGGCTCAACTCCCTGATGGTTATCAGCAGTCGGTGTGTCGAGTGCAGGCAGGCGGTCTGATGGTCGTGGGACAACTAGAGTTAATGGGTCGCTGACTTGGAAAGCGGCCCCATCTGCTGGTCCCCCATCAACGACCAATGTGAAAAAGGCGACAGTTTCAAGAGTGGTGTTGAAGACCCAAAACGGCGCCAATCCTTTGCCCAACGAAGCGCGCTGCGCTGTCAGACCCTTGACGACAACAGAATCGTCCGTGACACTTCTTATGTCGCCAGTCAAAACTCGTGGACCCTTAAGCAATAAGCCAGCGTTATCGGCGAGGGAGATCGGCAGCCGCACCGCTCCGGGTCCGATTTGATCGGGAACCCAGCGTTGCACGAGGGCCATGTCTTGTGAAATGGGTCCGTCAAGGGGATCGCTACTCGCCGAACCTCCGCAGGCGCTGAGTAGACGACTCAGGGCGAACACCGAAGTGCCAGCTACACCCACTTGCAGCAACTGGCGGCGACTGCCACGGATGATGGGTTCTGTCATCTCGCGTCCTGGTCACTCGGATAGGCAAAGTTGCGCACACGTCATGATAACTACGGTGCAGAGATGTTGCCAAGGGGCGAGGCAAATTGTGGGATTGACAACTAACCTTGCGGGCATGGCAAAGACTCCTGCTCCCAAACCCCTTGGTCCGTATACACCTGTCGTTCGTGCCGGTGATTGGGTGATCGTGTCCGGTCAACTTGGCATCAAAGACGGAGTCTTAGTTTCAGGTGGAGTGGCCGGTCAGACCACGCAAGCTGTCAAGAATCTGAAAGAGCGTTTGAAAGAAGCGGGCGTGACGATTCATGACATCGCTAAGACCCTTTGTTTTTTAACAGACATGGATACCTTCGCAACTTTTAATGAGGCCTATGTCGCTGGCTTTGATGGTGCACGCCCAGCGCGCTCCACTATCGGCGTCGCGGCTCTTCCTTTCGGTGGTGCGGTAGAAATTGAAGCATGGGCATATAAGCCTTTGGCTCCGGCGAAGAAGGCTCCGGCGAAGAAGGCTGTCGTCAAAAAGTCACCTGCGAAGAAGGCTGTCGTCAAAAAGTCACCTGCGAAGAAGTCGCCTGCACGTGGCGCAAAGAAGTAGGTTCTTCTCATGCCTGGTGCCGTTATCCTCATTCTCGCTCTGATTTCATTTCCCATCATCGTTGGTTTATCAATGGCACCAGTAGCTGCATTGCTTGGCCACCTGTTGTGGAAAGACGGCGAGATTCGCAACGAGGGCAGTGAACTGCTCGAACTCAACAACTGACGCGATTGTCGTCGGTAGATCACGAAGTCATATAACTTCATGGTTGGTATGCATACCCCTGATGCTGAGATGGCGCGTTTGGCGAGTAAGGCATTGCTCTATTCGATTGATCGCATTCGTGTTGACCCACCGCCATTGGGTGCACCGAGACCTTATGAAGAGTTGTTAGAACTCGTGGGGCAGACCATTACCCCAGAGGGCATTACTGGTGCTGAAGCATTACGGCTCTTTATCGAGGTTCTTGCGCCATCCTCAATCGCTGTTGACCACCCAAAGTTTCTTTCCTTCGTTCCGGGTGCTCCGACTGAGGCTTCCATTATTTTCGACATGGTTGTTTCTGCCGCGAGTATTTACGCGGGCTCTTGGCTTGAAGGAGCCGGAGCAGTTTTCGCTGAGAACCAAGCATTGCGTTGGATCGCCGACTTGGCCGAGTTTCCCGCATCAGCAGGTGGAGTATTTGTCAGTGGTGGGACTGCGGGCAATATGTCTGCTCTTATCGCAGGTCGATATTGGTGGCGCGAACGCAATCAAGGACGACATGATCACACGCGAGGTTTGATTATGGCTTCACAGGGTGCCCACTCATCTGTCACTCAAGCCGCTCGGGCCATGGATGCTGACGTATTGTTAGTTCCCGCCGATGATCGCGGGCGTTTGGTTAGGTCTGCATTACGTGCCACCGTCGATTCAATGTCGCAAGAAGATCGTGATCGTCTCTTTGCGATTGTTGCAACATGTGGAACGACCAACCTTGGCGTGATTGATGATCTATCCGCATCGGCCGATGTAGCACAAGAATTAAATGTCTGGTTCCATGTTGATGGCGCATATGGTGCTGCTGGATTATGTGCCCCAAGTATTCGCGACAAATACATTGGCATTGAGCGCGCCGATAGTTTCATCGTGGATCCGCATAAGTGGCTCTTTGGTCCTTATGACAGTTGCGCTCTGATTTATCGCAATGTGCACGATGGTCCACGGGCGCACACACAACATGCTGAATATCTTGATGTGTTGCATAGCGAGCAAGATGAGAACGAACCATGGTTAGAAATGAATCCTGCGGATATGGCCCACCACCTCAGTCGGCGTGCTCGCGGCTTGCCATTGTGGTTTAGTTTGGCGACACACGGGACTCAGGCGTATACGGATGCAATGGAGAGAACTCTCAAGGTGACACAACAAGGCGCAGACGAAATTCGGGCGCGGCCTTATCTTGAATTGCTCCTTGAACCAGATTTAAGCATCCTGGTATTTCGTCGACTCGGCTGGAAAGCTGCCGATTATCAGCGCTGGAGCGACCAACAACTATATTCCGGCGAATCATTTGTCGTTCCTAGTTCATGGAATGGTGAAACAGTTCTACGCTTCTGCATTGTGAACCCACGCACCCGTCGTCAACACTTGGTTGAGATTCTTGACTCATTGGCTTCGGATAACCCATGACCACTCCTGCTGTCGTGGCTGATTTATTGATCCATAACGCTCTCGTTGTTGCCACAGTTGATGACCAACGTCGTGAACTCAGCGGTGGTTGGGTTGCTATCACTGACGGAATCATCACTGGTGTTGGTTCATCTTTGGATATCAAACCCGATGCCCGTGAAGTCCTTGATGCCACGGATTGTTTAGTGACGCCAGGTCTGGTGAATACGCATCACCACATGTATCAAAATCTCACACGTGCGAATCCACTGATGACAGACAAACCATTATTTGGTTGGCTGCAATCTTTGTATCCACTCTGGCGAGCGATTGATGAAGAAGCGGTGTATGTCAGCGCATACATTGCTCTCGCAGAACTGGCCTTATCTGGATGCACAACAAGTTCGGATCATCTGTATTTGCATCCACATGGTGCTGGTGATTTGTTGTCCGCCGAAATTCGTGCCGCTCAAGATTTAGGTATGCGCTTTCACCCAACGCGTGGCTCAATGTCTCTTTCAGAAAAAGACGGTGGTTTGCCACCTGATGATGTTGTCTGTGACGACGATGAAATTCTGTCACTCAGTGAGCAAGCCGTGCATCGGCATCACGATCGCTCATTCGGTGCGATGGTGCGTGTGGCCCTCGCCCCATGTTCACCGTTTAGTGTGACTGAAGAATTGATGATCCGTTCTGCGGAACTGGCTGAAAAGTTAGATGTTCGCTTGCACACTCACTTCGCTGAAAACGCTCAAGATGACGAGTTTTCTCTCGCAACTTTTGGTTGTCGCCCGATGGAGTATCTAGAGCGCACTGGTTGGTGTAGCGACCGTACTTGGGTCGCTCATTGCGTGATGCCGAATCACGATGAGATTCATCGTCTCGGCGCTGCTGGCATCGGGGTCGCTCATTGCCCGAGTAGCAATATGATTTTAGCCTCAGGTATTTCGCCAGTTGTCGACTTGCGTGCCGCTGGAGTCAAGGTTGGCCTCGGAGTTGATGGTTCTTCATCGGCGGACTCAGGATCAATGTGGATGGAAGCCCGCCAAGCGATGCTGCTCGCCAAATTACGCAACGGCGCGCAGGCCGGAACGGCGCGCATGTCGTTGGAGATGGGCACCCGCGGTGGTGCGGGATGTCTTGGTCGTGAAGGTGAAATTGGAGAGATCACAATCGGTGCAGTGGGTGATCTCGCGGTGTGGTCATTGACTGGTCCATCCTTTGCGGGGGCGATCGCCGATCCGATCGAAGCTTGGTTGCGGTGTGGCCCATCAGCGGCGCGGCACACTGTGGTACATGGGCACGTGGTCGTGCGCGATGGACAACTGGCGCACTCAGCGCTTGATGAGATGCTAGGAAAACATCGACTCATCAGCGCTCGGATTCAACAACTTCACTGACATGGTCAGCCTGCGTAAAAGACCAGCTGCTGTGTTGTGGGACATGGACGGAACGATCGTCGATACAGAACCGTATTGGTTCGCTGCCGAATTTGAAATTGTCGAGATGCATGGTGGCATATGGTCCCATGAACACGCGCGGGCATTGGTCGGATCGGATCTTTTGGATTCGGGTGCATACATTCGCAGGCACGGAGGTGTCGATAAAGAGCCCGCAGAAATTGTCGAAATGTTATTGGATCGTGTTGTGGCGCAATTACGGGTGGCGATTCCTTGGCGTCCAGGAGCACGCGAATTGTTAGCCAGTGTCAATCAGGCCGGAATTCCCACGGCATTAGTAACAATGTCATGGAAGAGATTTGCGGATCAAGTCATTGGTTGTTTGCCGCCGAATAGTTTTTCGGTCTCGGTCACGGGCGATGAGGTCACCGCTGGTAAGCCTCACCCCGAGCCGTACCTGTTAGCGGCTCAGCGACTCGGACTTGACCCACGTGAGTGTCTGGCAATTGAAGATTCACCTACGGGCGTGCGTTCGGCTTTGGCGGCAGGGTGTTATGTACTGGGCGTGCCACATGTTGTGGATATACCTGCAGACCTTGGGGATCGATTACAACTGGCGCCTTCATTGGTGGGCATCTCGGTCGACGATCTTGATCGCTTCGCGTTTTAGAAACCGGGCATGGTGCGAAATTCGCCGCTGCGTTTCCTAGGCACCTTGGACCTTGCGTCCGCTAGGGTTGGTCTTCTATATGGCACTTAAGGCAACGCCCCCTCTACAAGCGCGAAGCATTGCAACCGAACAGAAAATGCTTGATGCCGCTGAGCAGCTACTCCAGAGTGGAGACTCCCGGCAGGTCACGGTTGAGAACGTCACCAAACTATCTGGTGCCAAGGTCAGTTCTTTTTACGCGCGATTCGGAAGTGTCGAAGGCCTCTTTGACGCGCTGCAAAACCGCTTCCGAGTTGCCGTTTACCAGACAACAATTCTTCAAGCGTTCGAAAATGGCCTTCAACAAACAGACCTGAAAAGTTCACTCATTCAGGTCTTCAAGCCGCTCCTTGAACTGGCACGCCGAGAAAATATAGCGATCTCTTACTTCTTCGCACACCCCACCGTTGAGCAAGAGGCACGAGCCGAACAAAGAAAATTTATGATCAGTGCCATGCATAAAATTCTGCAACAGCATCAAGAAGAAATTGTGCACAAAGACCTTCGCCGTGCAAGTGAAAATGTCTCACGAATGGCTTACGCAATGTGGACGCTCATTGCATTAGAAGAACCGAGTATGTTCGCTGGCCGTAAAACAAGCCTTTCAAGCGTGATTGAATTAACCTCGCATATGGCTTATGCGTATCTGACAACTGAATAGTTGTTCCAAAAAACTGTTTTTTGTGTTCTTAACGCGCAGAAGCGCTGGGAAGGCCGGAGTTAGTTGCCCCAGCGTGATTGCCCAAAGCGGTATCCCACACTGCGCACCGTCTGAATCAAGTTCGCTTGCTCTTCACCCAACTTGGCTCTCAAACGACGGATATGCACATCGACAGTTCGCGCACCGCCGTAATAGTCGTAACCCCATACCCGCGACAAAAGAATCTCGCGTGTAAAAACTTTGCCCGGATTCTGAGTGAGAAACTTAAGGAGTTCGTACTCCATGTACGTCAGGTCTAAGGGGCGACCGTCAATGTATGCCTGATAGGTCTCAAGGTTGAGTGCTAGCCCGCCGTAGTCCACGACATCAGGTTTCACACTGACAGACATATGCGCGAAAACATGTCGTAGTCGCGCTTCAAGTTCTCGTGGGTGAAAAGGCAACAAACAAAAATCGCTAAACAATTCATCACGCAAGGTGAGATCATCAAGTTGCGCACCGGTGACTAACAACATCAGCGGCACATGTATCCCATCACGTTTACGTAGGGCTCGGCAAAAAGCCCAAGCCCCTTCCATATCTTCATCAGCCATCACAATCGCACCCAGCCAACCCTCGTTGGGTTCAGACTTCAGGGCGACTTCAGCCGAAGGAAAAGCTTTCCAACGAAAACCAGCCATGTCTAATGTTCGCGCTAATTCTGGTGAAGGCGATTCAGGAAAAACGGCGACAAGATCCATAACGCAGTAACTCAGATGCTCTTGAGATAACGCTGAAGTTCAAATGGAGTGACCTGGGTCTTGTATCCGCGCCATTCAGAACGCTTATTACGCAAGAACCATTCAAAGATGTGCTCTCCTAGGGCTTCCCGCACGAGAGTTGATGACTCCATCACATTGAGTGCCTCAGAAAGAGATTGCGGCAATTGTGCGATGCCCAATTTTTCGAGTGCACCGTCACCCATTTCAAAGAGGTTTGCATCGGCCTCTGCGGGGAGTTCATAGTTTTGTTCGATACCGCGTAATCCAGCTGCAAGAATGACAGAGAATGCCAAGTAGGGATTGCAGGCTGGATCGGGTGAGCGGTATTCAATTCGTGTTGCTGAAGGATTTGCGCGCTTTGGTACAGGAACACGGATCAAACCACTGCGGTTATTGCGGGCCCATGAAACATGTACGGGTGCTTCAAAGCCTGGCACTAAACGCTTGTAGCTATTGACTGTTTGGTTAGTGACGGCAGTGATCTCACTGGCATGGAACAGTAGTCCAGCCATAAATTTCTTAGCCGTTTCGGACAAGTTGTACGAATCATCTGCTGAATAAAAAGCGTTGCTGTTGCTGTCATCAGTGCCGTTGTTATTGAACAGCGATAAATGCAAGTGCATACCACTGCCTTGAACCCCTTCAAGCGGCTTCGGCATAAAGGTGGCATGAACTCCCTGTGCGGCGGCGACCTCTTTGACAACGAGGCGAAAAGTCATCACACTGTCGGCCATCGTCAAAGCATCGGTATGGCGCAGATCAATTTCATGTTGTGAGGGTGCATCTTCATGGAACGAGTACTCAACAGGAATGCTCATCGTCTCTAGAGTGCGAATCGTTTCCTTACGCAATGTGCCAGTGACATCAGTTGTTGTGAGATCAAAAAATGACGCCTCATCGAGTGGGCGTGGAGGCTGACCCGCTTCCGGGGGAGCAAAGTAAAAGAACTCCATATCAGGAGCGATTAAAAAGTCGAGTCCAAGATCTTGAGCACGTTTTAAGTTACGTCGCAAAACCTGGCGTGGGTCTCCACCAAATGGGGAGCCATCAAGGTTGTAGATATCGCAGAATACGCGTGCCTCGGGAGACTTTGAATCCGCCCACGGCAACATCACGAAAGTGTTGGGATCAGGGATCGCCAAAACATCACTCTCTTGGACTCGTGAGAAACCGTCAATGGATGAACCATCAAAGGTCATGCCGTCTTCAAGAGCATTTTCAAGTTCGGCTGGACTGATAGCAAAACTCTTGAGTCCACCCAAGACGTCTGTGAACCACAGACGGATGAGTCGAACGCCGCGCTCTTCTACTGTGCGAAGCACGTAGTCACGCTGTGGATTCAGCATGTTCATCCTCCTATTCTGCCGTGGGTCTTGGATAAATGACATGGGGGCTAGGTTTCCCCAGCCCCCACAACGTTTTTATTCCCCTCAAGCGAGGAGTGTTACTAATTTCAGCTGCAAACCGTCTCAAGGAGAAGTCGGCAGACGGTGTAAGGGTCCATGTTGGCGTTTGGACGACGATCCTCGGCGTAGCCCCGACCGGTCTTTTCAACCTGGAAAGGAATACGGATGGATGCTCCACGATCTGAAACGCCGTAACTGAACTTGTTCCACGGAGCGGTCTCATGCTTGCCAGTGAGGCGGCTCTCGATGTCGTGACCGTAGTTGGTGACATGCTCCATGATTTTTTTGCCAATGGCATTACAAGCCGCGGTGATGGCCTTCATGTCCTTGTCGTTACGCATTGCCTTGGTGGAGAAGTTGGTGTGTGCACCAGCCCCGTTCCAGTCACCTTTTTGTGGCTTGGCGGCGAGGGAGATGACTACGTCGTAATCTTCGGCGATGCGGTGAAGCAACCAGCGCGCAACGTGCATGTGATCGCTGACGGTCAAAGCATCTGCGGCACCAATTTGGTATTCCCACTGACCAGGCATGACTTCGGCATTGGTTCCTTCAATCATCAAACCAGCGTCCATGCAAGCCTGCGTGTGCTCTTCAATGATGTCGCGACCAATGACTCGACCCGTGCCAACACCGCAGTAGTAGGGGCCTTGAGGTTCTGGGAATCCACCGCTAGCAGGAAAGCCAAGTGGGCGACCATCTGGACGCAACATGGTGTATTCCTGCTCGATACCGAAGATCATCTCTTGACTGGCGAACTTCTTGGCGGCTTTAGCGCAAGCGGCCCGCGTGTTGGTGGGGTGTGGCTTGCCGGTTGTGGCGAGCAAGACTTCGCATAACACGAGGATGTTGTCTCCGCCACGGATGGGGTCAGGACAAGTGAAGACCGGGTTCAACGCGCAGTCAGATGCATCACCTGAAGCCTGGTTTGTTGATGAACCATCGAAACCCCAACCTGGAGGTGTCGTCACGTCATCGGCCAAGATCTTTGTCTTTGAGCGCAGTAGGGGCGTCGGCGCGGTGCCGTCGATCCAAATGTATTCGGCTTGATAGGCCATTTTGTTCCTCCATGGATTGGTCCGGCGGTTCCGGTGTTTGAGTGCTAGCGAAAGGTTCGCAGGGGGGCATTTCTCGGTCGTTGCCCGATTGTGAACGCTGTGTGAACCGTGACGAACCAATGAGCGCAAACATTCGGGTTGAACCGCCCCTTCACGGTAACCGTTAAAGACTCAGATGACCACACCGACTGCGCGGTTAGCCTCACGGATATGGCAACTTTGCGAATCGGCTTGGCGCAGATGAACCCCACCGTGGGCGACCTAGTGGGTAATCGCGCCTTGATAGCCGGTCTATACGCCGAGGCGGTTGCCGCAAAATGCGACATTGTGGCTTTCAGCGAATTGTCTGTCACCGGATACCCACCAGAGGACCTTGTTCTGAAGTCGGGGTTCGTGCGCGACAATCGCATCGTTCTTGAAGATCTCGCCAAACTTACTGGTTCATGCGTGGCGATCATCGGTTTTGTTGATCGAGGTATTGGCAAACAATCGTCTTCAGGTCAACCCGTGATTTACAACGCTGCCGCCGTCTGCTCACGAGGCGCAATTCAAGGCGTGTACCACAAGCGCCATTTGCCGAACTATGACGTCTTTGATGAGGAGCGGACGTTTGCACCAGGTTCGGGCGAGCACCAGATTTTTGAGGTTGCTGGAATCAAATTTGCTGTCTCCATTTGCGAAGACATTTGGCACACCGATGGACCAGTTGCTGAGCAGGCGCGCTACGGGGCACAGGTCAATATCAATATCAACGGTTCCCCATTTCACAGTGGCAAGTTGTTGCAACGACAAGAGATGCTCAGTGGTCGTGCTCGTGAAAACAATTGTGCGATCGTCTATGTCAATCAAGTGGGTGGTCAAGACGAATTGGTCTTTGATGGTTCGTCAATGGTCTTTGATGCTGCTGGCAACTTATTAGCTCGCGCCCCGCAATTCACGAGTGGCTTGAGCGTTGTCGAGATTGATATCAGCAAGCCAGTCGTTGGCAATGTGACACCACCAAGCGATCGTTACGAAGAAATGTATGGCGCGTTGGTTCTTGGAACGCGTGATTACGTTCGCAAGAATAAGTTCACTGATGTTGTCATTGGTTTGTCAGGTGGAATCGACTCATCAATTGTCGCCGCGTTGGCAGTTGAGGCTTTGGGCTCTGAACATGTTCACGGTGTGGCGATGCCTTCGCGATATTCGTCTGATGGTTCAAAGACTGACGCTTATGCTCTTGCTGATGCCTTGGGAATTGACTGTCAAACTATTTCCATTGAGCCTGTTTTTGAGGCGTATCTTGCGATGCTTGCTCCTAGTTTTGCTGGTCGGGAGGCAGACCTCACTGAAGAGAACTTGCAGAGTCGGTGTCGTGGCCAAATTCTGATGGCATTATCAAACAAGTTTGGTTGGATGGTTTTAACGACCGGCAACAAGAGCGAACTTGCTGTTGGATACTTCACGATTTACGGCGACTCTGTAGGTGGATATGCGGTCATCAAAGATTTGTTAAAAACTGACGTCTTTGGTTTAAGTCACTATGTCAATCAGCATGCTGGTCGCGAGATCATTCCCGAGTCAGTGCTCACAAAACCGCCATCAGCCGAATTGCGTCCCGATCAACGTGATGATCAAAGTCTGCCGCCCTATGACATTCTCGATCCGATCTTGGCGTTATATGTCGAACATGATCGCACGGCCGCCGAGATCATTGAGTTGGGTCACCCTGAAGACACCGTGCGCCGCATAGCGCGCCTAGTGGATCTCAGTGAATACAAACGGCGCCAGGGCGCGCCGGGTGTTCGCGTCTCTGAAAAAGCCTTCGGTAAAGATCGCCGACTTCCCATTACGAATGGTTATCGCGGTTAGAGAACCGACTCTTTGGTTGTACGGCTATAGGCAATCATGCACAAGATTGTGCATAAGGCCGAGCAGGCGCCAATGAACGCCGGAACATTGATGCCGAATGAGTCATAAGTGGCAGTGGCAATCACAGACATGCTGGCCCTACCTAATGCGCCGCCAGCGAGCACGATACCTAGACCGCGAGCGGGCGAATGGGCGATCAGATTTGCTCCGAGGGGCAACAAACTGACAATCGCAAATTCAAATCCGAGCAAGTAAATGCCCAATAAAATCAGCCCAAAAATCAGATGATTATGTCCAACCGTGAGCAATAAACCGGCTGGGACAATGATTCCTGCGCCCAACATTGCGCTGCGTTCTTTACCCCACAGGTCTGTGCGACGGGCACTCGTAATTGATGCAAAAAGTTCAAATGCCCCAAGTCCAAAAGCCACCGCAGATATTCCCGCTTCAGTGAAACCAAATTCATCATCGAGCCAAGAACCGAAGGTCACGAACATTGTTTGACTTGCAGCCATTAGAAAAAACATCGCCCCAACAATCCAAAAGCCTCTGATTGGCATGGGAGTTTTTTGCCTTTGCTGAATGCGCTGCGAACCTACGACATCATGTCCATCAAGACGCGTGGCGACTACCACCGCCATTAGTGCCACACTGAGCGCGCCCGCGGCGTAGCCCCAGCGCCACGATGTTGCTGAGGCAACAAGACCCATCGACGTGACGCCGATGAGTAAACCGAGTGCCCATGATGTTTCGGTGAGACCGATCACCCGACTGCGTCGTTCGTAGTCCACATGGTCATTCACCCAAGCAGCGAGTCCCATATCAAAAATAAATTTGCAGATGCCGAGCAGCAAAATACCGATCATGAAGACCCATAGTGAAGGACTCGCTGCTGCCATGGCGGTCGCCCCTGAAAGTCCAATCAGTCCGCCCACCATGGCTGTGCGACGATGCACACGGTCCACATACGAACCAAGAATAGGAGCGGTAGCCATGGTGATTTCGGTGAACATCAGGGCTAAGCCAAGGCGCGACAAACTGATGTTGAAGTCGTGTGAAATACTGGCTAAAAATGGGGGAGCGAATCGGAAGCAGCCATTTGTAGTTATTCGAGCAATGGTCAAAGTGCCGACATGACGACGAGTTTCAGGAGAGTATGAATCGTCGAGAAAGCGATCGATGAGTCGTCGTGAATGCTTCTTTGGTTCGGTCATTTTGGCTGACTAACTGTGCTCATTCAACGGCGCCGTTGTTGCGCAGATCATCGGCGATGAGTTGCAGTGGGTAGAGCAATGAGCCGAGTTGCCATCCGCTGGATTCATTGTGCTCAAACCATGAGCCCGACAAGTTGGGGAAGCGTTGGTCTGGCCCGCCGAGATGGGCACGCAATAACCGCAGTACTCCACCGTGAGAAATCACCAAAATGCACTTGCCATGATTTTCTTGGACAATCGCATCGAGCGCTGCGCTGACGCGTTGGTTGGTCGACTCTTCGGTTTCAAAATGTGGTGGGCGACGTCCACTTTCGAGGTAGCCAGGCCACTGCACGCTGATCTCGTCAGGGGTCAGACCCTGCCATTCACCCGCATCATTTTCTTGCCACCTGTCATCAATGTGCACTGTTAGTACACCCAGTATTTGGGCGATTGTTTGGCCTGTGAGGTGTGCTCGTTCAAGATTGCTGGTGATCACGAGGTCGAAGTGAGGACATTGCGTGGCGAGTAAGCCTGCGGCGTCGGCGGCTTGTTGGATTCCAAGGCTCGTCAGGGGCGGATTTGCTTGGCCTTGCCAGCGGCCAAGAGCGTTCCATTCACTTTGTCCATGTCGCAGTACAAGAACACGGGTATTCGTCGTCGCAACTTGTTGAGGCACGACCAATGAGGGTAGTGCGGGTACGCTCTGAATGGTGGCAACTCTGCGTCTATTCGCCCGAGCCCGTGAAGTGGCCGGCACATCAAGCGTTACTGTGGCAGGGTCAACGGTTGATGAGGTTATGGCTAGCGCCATCCAACGCTATGGACAGCCTTTTGCTGACCTAGTGCCGACGTGTCGAATTTGGTTAAACGGAGAATCGGTACCCGGTTTGACAGCCGTGGGCGACAATGATGAAGTAGCGGTATTGCCACCCGTCTCTGGAGGAAGTTCATGAATCAGACAGCGAATCCATCAGGCGATCCAGCCTCGTTGTCATTGCCAGATCTCCGCGCCGAGCGCGATACCTTGCGTCAGCAAGAAGATGCCGTCTCATTCGTGCGTCGACTAGCCCAAGGTCGTCTTGATTTAGTGACCGCCGTGAAGCGTCATAGGGCGGACGGAAGTGGAGATGTCTCTGTTGCTGAGATCGTGCGTTCTGGAGTTGGCCCTGCACCCAGTACTGGATCGGCGCGTCCACCACGAGATACCGAGGTCAGTGCCGATCATCCCTTGCTGGCCGAGTTTGATGTGTTGTGTGACAGGTTGGGATTTGACAATATGGCCGACCTTGATGATGTGGGTCTGACCTCTCTGGAAAATGGGATTCAGGCTTTTGAGTCGGCGCAGTCTGACTTGCGCCGCCAATTATTTGATCGAATTGACGCTTTAACCGCCGAATTGGTGCGTCGCTATCGCGATGGGGATGCCTCCGTCGACACTTTGTTACAAAACTGACGCAGTTGTTGAGGGCTCGTTCAGGCAAAGGTTAAAGATCAGCGATAGTTTCCAAAGTTGATGACTCGCGTAGCCATGCTCTCTTTCCACACCTCGCCTTTGGCTCAGCCAGGGGTTGGTGATTCGGGCGGGATGAATGTGTACGTTCGCGAACTCGTTGCGGGTCTTGCTCATGCTGGAGTTGAAGTCACGACGTATACCCGTGAGTGGCGCGCTGGTTTGCCCCGAGAAATATTGGTTGAGCCCAATCATCGGGTGATTCATATTCCCGCTGGTGAGTTCGCTTTGCCCAAGGAAGAACTTGAGTCTCTCGTTCCAACGTTCACCGATTTGGTACTCGACGACATTCGTCGCAATCACCCAGCTGATGTCGTGCATGCCAATTATTGGTTATCGGGCTTATCTGGGCACGTGCTCAAACACGAACTAGATGTCCCCCTCGTGACGACTTTTCACACCTTGGCTCGAGTCAAAGCCGAAGGCGGCGATCCCGAACCAGAACGTCGTGAAAGGGCCGAAGCCCAAATCATTGGTTGTGCTGATGCGATTTGTGTGAGTTGCGATGAAGAAGAAGATCAGTTCCGTCGCCTGTATGGCAACCCGCCCGGTGTTTTAGAAATCGTTGCGCCAGGTGTTGAACATGCCTTCTTCACACCTGGTGATAAGCGCGGTGCTCGCGCGGCACTCGCAATGGGTGACGGACCAGTGTTGTTATTCGTCGGACGCATTCAGCCCCTCAAGGGAGTTGATGTTGCGGTTCGCGCTTTAGCCGCTCTTGGTCGTCGCGATGCACAGTTGTACGTCGTTGGCGGAGCGAGTGGTTCGCACGGCGACGCAGAAGTTCTTCGCGTGGAGGCACTGATCGCCGAATTGGGTTTGACTCGCCAGGTGCACTTCGTTGAAGCGCAAGCGCATCACATGTTGTCAACCTATTACCGAGCGGCGGACGCTGTTTGGGTCCCGAGTCGTTCAGAAAGTTTTGGGCTTGTGGCCCTTGAAGCTGCCGCATGTGGCATTCCTGTCATCGCCAATGCTGTCGGTGGTTTGTTATCGCTTGTTGATCATGGGCGTACTGGCTATCTCGTTGCTGATCGTGATCCTGAAGTTTTCGCTAAACACACTGCAGAACTTCTTGATAATCCTGCTCTCGCCGCTGTGATGGGCATTGCGGCAGCCGAGCGTGGTCGTCGTTACACATGGAGTTTTGCTGCAGCACGTTTACGTCGGGTGTACACAGATATCACCTCTCGCTCACTCGTGAACTGCTCGTGAGCGATCTCTTTGATGACGGTTCTTTGGCGATCTTTGAACGCCAAATTGATGAATGGTTAGCGAAACTCAAATCTGTCAATGAAACAATTTTGGCAATCGATCATGGAGATCCTGATCCTTTATATCGCGCCCGTTGGTATGTACGAATGAAGGGTGAGACCAAGGACTACATCACTGTGTGGCTCACGCTTGGCCAGCGCACATTGCGTTATGAAACGTATGTGCTTCCTGCTCCCGAAGAGAACATTGCTGAATTCAATGAGAACTTATTACGTCGCAATGACAAATTGGTTGGGGCCCATTTTTCAGTGGGACTTGAAGACGCTGTGTACCTGCGTGGCGAGTTGTCATTGATTGGTTTGGTGGAGTCCGAAGTTGACCGTGTCGTTGGTTCGCTGTATGCCTATGTCGAGCAGTGTTTTCGACCACTGCTGGCTATCGGCTTTGCTTCACACTTTGCGAACTAGATAAATCTCTCGCCGTTTGTTGGCGAACGAGACCCACAGTGCAGTGGTCTTGCCGGCTGTGATTGGGAAGTCGCATCGGCGAGGCCTCCACAGCGTTAGCGTGACAGCATGGGTACTTCTGATTCGGCAATTTTGGCCATCGTCGGTGGCGGAAATATGGGAGCAGCACTGGCTGGCGGTTTGTTGTCATCGGGCTTTATCACGCCGGGTGATCTGATGATCGTTGAGGTCCTTGAGGCTCGCCGCCAACATTTGGCACAACTTTTCCCAGGTGTCACAATTTCGGCCACGATCGGACCATGTGGTTCAGCCGTCATTGCTGTGAAACCCCCCGATGTGCCGGCCGCCGCCAAGGCTTGCGTTGAGGCTGGAGCAACAAGGGTTTTGTCGATTGCTGCTGGGGTCACAATAAAAACCCTTGAGTCGGCCAGTGGTGCTGGTGTGGCAGTCGTCCGAGCGATGCCCAACACGCCTGCTCTCGTGGGACAGGGGGCCTCAGGAATTGCTGGAGGCACACATACCACCCAGGCTGATTTGGAGTGGGCGCAAGCCGTTTTAGGGTCGGTGGGCATTGTCGTCACTGTGCCCGAAGCGCAATTAGATGCCGTCACCGGACTCGTCGGCAGTGGTCCGGCGTATCTCTTCTTGGTAGCTGAGGCTCTGATGGATGCTGGGGTCGCTGAAGGCTTGCCGCGTGACACGGTTGAGTTATTGATCCAGCAATTGTTCGTCGGATCTGCGGCCTTGCTGGCTCAGGGGCAGGATCCCAAGGATCTACGTGCCAGTGTGACTTCCCCCGGGGGTACAACTGCGGCGGGGATCGCGATCCTCGAGGCACAAGCCATTCGGACTGCTTTTGCTGAGGCTGTTCGCGCCGCCACAGAGCGAAGTCGTCAACTTGGTGGTCAGTAGCGCACTTTTAGTGTTATTTACCCCATCTCAGGGCGAGAATAAATTTCACATTTTCACTTTCAAAGTTGGTACGCCTGTGTCTAGGGTATGTCACAGGTCACATGACCGCTAGCTGAGGTTTGGCTAGGGACGCGCCCGCAAGGGCAGCGCCGATAGGGCTGGTGCCAGCGGGGGGTTGGCACCAGCCCCGTCGCATTTCTCGGGTCTTTTGTTCTTTGGTGACTTGAACCAATTTCACTGACACACTGTGAAGCGTGAGTCGTACCTATGAGACCGTGTCATTCATTTCTGATTTTGGTTATGAGTCAGAACATGTGGGTGTCGTCAAAGCAGTACTCCGCGAGTCGGCTCCGCACGTCGTGGTGATTGATCTCACGCATGGCATTTCTCCGTTTGATGTTCGCGGCGCTTCGTTGTCACTAGCGCGCGCCGTGCCATATCTGACCGAAGGCATTGTGATTGCTGCGGTAGATCCAGGTGCGGGAACGCAACGTCGTTTAGTGGCTATCGAGGTTGCTGGTGGTGCTGGAATTTTTATCGGTCCTGATAATGGTTTATTAGCACCCGGGGTTGCCATAGTTGGTGGTGCTGAACGCGCTGTCATTCTTGACAAAGAAGAACATCATCTTGTTGCTCCTGGATCAACATTCGCGGCGCGTGATGTTTTTGCGCCGATTGCTGCCATGTTGTGCAACGGAATTGATCTATATGAGGTTGGAACGCAAGTTGACCCAGCAGCGTTGTTGCCAGGGATCGTGCCGATACCACGTGACGAGAATGGCACTCTTGAGTGCGAAGTTATTTGGGTCGACCGCTTCGGCAATTGTCAATTAAACGTCAGCCTTGATGACTTAGAAACAGCATGGAATACCAAAGTTGATCGAGTCCGCGTGAGCTTCGGTGAGAACATTCGTAATTTCGCAATTTCAACATCTTTTGCTGATCTTGGCCAAGGTGCAACTGGACTTGTGATTGATTCGTCAGGTCTGTTGTGTCTCGCCGTTGATCGTTCATCAGCAGCGAAAGAATTATCATTGGGTGAAGGTGAACAGGTCTCATTGCAACTTGGTAGCACCGAGGCAGGCGTATCAACCCCGATTTCATTGAGGAATAAGTAGCTTTTCAGCACCTAGGATAGAACTATGCGACCATCGACAACTTTGACCACAGTTATTTTACTAGCAGTCATTCTTTTGGCGGGGGTTTTATCCCTCTTGCGTTTGTAACTCCACTAACTTTCGCCACGATCCATCTGCCCTTGACGCGGAGACTAAAAATCCGGCGAAGAGCACAACGATGCCGAGCAATAACGTAACGGCGAAAGCGCGATCCTCACCGAGGCGACCAGCCAAAGTGCCACTGGCTGAAAGAATGATGGTCCCCACAGCGATCAATGAATTACTGGCTACGTGACGGCGGATATTCGTGATCTGCCGTTGTGCTTGTCCAACAGCAGGAACGCGACCGCGTAGCACTCTAATGATTGACCAAATAGCGGCACCAATAATCAACAACGCCGCCACTCCCGAACCCACGGCGGCGAAGACTCGCGGAGCGACACCAAAAATTTCACTTCCCTGTGGCAAGGCGCCACCACTCGCATCAGTGCCCATTAATTGATTTTGTTTGGTGGGAGCAACCAGCATCACACCGACAGCAGCACCAGATATACCGATTAACCAGATCTTGCTGATCCGGCCGATCTTGCTTCCGAACAACAGATAGATCGTTCCGAGCGCCAGCCACGGCACATTGAGTACAGCCCCTGCTAAAAAGAAAACTCGAAATGAAGACAGGCTCCAACCCCGGGCCTCAGCCCACCACAAGGCCAGCGATCCCACTGCAAACAAGAGCAATGAAAAGCTCCACGCCCCGTCGTGAGGACGGCGGCGTTGTAACCAGCGATCAAAAGTAGAGATGCTGAATGCAAGAGCCACCAAAGTGGCAGCAGCTGCGAGGGCGGCGTTCAACGTCACGATGTGAGGTTAGAGCCCAAGAGGGTGAGTATGAGCGGTGACCGATGACCATGAGCGCGGGTCTGTGTCACGCTGTGGGACTTCTCGCTCACGATCTATCAGGCGTAGCGTTTTCATATGTCAGAACCGTCTCGTCGTAAAATATCTGAAGCCACCGTTTTACGACTCCCGATGTATCTGCGAATTCTGCTTGAGTTGGCAGAGTCGGAGGTCACTGGCGTGTCTTCGGAGAAAATCGCCGAAATGGGTGGCATAAACGCTGCCAAGGTTCGCAAAGATCTCAGTTACCTCGGCAGTTACGGGACCCGTGGGGTCGGCTACGAGGTTTCCTTCTTGATTTTTCAGATTCAACGAGAACTTGGCATCGATCATGAATGGCCAGTTGTCATCGTCGGTGCTGGAAATTTGGGTCAGGCCCTCATTGGCTCTGGAGGCTTTGGTCGGCGAAGTTACCCAATTGTGGGGGTCGTAGACATTGACGAAGCCAAAGTTGGTTCCCTGATCGGCAGTCTGCGGGTGGGTCGTATCGATGAACTGCCCAATCTCATCGCTTCGCAACAGGTGGCGATAGGCGTGGTGGCAGTTCCGGGCGAGGCCGCTCAGATGGTCGCCGATCAACTTGTCTCTGCGGGGGTGACCAGTATTTTGAACTTCGCCCCGATTCCCGTCAACGTTCCGGTGGGAATTAGCGTTCGCCAAGTTGATTTGGCCTGTGAATTGCAGATCTTGAGTTTTCATGAGCAACACAAGAAAAAAGTTGTTCCATGGCCACAAGTTTTACCGAAGAGTGTCAGTGCATAGGTCCGATAAAAGGTCTGAGAGATAGGGTTACTGTCGTGTCGATCGTCGTATTTGGGGTGAATCACCGAACTGGGCCTCTCGCTCTTCTGGAGCGGGTCACAATTGCTGATGACGCCATTGCCAAGACGGTTCATGGTTTGATGGCGCGACCCAACATTCGTGAAGTTGTGGTGCTTTCAACATGTAATCGCACCGAGGTGTATGCAGTTGCCGAGAAGTTTCACGGTGCCTACGGAGATCTTCGCGATTTCTTCTGCGATCTTGGTGGGTTTTCCGCTGAAGAATTGACACCGCATGTCTATAGCCAGCACGACGATGCAGCTATCAGTCATTTATTTGAAGTGGCTGCTGGCCTGGATTCGGCGGTCGTTGGCGAAAGCGAGATTCTTGGACAGGTGCGTTCGGCCTGGGAGCGTTCGCAACATGAAGGTGGATCATTATCCACGCTGAATCTTTTATTTAGGCACGCCATTGAAACTGGAAAGCGGGCGCGCACTGAAACATCTATCGGTCGCCACACCGCAAGTGTCAGTCAAGCGGCCGTCGATATGGCCCGCGACAATCTTGGAACGGTTGAAGGGTTGACTGTCCTTGTCGTCGGGGCTGGCGACATGGGTGAAGGTGTCACGATTGCCATGGCTGATGCTGGTATCCGCCAAGTTCTTGTGACTAATCGAACCATCGCCAAAGCGCAAGCCTTAGCTGATCGAGTTTCTGGTTCAGTGACTGAGTTCTATCGGCTGGCCGAGACTCTGACGCAGGCCGATGTCGTTGTGACATGTACTGGTGCTGGCACAACATTGATCGACGCTGAGATGGTGTCGAAGGCGATGCAACAGCGTGCTTCGCGACCATTGTTCATCGTGGACATAGCGGTGCCTCGCGATGTTGCGTCCGATGTCGCGACAATTGACGGCGTGACTTTACTTGATTTAGATAACTTGCGTGACTGGGCAGCGCGTGGTCAGGCACTGCGAGCTGCTGAAGCTCAAGCCGTACGAAAAATTGTTGCTGAAGAATTAGAGCGCTTCACTCTCGAGTTGACGGCGCGTCAGGCGGCGCCGCTTGTGGCACTGTTGCACGCTCGTGCCGAAGTGGTGCGCCTAGCTGAAATTGATCGTTTGCACAAGAGGTTGTCCTCTCTATCTGATGAACAACAACAAGCAGTTGATGCCTTGACGAAGGGCATCGTCGCTAAGTTGCTGCATGACATGTCAGTGCGCCTGAAAGATGATGCGGGAACTCCGCGAGGAGAACGCAACTCGGCGGCCGTACGCGATCTCTTTGACCTGAGTTGACGGCGGGTCAGCGCTCATGACGAGTGTTCGCATTGCCACTAGAGGTTCTGCTCAAGCCCGAACTCAAGCCAGTGCCGTTGCCGATCTCTTGCACATTCATCATCGTGAACTGAACGTTGAACTTGTATTCGTTGATACGACTGGTGATCAACGACAAGATGTGCCCTTACACACCATTGGTGGACAAGGTGTTTTCGTCAAAGAAGTGCAGGCTGCTGTTTTGGCGGGTCGAGCAGACATTGCCGTGCATAGTGCCAAAGATCTTCCTTCCACTCCCGCTGAGGGTTTAGTCATTGCCGCCTTTGGTGAGCGACGTGATCCGCGTGATGTCTTGGTCGGTCGTTCTTTGGCAGATTTGGGTCAAGGTGCGACA
The DNA here is from genome assembly GCA_037147055.1 of Actinomycetes bacterium. Lineage (GTDB taxonomy): Bacteria > Actinomycetota > Acidimicrobiia > Acidimicrobiales > Ilumatobacteraceae > Casp-actino8. Next base: position 22,371 of record JBAWVW010000020.1, read on the forward strand.
GTTGCGACGGGCTCTGTTCGGCGGCGCTCACAACTCATGGCAATTCGTCCAGATCTGCAATTCGTTGAACTTCGCGGCAACATCCCAACGCGTCTAGAAAAGATTCCATTTGATGGGTCGATTGTGATGGCCGCAGCGGCTTTAGAAATTTTGGGCTGGAGCGATCGCGTCAGCGAATATATTGACGTGCAAGTCATGGTGCCTGCAGTCGGTCAGGGCTGCGTGGCCATCGAATGTCGTGAAGATGATCAACAGACACGCGATATTTTGCATGCGATTGATCATTCGTTATCGCGTCGTGCTGTTGAACATGAGCGAGCATTTCTCGCTGAGTTGGGTTCGGGTTGTTCACTACCAGTGGGTGCTTATGATGATGGTTCAACGATGTTGGTATATCTGGCTTCCGATGACGCGGTGCAGCATCACTTTGCCTCAATCACCACGGGCCACATCTCATCTCATGATGAGTTACTTCGTGCTTCGCGATCAGCCGCTCGCACTGCACGAGACTCAGTCGCTGGTTGACATTAAAATAATGGCGAATGACCTGCCAACTACTTCATTATCTGGACGCCGAATCATTGTTACGCGCTCAGCACAACGTGCCGGCGCTCTGAGCAAGATGTTTCGTGAGGCTGGCGCGGAGGTGATCGAGATTGCAGTGACGGACACGGTCGACCCTGCGGACAATGGTCAAGCACTTCGCGAGGCATGTCAAGCGATTGAACAATACGACTGGGTTGTAGTCACTTCTCCTGAGGGTGCACACCGTTTTCGTGAAGCCATGACTGCAGGATCTCTTGAACATCGATCCTTCAAAATTGCCGCTGTCGGAACAGCAACTGCGCAAGCTGTTGGTGGTGCTGATCTCATTCCAGTCGTGCAAACTGGACGATCGTTGGGTGAAATATTCCCGTCTGGGTCGGGACGAGTCCTTTTGGCAGTAGCTGAGTCGGCGGGCAATGATTTTGAAATCACGGCGCGCGCTCAAGGTTGGACTGTGGACCGAATTGTCACCTATCAAACGGTCCCGCTGATTACTGCGAAAGATCGAGAGGCGGAGATTCGCGGATGCGATGCCATCACGTTTGCATCGGCTTCAGCCGCACGTGCTTGGGTCATACTTTTTGGACGATTAACTCCCGCAGTGGTCGTGGCGATGGGCCCGACGACTGCCACGGCGCTGAGTGAATTGGGCATCGCTCCAGTCACAGTTGCCGTTGAACAATCTCTGCAGGGATTGGTTGGCGCTACTTCGACGGCCTTGGCGAGTCGTTGACTACGTATCGCCCATAGGCTGTGAGTATGTCAGCACGTTTTCCCGTGTCGCGCCCTCGTCGCCTACGCCGCACTCAGGCTCTTCGTGATCTCGTGGCTGAAACTCGACTAAATGTCGGTGATTTAGTCGCACCCCTATTCGTCCGTGAAGGCATTGATTTGCCGATACCGATTCTTTCTCTGCCTGGAGTTGTGCAACATACCCGCGCGAGTCTTCGCACTGAAGTCCGCCAACTCGCTGACCTCGGCATCAAGTCGGTGATTTTATTTGGTATTCCGAGTACGAAAGACGAGATTGGCTCGGGAGCCTTTGATTCCCAAGGCATTGTCCAACTAGCACTATCTGATCTGCGTTCTGATCTTGGTGATGAGGTTGTACTGATGTCTGACTTGTGCGTTGATGAGTACACCAGTCACGGTCACTGTGGCATTCTCGACGGTCATGGTTCGGTGGACAATGATGCAACTCTTGAGGTGTATGCCAAGGCCGCAATCGCCCAAGCCAATGCCGGCGCGCATGTTGTTGCGCCAAGTGGAATGATGGACGGTCAGGTTGGTGTCATTCGTGCGGCGCTCGATTCCAACGGTCATAGCGAGACATCAATTCTCGCTTACTCGGCGAAATATGCGTCTGGTTTATATGGGCCGTTTCGGGAAGCTGTCGACGTGCAAATTATCGGTGGTGGCGATCGCAAGGGCTATCAACAGGATTGGCGCAATGCCCGTGAAGCTCTCACTGAAGTTGAAGCCGATATTGAACAAGGTGCTGACATGGTGATGGTCAAACCTGCTTTGGCTTATCTTGATGTCATCGCTGCGGTGCGACAACTCGTCAATGTGCCCGTGGCGGCTTATCACGTGAGTGGTGAATATTCGATGATCAAAGCAGCAGCAGCCAACGGCTGGATTGATCACGACATCGTGGCTACAGAACATTTAACGGCGATCAAGCGTGCCGGCGCAGACATTATTCTCACGTACTTGGCGCGTTGGTACGGCGAATCAACGAACGGTTAAAGCACATGAGTACAACACAACAGTCATCCATTCCATTGTGTGATCCCGTAGCTTGCGTAGCTGCAGGTTGTGACCCCATTGTTTGTAAGGGTGCTGGCGTGCCATCAAACGTGACCTTATTTGAGCGCTCATCACGTGTGATTCCTGGTGGTGTGAACTCGTCAATTCGCGCCTTCAAAGCCGTCGGTGGTTCACCATATGTTGTGGCACGAGGTAGCGGTGCCCACGTTTTTGACGTCGAGGGTACGCGCTACATCGACCTCGTTCAAAGTTATGGTGCGGTCATTCTTGGTCACGCTCATCCAGCGATTACTGCGGCCTTACGTGACGCTGCTGTAGATGGAACTTCCTTCGGTGCGCCGACACCGCGTGAAATGAAATTGGCTGAGGCGATGAGCGAACGTGTGCCATCGTGTGAGCGAGTACGTTTTATGAACTCGGGTACTGAAGCCACCTCAACAGTGGTGCGACTTGCTCGTGGGCTGACAGGTCGCGCAAAAATTATTATCTTTAGTGGCAACTTCCACGGCGCTACCGATGCTCTTCTTGCAGCAGGCGGCAGTGGGGTAGCCACGCTTGGTATTCCTGGTACGGCGGGTGTGCCACCTGAAGCTGTGGCCAACACCATCGTGGCTCCGTACAACGTGTTACCTGAAATCGATGAAACAGTTGCCGCAGTCATTGTCGAACCAGTTGCTGCCAACATGGGCGTCGTCGCTCCAGTGCCAGGTTTTCTTGAAGGTTTACGACGCGCTTGCGATAAGGCTGGCGCGTTATTGATATTCGATGAAGTGATCACTGGCTTTCGCCTCGGTCCTGATGGCGCTCAAGGTCGCTACTCGGTCAAGCCCGATCTGACATGTTTTGGCAAGGTCATCGGTGGTGGTCTGCCAATCGGCGCGGTGGGAGGTCGTCGTGACATCATGGAAAATCTCACGCCGCTTGGAAAAGTTTTCCATGCTGGAACATTGGCTGGTAATCCCATGGCCACGGCGGCGGGATTGGCTGCTCTGAATCAACTCACGCCCGATTTTTATCAACTTCTTGAAACGCGCGCCATTCGCTTAGCGTCACTGATTACAGAGGCCACGTCGGCAGCAGGTTTGCCAGTCACCACATCGCGTGTCGGTACACTCGTGGGAATTTTCCTCGGAGATGCTCTAGGGACAGATCGCTTGCCAATCAATTTTGACGAAGCCAAGCGAACTGACGAAAAGTTATTTGCCCGTTTGTTTCACGCACTGTTGGCTCAAGGTGTGGCAATGGCACCGGGGGCTTATGAGGCAATTTTTGTTGGCATGGGTCACGACGATGCCGTCATGGATGACCTCGCGGAGCGTTTTCATCGAGCTGCCCTCACCGTCACCCTCTGACCCCGTACGCTTCACCTGTGCGACAGTTTCTGACCTGGCGGTATTGGGCAACCTTGGCAGTCTTATTTTCTTTGACCCTACTTTTGTGGACTTGCCAAGGTTCCAGTGGCACCGTTGAATTTGCCGTAGCTAGCAATACCCGTCGCATTGATCTCATTGCGCAAACGTCAACCGTGCGCTCCGACCAAGCATGGTCAGTATCAAATGGAATTTCAAATGGAGATGCCACCGCAGTGTTACTTGATGGCCGAGTATTAACGATCGCTGATGGAACAATGGGGGAATCAACGTGTCTGTTTCCAGAGGCACTCAATGCGTGCGTTATTTTGGCTGACACTTTAGGCGACGGCATCGTCTGGTTTTCCTTGGTTCCCGCTCCAGCAGTTGGAAGTAGCGAACTCGAGTTGCCACCTATCGAAGAATTGCTTGACGGTGTCACTTATGCCCGACTCACTAATGGCATGGAAGTTCCTCTACTGGACGTCGTTGTGCGTCGGTGTCGTGAAGAACTACCAAATCTCGCGTCCTTCGTTGCCAAGTATGAGAAACGACACGTGACGATTGTGGATCTTTCTCAGGCACAAGTATCTGCTGTGCGTTGCAAGGGTTAATGCAGCGACGAATTAAGCGTTGGGCGTGAGTCGAACAATTGCCGCTGCTGCTTTATAGGCAATTTCCGCAGGTCCAATTTCATCGGGACGTAATAAGTTGGACATGATTCTCACAACCCATTCCATCAGAGTACGACTTTGTATTCCGATGCGCGAAAGTTCGCGCATGATCACTGGTCGACCAATGATGCGGGCAAATAAGCGCGCCACTTTGAAGTACTGACCGTACTCATCGTCAATCAACATTTGGTAGCGCTGTAATGCTGCTGGGTCATTGTGACGAATAGCGTCGGTGAGCACTTCTGCAGCCATACGCGCAGTTTCATAGGCGTAATCAATACCGTCCCCGTTGAAGGGGTTCGCACTTCCTGCCGCATCGCCAATGACAAGATACGTGGGTCCAGATTTTGGTCCGACCGAGCCACCCATCGGAATTCGTCTTGAGGATGCCTTCATTGTGGGATTGTCAGGGTCAATTTCCCAGCGGTCAGCGACCATGTGGGCATAGGCATCAAGGAGATGAGTTGTGTTGACACTTTTGAAATCACGGAATGTTGATAGCAGTCCAACGCCAATGTTGACGGTTCCGTCACCGACGGGGAAGATCCAGCCATAGCCGGGCATCGGGTTGCCGTTGCGGTCTTTGACATCAAGCGCCGACTCAATCCATGGTTCAGCGTGACGTGGAGTTTCCCAATAGGTGCGAATGGCGGTCCCGTACGGCCACTCCTTAGTTCTAAAGGTTCCGAGGGCTCGTCCAAAGCGACTGTTTGCACCGTCGGCGACAATCACATAGCGCGCCGTGATATCGAAAGGAGTGTCAGAGGCTTCGCTTTGAACTGTCGCTCCGCGGACAAAACCTCTTTCCAGAACTGGAGCTAGGGCCTCGTGACCTTCAAGCAAAGTTGCTCCCGCGGCGACCGCATTGCGCGCCACCATTGTGTCCAGTTCTCGGCGCCGCACGACGTAGCCGTGTTGTGGATAGATCGGATGCGAGGGCCAGTGCAGTTCAATGGCCTTGCCGTGAGCTGTCGTGCGCAATCCGTCGTAACGATGGAATTGCGAGAGTTGATCGCCAAGACCCATATCGTGGATCTGCTTGACAGCTCGCGGGGTTAGACCATCGCCACACGTTTTTTCACGCGGAAAAAGCTTTTTGTCGACCATGACAACATCGAGACCCTCTTTGGCCAACCAGAATGCGGCAGCTGCGCCAGCGGGGCCCGCACCAATAACAAGGACATCATGGTGTGAGGTCATAGCAACAGGGTCGAGTTGAACACGCCCATGTTCCTAGCCGGAACCCCAGTCCTTGGCATTCTGTTGGTCACAGCCGACATCAGATCGACCGGGTTCTGGCCTGTCAGCCAGCGACCATAATTTCTTTGTCGGCTGGGGTACCCAGACGGGGAGCGGTTCCGATGCCCAATTCCGGGGTATCAAATGTCGAAGTACCAGCCTCGAGGTCAAGGAAAATCTTGCTGTCTGGACTGCACCACTTTGTGTACTCAGCGGCCCATGTCCCAGCCTCATCAGCACCTGAAATGTCATAACGAATGTGGCAAATCAGTCCCAAAATCTCGGCCTCGGTCATTGATCCACCGGCTTTTGCCCCTTGGGCGGGCATTGCCCCACCGTTATAAGACCTCGGATAGTGGAATCCGCCTTCGCGATTGGGATCTCCATAGGAGGCAACGCCGGCGGCTTCATAGGACTCGGTTCCGTTATACACCCAATTCAACATGTCTTCAATATGAGG